>DATKDF010000101.1:0-4387 GCA_035512795.1 Vicinamibacterales bacterium
CCTCGTCCAGACGGCGGGCGGCGTCGAGCCGGAACTGGTAGCGCTCGACCGGTGAGTCGGCGAGCCCATCAACCGGATAGAGCAGCTGCCACGCTCCGCCAGCCACCGAGTACTCGACCTTCTGAATCGGACTCAAGGCATCACGCACCTCGATGACGATGAGCGCGCCCGTGGCCTCGCGGGTCACCGTGGCCGAGATGGCCGGCGGGGTGTTGTCGACCGTGATGGCGTCGCTGTCGAGCTGGCCGACCAGGGCCCGGCCCGCCGCGTTCGCCAGCGCGTCGCTTGCCTCCACGCGCACGACGTACCGGCCATCGGGTACGGTGGTCGTGTCCCAGACGTAGATTGTGTCGAGCAGCCCCGTGCGCAGTTCGCGCCACTCGGCGTCGGGGTCCCGTCTGATCCGGAGCGTGTAGGTCAACCGATCGCCGTCGGCGTCCTCCGCCTTCCAGGCCACGGTCTGCAGGCCGCGCTGGAACATCCGCCGGCCCGGCGAGGGCGTCGGTGGCGCCGAGTCCCCCGGCGGTCGTCGGGTCGCGGCGGTCATGTCGTCCAGGCCGGCGATCGCCCCGTCCTCGTTGGCAAACGAGCGTTGGAAGACGACGCCCGGCGGGTGAGCCGTGACACTGGCCACCACGGGCCGGGAATTGCGCGGCAGGTAGGCGAGCGTCACCGTCGAGAGCACCGGCGAGGGGCCCGTACCCGTCGTTTCGAGGACCGCACGCCACTGGATGAAACGGGCGGGCGGGCTGACCGCCATCACGCCTTCGCCGGCCGATGAGGGGGCACTCCAGTCACTCCACGAGTCGTCGGGCCGCGCCGTGTTGCCCGAACGGGTCGACAGACTGACGGCCCCGGTCGCCTCCCAGCGAAGGAGGCCCCAGGTTGCCACGGTCCGTGTGTCCAGGACGCGCGAGAGATAAGTGGCCGGCGATTGCGGGCGATCGCCGAGTGCCAGAACGCGCCCGGGGTTGGCCGTCGCAAACGCCATGACGCGCCCGCCCGGGGCCGATTGCGCGAAGCGAGTGACCTGCCCGGCATCGACGCCGGTCAGCATCGAGACCTCCCGCCGAGGACCGAGTCGATAGAGCCGGCCCTCCGGACCCGTCGCGACGAACACGCCACCCTCGGCGGCCGGCGCCAGGTCGTACACCACATCGGTGCCCGACCAGACCGACTCCCAGGTGCCGTCGGCCGCGATGCGGAACACCTGTGAACGGCCGGTGGCGGCCTCGGCTGGCGGCGTCGGGCCGGCTGCGGGTGAACCCATGGCGATCGTGACGGCTGGCGGCTCGCCCGCTGCCGTGCCACCACCCTCGCGTGAGACGGCCGCGGCGTAGAGCGCGCCCTCCTCGCTCTCGGCGACGGCACGCAGTTCACCAAGTCCGGTGTCGAGCAGCACGAACGGCCGGTTGTCGGTTCCAAGCCGGTAGAGCCGGCCGGGCGACTCCGTGCCCGCCAGCAGCCGGCCGGCACTGTCGAAGGCGAGGCAAACGACGTGCGCGGCCGGCGGCCGATAGATGACCTCGCTCGTCCCCGACGCATCGACACGATAAATCGTCGCCGGCGTGCCGGCACCCACCCACACGCGCCCCTCACCATCGACGGCGAGCGCCCAGATGTACTTTTCTGGCGGGTCGAACAAGACGCGCGAACTGCCGTCCGGCTCGAGCACACGCACGTGGCCGTCGGGCCCGGT
Organism: Vicinamibacterales bacterium; assembly: GCA_035512795.1. Classification (GTDB taxonomy): domain Bacteria; phylum Acidobacteriota; class Vicinamibacteria; order Vicinamibacterales; family SCN-69-37; genus DATKDF01. The sequence continues at coordinate 1,700 of DATKDF010000101.1, forward strand.
GGCTGCATAGACGCGGTCGCCGGAGACGGCCAGCGCAAACACGTGGGCCTCGTTGGCGTCGTAGGCCACCGACTCGGGTTGCCCGGCCGGCAGGCGCAGGACGCGCCCGTCGCCACCGGTGCCGGCCCAGAGCGTTCCGCTGGCGTCAGCGACGAGCGCCCAGACCTGCGGCGCCGGTGCGGTCATTCGGCTGGCGAGCGCCGGGCCGGGCGTGACCGTGCCGGCGAGGCTCACAAAGACACCGTCGGATCGGCCGGCAAGGAAATCTGCCGCGGTGGCGACCGTCCAGAACGATGGACCGGAGGCCCGAATCGGCATGACGGCACAGAGAAGGACCGCGGCGAGGGCAGGAATCGACGGTCGGACGCGCATCATGTGTGCTGTGTCGTGAACGGTCAGCGGGCTGACGACAATGTCAGCGTCAGTTCATGCGATCCGGCGACGGCACCGGTGAGGCGATGTTCCCAGGCGCCGACGAGCGTGCGCGTGACGCTCTTCGCTGTGGTCGTCGGGTCGGACTCGAGCACGGATCGCACCGACCCGGGCAAGCCAGGCAGGGCGCTGCCCGCCATGACCGTGCCGGCGCCGGGTTCGATCAAACGAACGTACAAGCGGTTGTTGGGCCGCACCTCGGCCAGGTGCCGGAAGAGCGCGTCGAGTGAAGCCGGCTGGGCCGAACGCCAGTCCCGCTCAACGGCCTCGATCGCCGGCGCGGCGCCGACCAGAAGCGTCAGCGGACCGCTCGCCCGCTCCGGCATCGTCACCGGCACCGCCACTGTCTGTTCGCCGCCACGGTAGTGCCGCAGGCTGACGTGCACGGTGTGTGTGCCGCCGAAGCGTGGGCGTGTCGTGTCGAGCCAGGCGCGCTCGATGGTCCAGAGGTCGGTCTCTTCGGCCACGTGGAGGTCGAGCGTGAGTCTCGTGGGCAGCACCGACGCGAAGCGGTTCGAGGCGGCCGGGCCCATCGACGCGGTGGCGGCGGCCGACACGGCGCCAATGGCCGTTGGGCCCGTGAACACATCGTCGATCTCGATCTGGCCGTGGGGGCCGTAGTCGACCGAGCCGCGCGCGACGATCGAGAGCGGGCCCGAATTGCGTTCGTAGCCGACGATCGTGTTGAAGATCGTCACGAACGCGAAAAGCGGCGTCAGGCCCTCGTCGTGCAGCACGGCAAACGAGAACTGCCGTGCCGGCTGGTGCGGCGTCGTGAGCGTCACGTCGACCTGCAGTTCCGCCGGCAGTGTGCCGAGCGTTCCCCCGATGGCGGTAGCCCGATCCTGTCCCACGGTGCCAATGACCGGGCCAAGGCCGGCAATCTTCATCGAGGTGTCGAGGCTTGGCAGGACGGTGAAGACGTGCGCGCGGGTCATGGCCATCGAGGTCGGGCCGAGGTTCAGGAAGGGATGCCCGAACGCGTAGACGCGTGCACCGTCCACGTGCGTGACCGTGCCGGTCGCCCCGAGTTCCAGGTCGCCACGCACGAGGCTCATGCCCACCGGATCGCCCGGACGAAGCGGCGGCACGTCGGCCGGACCATTCCTGGTGTCACTCGCCTGGCCCTCCGGTTCGACCGACGGCCGCGTGTGTCCCAGGGCTGCGGCCACACGCGGCGACAGTCCACTGACGACCATGGCAGCGCCGATCGGGCGCAGCGTGGGCGACAGATCGGCCAGCGCCGGCAGGCGGGCGACCATCGACGCTGGCAGGCGAAGTCCGACACGCGGGGCGGCCGCCTCGATGACCTCGGACAGACGGACCGCGACGCCGTCCATCGTTTGCGGCCATTCGCGACCCGCGTCGGCGCGCCGCGGCTCGGGAGCGGGTCGATCGACGGCGTCGATCATCTCAGCAATCGGGGTAATCGCCGCGATGGGCTCCTTCGGAAACGAGCCGAGCGAGTACGACACGGCGCCGATGAGTCGCCCGTCGATGTATACGGGGCTGCCGCTCATGCCCTGGATGACGCCGGTCGAGGCCAGCGGACCACCTGAGAGCCGTGCGAGGATCAGGTTCCGGTCCGGGCCGATGACGTTGTGCAGCACGCCAATGATCTCGGCGCGGAACTCCTCGAGGGCCGTGCCACTGTAGACGGTCCGGCCGATACCCACCATCCCGGGACGAATCTCGGCCAGCGGATAGTGGGGTGGGCTCTGCGCCGCCCCGAGCGACGTCAGGGCGGCGACGGTCGAGATCGCGAGCAAGCCGGGCAGAAGTCGGCGCATCGACAGTGAATGGCCTCCGATAGTCTGTTTATAGCACGCGGCGGACCTGCCCATTTGACGCTCGTCCCGGCCTTCTGGTACGCTCCCGCCCGGTTCTTGTGACGCCATTCCCCTTCACCCCGCGTGCCGCCTCGACCTCCGGGTCATCCTGGTGGTGGTATGTCGGCCGGGCTGAAGGGGCACCCGCACGATAGCGTTTCGCGACGCCGATCGGTAGGGAAGTGAGGCCTCTTCAGCAGCGCTGCTGGAGGGGCTTTTGTCGTTTCAGGGGGACGGGAGTCGACGAGCGATGGGCGCGCTCATCTGTGAGACGGTGACCGGGCAGACGATGGCGGAGCTCTGTGCGCGACGCGATGCCGCCACGCGCGCCGACATCGTGGAATTGCGCCTCGACGGCGTCGAGGACCTCGACGTGGCCGGCGCGCTCGCCGGCCGGCGCGCCCCCGTGGTCGTCACCTGCCGGCCG
>DATKDF010000102.1:0-25199 GCA_035512795.1 Vicinamibacterales bacterium
TCTGAGCGTGTCGTTCGAAGCGCCGCGGCTTGGCCGGCTCGACCGCGTCACCGTGACGGGCCTGTTCGGCACCTACGACCAGCGGACGGATCAGGACCGCGTCGCGACGGCGATCTCGCCGCGGAGCATCGAGCGGGCCGACGTCTCCGCGAACGACTTCCAGGTGCGTGCCGTCGCCGACAAGCTCGTCTCCGACGTCCAGCTCGAGTTCGGTCTCGACGTCAACGGTCGCGTTGGCCTCGAGGCGCACGACATCGCGGTCGCCTACGACCTCTCCGGAGCAGTCGTCGGCCAAACGGACAACCTGTCGATCGACTCGGCCAGCCGGACCGACACGGGCCTGTTCGTCCAGGCGCTCACGCAGGCCGCGCCCGCCGTGCAACTGGCCGGCGGCGTGCGCGTCGATGTCGTCCGCAGCGCGAACGACGGGGGGTTCTTCGGCGACCGATCGATCACCAACAGCGCTCTCGCCGGGTTGGGTTCGATGACGGTTGGTCCGTTCGACGGGCTCAGTCTCACGGGCCAGGTGTCGCGCGGGTTCCGGGATCCGACGCTGTCCGATCGCTTCTTCCGCGGCCCGAGCGGCCGCGGGTTCATCACCGGCAACCCGGATCTCGAACCCGAAACGAGCCTGCAGTTCGACCTGGGCGCCCGCTACGCGCGCTCCCGCGTCCGCGTCACCGCGTACGTCTATCACTACCGCATCCGCAACCTCGTCGAGCGGTTCGACCTCGGCGACGAGAACTTCGCGTTCCGCAACCGTGGCCGGGCGCACATCACCGGCGTCGAGCTCGAAGGTCAGATCGACCTGGGGCAGGGCTACGCGCTCGAGTTGGCGGCCAACCTCTCGCGCGGCGATTCGCCGGACGATGACGAGCCGCTCGACGACATCGGGGCGCCGTCGTTGTCGGCCGTCGTGCGCAAGGCGCTCGCTGACCGGGGGGCCGCCTACGTCCGGGTGGCCGGGTACGCCCGCGACGACCGGCCCGGGCCGAGCGAGATCGCGATGCCCGGCTGGGTCGATGTCGATGCCGGGGCGTCGTGGCGGTTTTCTCCGCGCCTCGAGATCCGCGCCGCCGCGCGGAATCTCCTGAACCAGGCCTACTACGCCAGCCCCGATCCCCGCTGGGTCTACGCGCCCGGCCGGTCCGCGTCGGTGACGCTCGTCACGGGTTTTTGACCAGCCCGTGTCCGCATAGAATCTTCCGGTGGCCCAGACGCCGTACACGGTCCGCGAGTATCCGCTCCAGCAGGGTGCGCTGGAGATTGCCTACATCGAAGAGTTCTTCAACGATTTTCCGACGCGGAAGACGGCGCAGGAGATCGTCCAGCGGCTCGAGGGCCGGCAGTTCCAGATCCTGATGGCCGAGGCGCCGCCGCCCGACGATCCGACGTCGGTCGTGCCCGTGTCCTACAAGGTGTCGCACGAGCTGCGCGACGAGGAGGCCGACCCGCTGCTGGCCGACCTGGTCAGCCGGCTCCGCGACGTCGTCGAGTTCGAGGACCGGCGCATTCTCTACAACTGGCTGGGCGCGACGCGGCTCGACTGGCGCGGCCAGGGTCACTTCCGCGCGCTCACCGAAGAGCAGGAAGCCTGGGCCGTGGCCGCCGGCTACGACGAGATCATCGTCAAGACCAAGAACCGCTACTACGGCATGCGCGGCACGCTCGACAGCCTGCGCTTCGACGTGATCAAGGTCGAGCGGGCCGACGACCCGGCCGAGTCGAAGGTGTACCTCAGCAAGCCGCTCGGCCCGTTCGTGCTCGACGCGCATCGCAGCCGCCGGCGGGTCACGCGTGCGTAGTCCAGGCCGGTCATGACGGTCGCACCGGGCGTCCGGTTCGGCCCGTCACGGCGTCTGGCCGCCGTGCAGCCGCCCGTCATCCCGATCATCGGCCGCTGGATCGCCGACACGCCCGGCACGATCTCGCTTGGACAGGGCATCGTGGGCTACGGCCCACCGCCCGCCGCGATCGATGCCGCCCGCCGGTTCGGCGCCGACGCGGCCGACCACCTGTACGGTCCGGTCGAAGGCGAACCGGCGCTCATCGACGCAATCGAACGGAAGCTGGCGCGCGACAACGGCATAGCCGCCGGCGACGACATCCGCGTGGTCGCGACAGCCGGCGGCAACCTCGCGTTCATGAACGCGATGCTCGCCGTGACCGATCCCGGCGACGAGGTGATTCTGCCGTCGCCCTACTACTTCAATCACGAGATGGCCATCGTCATGGCCGGCGCGCGGCCGGTGGCCGTGCCGATGCGCGCCGATCATCAGCTCGATGTCGACGCGATCGCCGCGGCGATGACGCCGCAGACGCGTGCCGTGGTGACCGTGTCGCCGAACAACCCGACCGGGGCGGTGTACGCCGGGCCGGATCTGGCGGCCGTCAACCGGCTGTGCGGTGCGCGCGGCGTGTTCCACGTGCACGACGAAGCCTACGAGTACTTCGTCTACGACGGTGCGACGCACGTCTCGCCCGGGTCCAGGACCGACGCGCGCGCGCACACCATCTCGCTGTTCTCGCTGTCGAAGGCCTACGGCATGGCGAGCTGGCGGATGGGCTACATGGTGATTCCCGTGGCGCTCCAGGACGCGGTCAGCAAGATCCAGGACACGATCCTGATCTGTCCGCCCGGCCCGTCGCAAAAGGCGGCGACGGTCGCGCTCGGCGTGGGCCGCTCGTGGACGGCGCGTCACCTGCCTGCGATCGCCCGGGCGCGCCGGGTGCTGCTCGACGCGCTGTCGGCACCCGGCGTGCCCTGCGAGGTGTCGCCGCCGGGGGGCGCGCTCTTCCTGTTCGTGCGCGCCCGGACCAGTCTCGATGCGCTTGCGGTGACCGAGCGGCTGACGGCCGCGCACCGGGTCGCCGTCGTGCCGGGGTCGGCGTTTGGCGCACGCAACGGGTGCTGGCTGCGCGTGTCGTTCGGGGCGGCCGACGAGGCGACCGTGGCCGAGGGTTCCGGTCGGCTCGTCACGGGCCTCGGCGCGATCGCACGCGAGCATCCGGAGAACGCGTGAAGGTCATCACCTGGAACGTCAACGGCATCCGCGCGCGGCAGGCGCAGGTGCAGGAACTGCTCGCCACCGAACACCCGGACATCGTCTGCCTCCAGGAGATCAAGGCCGCACCCGACCAGGTGCCGTCGCTGCTCGTCTCTCCTGACGAGTACTGGAGTTACTGGCATGGCGCACGGGGGTACTCCGGCGTGGCCGTGCTCATCCGGCGCACCGTCGCGCCCGAGCCGCCGGTGTTCTCGCATCCGCCCTTCGACTTCGAGGAGCGGATCGTCCTGGCACGGGTCGGCCGGATGCGCGTGGCGTCGGTCTACGTGCCGAACGGCGGCAGGGACTACGAGGCCAAACTGCGGTTTCTCGAGGCGCTCAACCGCTGGGTGCATGAAACAGATGAGCCCGTCGGATCGCTACTGGTGTCCGGGGACCTGAACGTGGCGCTCGAGGAGCGTGACGTGCATCCGAAGGAGCGGAAGCCGAACCAGATCGGGACGCGACCCGCAGAGCGGCAGTTGCTGCAGGGACTGATAGGCGCCGGGCTGACCGACGTCGGACGCGCGATGGACCCCGCCAGTGACGAACTCTTTACCTGGTGGGCGCCCTGGCGGAACCTGCGCCAGCGCAACATCGGGTGGCGGATCGACTACATACTGGCCGGAGCGCTCGTCGCGCCCCGGGCCGTGTCGGCGGTGTCGCGCCGGGAGTTCGGCACGAGCGACCACGCTCCGGTCGTGGCGACCTTCGAGCCGGGTCCGGCCGTCTAAACGGATCAGCGTATGAGCCTTCGCCTTCGCCTGATTGTCGCGTTCTTCCTGCTTTCCGTCGTGCCGCTGGCCGCGGTCACCCTGTACGCCTACACGAGCAACGCGCGCGCGCTGCGCGATGCCGCCGAGCGCGAGGCCGACCTGCTCACGGGCGAACTCGCCCAGCGCATGCAGCTGGTCACCACCCATCTGACCGAGCGGGTCGAACACGTGATGGATCTGGCCGAACTGCAGCAGGCCGTGGAACGGGCGACGGCCGAGGCCAATGCCGCGCGGGCGGCCCAGTTGCAGTTGCCGGCCGTCGAGGCGGTCGTCGTCAGCCTGGACGAGCAGATGGCGCGCAGCATCGGCGATGCCGCGATGCTGCTCAACAACGTCGATTTCCAGGGTCTCGCCCGCGGCCGTGGCCGCCGGCCGCCACCGACACGGCTGGCCGGTCAGGCCGTCGCACCGCCCGATCCGCCGTCGGCACCACCGCCCGCGACCGGCGCCACGGCCGTGGGTCCGGCCGAGGCCGCCGATCGGCTGCGTATCGATCTCGCGCCGATCCGTCGCGAGCTGCTCCGCGAGATGGTGCCCGATGGACGACTCGATTCGCTCACACCGGAACAGCGCCAGAAGCTCGGTCAGGAACTGAACCAGCGGTTGCTCGGTATTCAGGAAGGTTTCCGGATGAGCGCCCGGGTGCTGGCCGATCAGGCTGCGGAGGCGAGCCAGCGACTCGAAGGGACGACCGCCACCGCACCGCCACCGCCGGCCCCGCCGCCACCGCCACGCGTCACCGTCCCGACGCCGGAAACACCAGCCACGCCTCCGGTGGCGGTCGTGCGCAGGACGGCGCTCTCGGGCAATCGCATTGACGTGCGCGTCGAACAGGCCGGCCAGGTCGTCCGCGAGGTGAACGCCGAAGTGAACGTGCCGAACCTGCTCGCGACGGTCTTTGCCACGACCCGTCGCGATCGAGGGGAGGTCCCGTTTGCGTTCGGCGGCGACGGGCAGCTCTACACGCCCACGGCCGGGGACCGCGTCACGATCGAGTCGCTCGGTGAGGTCGTGCCGACCGGTGGTCCCGCGGTGGTCCGCATGCGCGACTGGGTGCTCGTCACCGCGGCGGATCAGTCCGGCTCGGGGTTGACGCTCGGCATTGCACGTCCGGTTGGCGACTCGCTGGCCGACCTGCGCCGCACCGCGGCCCGCAACGCCGGCCTCGGGATGCTGTTCATCGGCCTGGCGCTGGCCGGCATCGTCCCGCTTTCCGGGCGGTTGACGCGCAGCATTTCCGTGCTGGGCGACGGCGTGCGTCGCATCGCGAGCGGCGACTATCGCGCCCGCGTGCCCGTGACGTCCCGGGACGAGATCGGGGAGTTGGCCGCCGCGTTCAACAAGATGGCCGAGGACGTCGAGCGGCACCAGCGCGCGGCCGTCGGGCAGGAACGCCTGCGGCGCGAACTGGAGCTCGGCCGCCAGATTCAGGCGGAGATGCTGCCGCACAGCCCCCTGCGGCACGGCCTGACCGAGATCAAGGGTGTGTCGGTTCCGGCGCGAGAGGTGGGCGGCGATTTCTTCAATTACTTCCTGCTGCCGAGCGGCCAGATCGCGCTGCTCGTGGGCGACGTGTCGGGCAAGGGTGTGGGGGCCGCGCTTCTGATGGCGAACATCCAGGCGTCGCTGCGCACGCGCCTCGCGCTCGGCCAGGATCTGTCGGCCCTGGCCGATGAGGTCGATCGCGAGATCGAAGCCGGATCACCCGGCCCGGTCTATGCCACGCTCTTTGTCGCGATTCTCGATCCGGCGACGCGCCAGATGCGTTACGTCAACGCCGGCCACAACCCCCAGTACGTGATCCGGCCGGGCCGCAGCCTCGAACGCATGTCGTCAACGGGCCTGCCCGTCGGTCTGTTTGCCGGCCGCGGCTACGTCGAGCAGTACGTGCAACTGGCCCCGGGCGATGTCCTGTTCTTCTACACCGACGGTTGTGTCGAAGCCGAGAACGAAGCCGACGACATGCTCGGCGCCGAGGGTCTGGAGGCGATGCTCGAAGGCGCCGCGGCCGGCACCGCCGAAGACATCCTCGCCCGCGTCGAAGCCGGCGTCACCGCCTTCCGCGGCTCGCGCGACCTGTTCGACGATGCGACGATGATGGCGGTCAAAGTGGGGTGAATCAAGCGCCTTTCAGGACTTCAATCGGATTGGTCGAGGCCGCCCGTCGTGCCGGGATGCCGGCGGCGAGCGCGGCGGTCAGGCCGAAGAGGGCGGCGGCGGCGATGTAGCTGACCGGGTCGAGTGCCGGCACGTGCAGCACGGCACCGAGCGTCCGCGCGCCCAGGGCGGCCAGCACGAATCCGACCGCGCTTCCGATCGCCACGAGCACCAGTCCTTCGCGCATGATGTGCAGCAGCACGCGGCGCCGGTCCGCGCCGAGCGCCATGCGGATGCCGATCTCGCGCGTCCGCCGGCTCACGCTGAAGGCCAGCAGGCCGTAGAGCCCGATCGCCGACAGCAGCATCGCCAGGGCGGCCAGGCTGCCGATGAGCGTGGCGCCCAGCCGGACGGGCAGGAGCGAGAGCGTGATCAACCGGTCGAACGGCTGCGCCTCCATCAGCACGACGTTCGGATCGAGGGCGAGCACTTCGCGGCTCATGGCGGCTACGGTGGCATCGACGGCACCCGACGTGCGGGCGACGAACGTGCCCCACGGCGGCTCGCTCTGCGCCCGCGCGAAGTGAATGAACGCGCGTGGCGCCTCGCCGAGCGTCCGCACCTTGTGATCGCGCACGACGCCCACGACCTCGATGAGTCCGCCGCTCTGGTCGCGGAAGCGCAGGCGCTTGCCCACCGCCGATTCGCCCGGCCACAGCCGCTCGGCCAACGTACGGTTGATGATGGCCGCGTGCACGGCGCCGGGGGCGTCGTGCGAGTCGAACGGGCGGCCCTCGATCACCGGCAGGCCCATCGCGTCGAAGTAGGCCGGCGAGACGCGCGTGTTGTCGATCGTCAGGCCGGTGGGCGGCGTGGCTTCCGGCCGGCCGTCGACCACGACGGTCGTCTGATGCACGTTCGGCGAGAACGGGAGGCGGTCGCTCAGCCCCACCGCCGAGACCCCCGGCAGCCGCGACAGCCGCTCCACGGCGCGCTCGAAGAACTGTCGTGCGTCGCCTTCGCTGTATCCGTGAAAGCCGAGGTTCACCGACACCAGCGCGATGCCGCGCGCATCGATCCCCGTGTCGATGTCGCGGGCCGCCGTGACGCTGCGGACCATCAGCAGCCCGCCCACCAGCAGGACGAGCGAGACCGCCACCTGCCCGGCGACGAGGACCTGACCGGCGCCGAAGCGTCGGCCCGCCGCGCCCGTGAGCGGCGCATCCGCCTTCAAATCCGACACCAGGTTCGTGCGCGACGATCGCCACGCCGGCAGCAGCCCGAACAGCAGCCCCGTGCCGAGCGACAGCAGGAACGTGAACGCCAGCACGCGCAGGTCGATCGCGAACGACATCGGCACCGACAGTTGGAGCGGCGTCTCGATCGTGGCCAGCCACCGCAGGACCCAGGCGCCGACGACCAGTCCGGCCGCACCGCCGGTGAGCGCCAGCACGACGTTTTCGACGAGGAGCTGCCGAATCAGCCGCCGGCGCGGCGCGCCAAGCGCGGCGCGAAGGGCAAACTCTTTCGAGCGTGAGACGCCGCGCGCGAGCAACATGCTCGCGAGGTTTCCGCAGGCCACGAGCAGCACGAGGCTCACCGCTCCGAGCAGGACGAGTCCGCTCGGGAGCAGCTCGGCATCGACCAGCGGGTGCAGGCGCACCTTCGAGGACGGCACCACCGAGGCCGCCCGATCCGTGTTACTGGCCGGATACGCGGCGGCCAGGCCCGCCATGATGGCATCCAGGTTGGCCTCGGCCGCGGCCGCCGACACGCCCGGGCGCAACCGCCCGAGCGCAAACAGCCACCGGTGACCTCGGCGCTCGAGGCGCGTGTTGCCCGGCGACGGGTCGACCTCATTCATCGTGATCGGCTCGACGTCGTCGACCATCGAGACCGGGATCCAGATCTCCGAGTCGAGACCCGGCGCGAGACCGTGAAAGGTGGACGGTGCCACGCCGACGATCGTGTACGGACGGCTGTGGATCACGACCGACTGCCCGACGACGTCGGTCCGCCCGCCGAAGCGGCTCTGCCACAGGCGGTGGCTGAGCACCACGACCGGGTGGCCCCGCTCGGTCCGTTCCTCCTCGGGCAGGAATCCGCGGCCCATCGCCAGCGGAACGCCCAGCGCGTCGAAGTAGTTCGCGGTGACGACCTCGCCGAGGATGAGCCGGTTGTTACCGTCCGTGCCGAACGCCGCCATCATCACCGAGTGGCCGACCATGTCGGTGAAGACCGTATTGGTGTTCCGGAGATCGTTGAAGTCGGCCCACGAGGTCGTGCCGTTCGGCTCACCGGTCGTGTCGGCGGTGAACACGTTGACGAGCGATCCCGGATCGCTGACCGGCTTGGGCCGGAACAGCACGCCATCGACGACGGTGAAGACGGCCGTGTTGAGTCCGATGCCCAAGGCCAGCGACAGCACCGCCACCAGCGAGAACACCGGGTTCTTGATGAGGCCCCGGAGGGCGTAGCGCAGGTCGGCGAGGATCGAAGATCGCATGGCTCAGTTGACGAGAGCTTAGCAGGATCGGTTCGGACCCCGCGTCCGGCTACTGTTGCCGGAGTGCCGCCAGCGGGTCGATCCGGCCGGCCCGACGGGCGGGCCACCAGGTGGCGACAAGGCCCGCCGCGATCACGACGACCGCCGCCACGGCGTAGGCGAGCGGGTCGTGCGGGCTCGTCTCGTGCAGCAGGTGCGCGACCAGACTGGCGCCGGCCGCCGCGAGCGCGAGGCCGATGCCGACGCCGAGCGCGACCACCAGCATCGTCGGCCGGACGACGGCCCGTCGCACATCGCGGGGCGAGGCCCCGAGGGCCACGCGAACGCCAATCTCCACCGTCCGCGCGGCCACGCCGTGGCTGGCGACGCCGAACACGCCCGCAATCGCCAGCAGGAGTGCGAGCCCCGCCAGGCTCGTCGTGAGGTCGGTGGCAAAGCGCGAGGTGCCGTACGAGGCGCGCACGACTTCGGCGAGCGGCCGGATGTCGTAAATCGGCAGCCGCGGGTCCACCGCGCGCACGGCCTCGCGTACGCCGCTCACGACGCCTTCGAGATCGCCGGCCGTGCGGACGACTACCGCGAAACGCGACCACCAGAACTGCCGAACCGGCGTGTACGTCCCTCCGCGCGGCGCTTCGCCAATGCGCTCATGCCGCTCGTCGGCGACGACGCCGACGATGCGCCGGAAGACGTCGCTCGAGAAACCGACCGCGACCCGTCGTCCGACCGCGTCGCCGTCGGGAAAGAACTGACGCGCAAACGCGTCGTTGACGATCGTGACCGGTTCGCTGTCGAACCGGTCCGCCGGGGTGAAGGTGCGGCCGGCGATGAGGCTGATGCCCATGGCGTCGAAGTACCCCGGGCTCACGAAACTGAAGTTGATGGCCGGTTCCGAGCCGACCGCGAAGGGCGGCGCACCGTCGATCTCGAACGACGTGCCCTGCCGGTCGTCGCTGAGCGGCGCCGCGTCAATGGTGCCGGCGGCCGTGACACCGGGCACGGCTTCCAGCCGCTCGAGCAGCGCATCGACAAACTGCATCCGTGCCTCGGGCGTCGCGAGCCCGAGACCGGCGGCGTTGGCGTGAAACATCAGCACGTTGTCCGGCCGGAAGCCCGGGTCGATGCCGCTCAGCTTCAGAAAGCTGCCGCCGATGAGCGATGCCATGACGACCAGCACGACGGCCACCGTCGACTCGACGCCGAGGACCAGCCGCTGCACGGTCCGGACGCCGGAGGCGCCGGCTGCCGACCGGTCGCGCAGCGCCAGTGTCGGATCGGCGCGCCAGACGTGCGTGATGGGGGCGAGGCTGGCGAGCGCTGAGGCCACGATGCCGGCGCCGAGCGCGGCGCCGAGCGTCCAGCCATCGAGCTGCACGTCGTGCAGCCGGGGGATGGTTGCCGGGGCGATACCGAGGAGAACCCGAATCGTCCAGCCGGCCAGCAGCACCCCGCCGGCGGCGCCGATCACGCCGAGCGCAAGCCCCTCGGTCAGCAGCTGCCGCGCCAGGTGCAGGCGGCCGGCGCCGAGCGCGACGCGCACGGCCACTTCACGCCCGCGATCGACTGCCCGCGCGAGCAGCAGGTGCGCGGCATTGGCACAGGCCAGCAGCAGCACGAAGGTGACGGCCGCAAAGAGTGCCACGAGCGCCGGGCGTGTCTCGCCGACGACCTGCTCGGCAAACGGCACGACGCGTACCGTCCATCCGGCGTTCGAGTCGGGATACGCGATTTCGAGCCGCGCGGCAATCGCCCGCAGTTCGCGTTCGGCCGTCTCGACGGTGGCGCCGGGCGCCAGCCGGCCGATCGCGCGCACGTAGCGCGCCGAGCGAGGGCCGACTTCGTTTGCGCGGAACGCGACGTAGCCGTCCACGGGTGCCGTGCGGGCCGTGCCGTCGAACGCGATCGGCAGGGGAAAGACGACGTCCGGCGGCATGACGCCCACCACCTCCGCTGGCGCGCCGCCGAGCGTGACAGACCGTCCGACCACGGTCGGGTCGCCGTCGAAGAGCCGCCGCCAGGCGGCGTCGGTCAGCAGCAGCGCGCGTGTGGCGCCCGGTTGGCCGTCGGCGTCCCGGAACAGCCGGCCGATCGCGGGCCGGACGCGAAGCACCGTCAGCAGGTTCGTCGTCATGCGCGAGACGCGGACGAGTTCACTGCCCGTGTCGGTCGCGAGCGGGTACTCGCCGTCGGCGTAGAAGCCGATGTCGTCGACCGTCGTTCCCTGGGCCGTCCAGTCCGCAACGTTCGGCGGCGCGGCGGCCATCAGGGCATGCCCGCGTGTCGGGTTCGACTCCCAGACGACCGCGAGCCGGTCGGGTTCGTCGAACGGCAGCGGTCGCAGGAGGATGCCGTAGAGCACGCTGAAGATCGCCGAGGTGGCGCCGATGCCGAGCGCCAGCGTGCCGGCGACGCTCAGCACGAAGAGCGGACGCCGGGCGAGCGTCCGCAGGGCGATGCGGACGTCGTTGAACGGATTGACCACCGACCCTCCCGAGAGCGCTGTTGCGCGTGCCGGAGCCGGCGGCCGGCGCGCCGCTCGGCCAGGCCGGCGCGCATGCCGTCGGCGACCAGCGCCGCGCGTGCCCACCATCGCGACTCGGCCTGCCACGCATCGTCGAGCGCCTGGACGAGCGCCCGTCCGTGTCGATCGCGCAGCCGGCGCGGCCAGGTGCGAAGCACGAGCGCGAGGACCTGCTGCCGCATGGCCGCTATTCCGCCCGCAGCGTCTCGGCCGGATCGATGCGGCTCGCACGCCGCGCCGGCAGCCAGACGGCGAGGGCGGCACCACAGGCCAGAAGCACGCCGGCGCCTGCCAACGTGGCCGGGTCGCCGGGTTCGATGCCGAACAGCAGGTGCCGGAAAAGCCCGCCGGCCAGCCACGTCGCTGCCAGCCCTGTGGCGATGCCGAGCGCGGCCAGCCCGAGGACGCGTCCCGCGAGCCATCGTGCGATGCCATCCGGCGAGGCTCCAAGCGCCACGCGAAGTCCCAGTTCCCGCCAACGTTCGGCGACCCAGTACGTGGTGATGCCGTACACGCCGCACGCGGCCAGGACGAACGCCAGCGTGGCTCGCCAGAACTCTGTTCCGGTCGGAAAGGCGAAGTGCGGCGGCATCACGCCGACGACCGTGTGCGGCTTGCCTTCCAACGTGATGGCCCGGCCGACCACCGCCGGGTCGGCGCCGAACTGGCGCTGCCAGAGATCGTGGCCGAGCACGATCTCCTGGTCGGGCTTGAACGGTGGATCACCGGGCAGCAGCGCACGGCCGTGCGCGGCCGCGACGCCGAGCGTCGAAAAGAAGGCGGGAGACACCGCGGCGCCGGCGACGCGTTCGACCTGTTCACCCGTGCCGAACAGGAGCGGCGACTCTTCCCACGCCCCGACCGATTCGAGCTCCGGGAACGCACGCCACTGGTCGAATGCCGGCCACGACGTGCCGGTCAGGTTGCGGCTGGGATCGCGCTCGCCAAGAAGTACCAGACGCTCGTCATCGGGGTAGGGCAGCGGTCGGAGCAGGACCGCCTCGACCACCGAGAAGATGGCCGTCGTCGAGCCCAGACCGAGTCCGAGGGTGAGGACCACCATGGCGGCAAAGAGTGGACGCGCGCCGAGCGCGCGGACGGCTGAGCGCAGGTCCCAGACAACTGTGAACACGAGCGTCTCCCTGTGAGGTTCCAATAAGCGGAGCGCCGACGCTCGTCGCCGGCCGAGCAGACGCTCGCCGAGGCCCTGCCGGGTGAGATCGGTCGCGAGCAGGAATCGCCGCCACGCGCGACGAAGACCCGGCGATGTGGTCTCTTCGGCATGCCAGGCTGCCAGAAACGTCTGCCGGAGGGCCCGGCCGTGCCGGAGCCGCAGCGCAGCCGGCCAGGCCCGAAGGGCCAGTGAGGCCAGCTGCTGCCGAAACCGGGTACCGGCCACTACGGCCTCTTCCGTTCGAGCAGGTGCGCGGCGCGGGCCGAGCGGACCTGGATGTCGAGACGCGCGGCTTCAGCCTCGGCCACGCGGCGTCCGAGTGGTGACAGGCGGTAGTAGCGCCGGCGCTCGTCGTCCAGCTCCGGGTCCGGCCGTTCGTCGAGTTCCTCGACCAGGCCGTCGTCGAGGAGCCGGTTGAGGGCCCGGTAAAGCGAGCCGGGGCGAAGCGTCTGGCCGGTCCGTGTCCGGATATCGGACAGGATCAGGTAGCCGTGGCACTCCCGGGCTGCCAGCGTCACCAGGATCTCGAAGACGACGGGCGTGAGCGGCAGGAACGTTTCAGGCTGGCGTGGACGGCGTGGCGGCATGGTGGCTCCAGAATAGGTTCTCGAGGAGAGTAGACGCAAATTCCGGCCATTCGGTTTGTAGGATGGTCGGCGTGCAGTTGACGCTGCCCTGGACCGGGCCTCGCCCGCGCACGATCGCCACGCGAGCGATCGAGATTGCGGGCCAGACGTTCCCGATCGAGATCTGCCGGCGCCGGGGCGCGCGCCGCTACATCGTCCGTGTCACGGCCGATGCGATCGTCCGGCTCACGGTGCCGCACGGCGCACCCATTGCCAGGGGCGTGGCGTTCGCCACGCGACAGTCCGCCTGGATCGCGCGCGAATGGAAACGTCAGCAGACGCGAACGGCCGCCTGGAACGTCGGCGACCGCTGCTGGTTTCGCGGCGAGCAGGTGGCGGTCGGGATTGCCGGTGATCGCGCGCTCGTCGGCGGCATCGACGTCGGGTCGCTCGATCCCGACGCCGGATTGCGCGCGTCAGTCGAGCGGGGGTTGCGTGAGCTGGCCCGGGTCGAGTTGCCGGCGCGGTGCCTGGCGCTGGCCGGGACCGTTCGTCTCACGGTGGCCCGCGTGTCGGTCCGCAACCAACGGGCCCGGTGGGGAGCCTGCTCGACCCGCCAGTCGATCACGCTCAACTGGCGTCTCGTCCAGACGCCGGAACGTGTTCGTGACTACATCATCTGGCACGAGCTCGCGCATCTGCTCGTGCCCAACCACTCACGCCGTTTCTGGCGTGAGGTGGCGCGCCTCTGCCCGTCGTGGCGGGACGATGAGGCGTGGCTCAAGGAGTACGAAGCAGAGATCCTGTAAGGGGACGGAGGTCGATCTGTGGAAAACGGGCCAGGGGTCGCTTGCCCGGGGGGCGTTTTCCACAGATCGACCTCCGTCCCCCTACGCGTCGAAGAGCGCCGCGAACTCGCCGAGCACCATGCCGGTGGCACCCCACACGTCGTGTCCACCGACCTTGAAACACTGGTAATCGATGACGTACCCGTCGCCGGTCAGCCGGTGCACGGCCAGGCACGCCGGGTTCTGCAACTCGGCGACGGGCACCTCGATGAGCGAGTCGACTTCCCGTTCGGCCAGTCGAAAATCGGGGCGTGTGTCGGTGACGCCCACGATCGGATGCAGCAGATGGTTGCTGACCACCACCCACAGGGACGACAGCGGGCCGACCAGACGCACGGCGGCCGGGTCGATGCCGATCTCTTCGTGGGCTTCGCGAAGCGCGCCCGCTTCGGGCAACTCGCCCGGGTCGAGGCGGCCGCCGGGCAGGCTGACCTGACCGGCGTGGACGGACAGGTCGTGCCGGCGGAGCGTCAGCGGGATGGTCGGCCCGCGTTCACCGGGATAGACGAGGATGAGGGCCGCCGCCGGCCGGGCTTCGGCCGGCTGCTGGCCCGGGTCCCAGCCCTTGCGGGCCGGTCTGGGCGCAAACCGCCACTGCGCGGCCGGGCCGGGCAGGGGGGCCTGCAGGCGGCCGGCCAGGAACTGTTCGAGCTCTGACACGGTCATCGCACCCGATAGCATATCGATTCCGGTTCCGGCGGCCGGCCAACTTTCCGCCGCCGGATCTCGTCATACTACGCGTCGCTACATATAGGGAGGCGACCGCTACATGTTCACGCCCGAACTGAAGAAGGGCAGCATCGAGATGCTCGTCCTCTCGCTCCTCGAGGCGCGGGCGCGCCACGGCTACGAGATCGGCAAGCTCATCGAGTCGCGCTCGGGTGGCCGGCTCACCTTCGCCCTGCCGACCCTCTACCCGACGCTCCTCCGGCTCGAGAACCGCGGCTGGATCAAGGGCCGCTGGGTCGAGAAGCCCGGTGAACGCGAGCGCTGCTTCTACCGCCTGACCGCCGGGGGCCGCCGCGTGCTCGCCGACCAGCGGCGCATCTGGCAGGCCTACGTCGCCGCCGTCAACGACGTGCTCGGGGTCGACCGTGCGTGACTGGCGCGCCTTCGTGGCCGCACGGCTCGCGCTCGACACGCTCGAGCCCGAACGCGCGGCCCGGATCGTCCGCGAGCTGGCCGCCCAGCTCGAAGACTTCGCTCGTGACGCCAGGGAGCGCGGGGCCGGCGACGCCGAGGCCGACGCGTTCGCCGAGCAGCAGGTTGCAGACTGGGCACGTCTCTCGGCCGACCTGCGCCGCGCCGATCGTCCGCATACCCGCTCTCACGTCGACCGGCTCGCCGACGCGCTGGTCGCGCGGCCGGAACCGGCGCCGTTCCGTGGAGGTTCGATGATGCTCTCGCACACGCTGCGCGACGGCCGCCATGCTGTCCGCCAGCTCATGCGCATGCCCGGGTTCACGTTGGTCGCCGTGCTCACCCTCGGCCTGGGTGTCGGCGCGACCACGGCGATCTTCAGCGTGGTCAATGGCGTGCTGCTCCAGCCGCTTCCGTTTCCCGAGCCGCACGCACTCGTCCATGTGCACGAGGTCGTGCCGCAGTACGGACGGTTCTCCGTCGCGCCGGCCACGTTTCTGGACTGGCGGGAGCAAGGCACGAGCTTCGAGCACATCGCCGCCTTCGGCGGCACGAGCGGCACGCATGTCGGCGACGACGGGCCGGAGCGACTCACCGGCGCGGCGGTGTCGTGGGACCTGTTCGAGTTGCTCGGGGTGCGGCCGGCGCTCGGCAGCGGGTTCACGGCCGACCAGGACGTGCCCGGCGCCAACACCGTCATCGTCCTCAGCCACCGACTCTGGCAGCGCCGGTTCGGCGGCGACGCGTCGATCGTTGGTCGCGCCGTGACGCTCGACGGCGTGGCACTCACCGTCGTGGGCATCGCGCCCGAGTCGTTCGTCTTTCCGGCCACGACGACCGAGTTCTGGCGGCCGATCGCCATCAATCCGGCCAACGCCACACGGGGCGGGCATTTCCTCGGGGTCATCGCCCGGCTCAAGGACGGCGTGACGGTCGAGCAGGCCGGGTCCGAGGTCAAGACGATCTCCGAACGCCTGGCCATCGAGTACCCGGACAGCAGCGCCAACGAATCAGCCGAGATCGTGCCGCTCCACGATCAGATCGTCGGTCCCGTCCGGCCGGCCCTCCTGACCCTCCTCGCCGCTGTCACCGTCGTCGTCCTGATTGCGTGCGCCAACGTCGCCAACCTGCTGCTCGTGCGGGCGACGGTGCGCGAGAAGGAAGTGGCGATCCGCGCGGCGCTCGGCGCCGGACGTCGGCGGCTGGTCGTGCAGATGCTGGTCGAAAGCGCCGTGCTCGCACTCGCGGGGGGCGCGCTCGGCGTCGGGCTCGCGTATCTGGCGATCGCGCCCATCCAGTCGCTCAGCGCCGGCAGCATCCCGCGGGTGACCGGCGTCGCGATCGACGGCGCGGTGCTCGCCTTCGCGCTGGGTGCCGCCGTACTCACGGGTCTGCTGTTCGGCCTGGTGCCGGCCTGGCGAGCATCGAGCACCGGATTCGGCGCCGTCCTCAAGGAAGGCGGAAGATCGTCGTCTGGCGGCGGCCGCTGGTTGCAGAACGGCCTGATCGTCGTCGAGGTGGCGCTCTCGGTCGTGTTGATTGTCGGTGCGCTGCTCCTGCTGAAGAGTTTCGGCCGGATCACGGGCGTGGATCCCGGCTTCCGGTCCGAGAACGTCCTGGCGTTTCAGGTGTCGCTGCCGGCGCGCTCGTACGCGGCTGATCCGCAGCGCATCGCGTTCTTCGAGGACCTGCAGACCCGGCTCCAGGTGATCCCGGGTGTGCGCGCTGCCGGCATGGTCCAGTCGCTGCCGATGCGCGGCAGCTATGTCCTGTCGGTCGTCATCGACAAGCGGCCGCCGTTGCCGCCGGGCGAGGGCATCAGTGCCAACTATCGCGCAGTCGATCCGGGGTACTTCGACGCGCTGTCGATTCCGCTGCGTCGCGGCCGGACGTTCACGGCGCGCGACACCGAAACCGCGCCCATGGTCGCCGTCGTCGACGAAGCCTTCGTGCGCCGGCACTTCCCGGATGAGGATCCGATCGGCCGCGGGATCGACATCGGCAACGGCACCGATGGGTTCTACGAGATCGTCGGCATCGTCGGTGACGTGCGTCACGCGGGCCTCGCCCTGGAGGCGACGCCGACGATGTACGTGCCGTACCGGTCGGATGTCTTCAGCACGATGTGGGTCGTGGCGCGAGCCGAGGGCGATCCGGTGTCACTGGCCGGGCCGATCCGGCAGGTCATCCGCGACCTCGATCCATCGCTGCCGGCCTACTCGATGACACCGCTCGCGACGGTGCTCAGCGACTCGGTGGCGCGTCGCCGGTTCTCGATGCTTCTGCTCGCGCTGTTTGCGGGGGTCGCGCTCTTTCTGGCGGGCGTCGGCCTCTACGGTGTCGTGTCGTACACGGTGAACCAGCGCGTGCGTGAGATAGGTCTCCGCATGGCGATGGGCGCCACGCCCCGTGACGTCCTGCGGTTGATTGTCGGTGGTGGACTGAAGCTCGTCGTCGCCGGTGTGGCGGTCGGGCTCGTCGCGGCCGTGAGTCTGACGCGGTTTGTCGAGGCGATGCTCTTCGACGTGGCGCCAACCGACCCGTGGAGTTACGCCGGCACGGCGTTCCTGCTCATCGCGATCGCGGCAATCGCCTGCCTGGTCCCGGCGCGGCGCGCCATGCGCGTCGATCCGATCGTCGCGCTCCACGAGACGTAACGAGGGCGCCGGCGTCGAACCGGCGCGCGACCCGGAGGCAGCCGTGCCGCGCGCCGCGTGAGCGCCTAGTAGATGCCGTCCCCGGCACCGCCGGCGATGAGCACGCCCGCCGTGACGACGCCGGCAATGATGACGTACGGCCAGGGAGTCTTCCAGAACGAGCGTCCCTGAGTGTTCTGGGCTGTACGGGTCTCGCGCTTGTCGGCCTTCCGCTCCGGCGCGGCTGCCATCGCGTCGATACCCGCCGCACGGGGCGAGAAATCGACGCGCGACGCGGCCGCCGGCGCGACCCGGTTGTGGGCCCGGTCTGACGCCGTCTGGGCCAGGGCTGGCGCGGTTGCGAAAAGCAACGCCGCCGTCGCCAGTGCGAATACACGCTTCATGTCACCTCCCGGAAGTCCGTAGGCTGCCGGATGCCCCGGGAGAAGTCAACCGCACACCACACCCGGGACCTCCGCACCGATTCGGTTCTTCAGGCCCTGAGCGTCCGTGCCACGTCGATCGTCGCCGCCCGTCTGGCCGGCAGCCACGCGGCGGCGACGGTGACGGCGAGGATGATCGAGGCGTCGAGCCCGATGGTCTGCCACGGCAGCGGGTCGAGATCGGGCACGAAGGCGGCCACCGCGCGCGCGGCCACCCCGGCCAGGAGCACACCGACGATCGTGCCGGCGCCGGCGAGCCGGAGTCCCGAGAGCACCACGCCTCGCTGCAGCCGCCGCCCGTCGGCGCCGAGTGCCATCCGGATGCCGAGTTCGCGCGTACGCTCTGTCACCAGTTGCGCAAGCACGCCGTAGAGGCCGACCGCGGCGAGGACGAGCGTCATCAGGGCAAAGCCACCCATCAACGTCATGGCCAGGCGATGCGATGCCAGGAAGCGGGCCGCGACCTCGTCGAGCTGCTGCACGTTGTAGACGGGAAGACCCGGATCCAGCGACCCAATCGCCGCCCGGACTGCCGGGACGACCGCTTCGGCGTCGATGGACGTGCCGACGGCAAACGACAGGAAGCCGAACGGCGGTCCCTGCGGGAAGGGCCGGTACAACTGCGGGCGGGCAGGCTCGTGAGGGCCCCACAGCAGCACGTCGTTGACGATACCGACGACCTCGTACGTCGGGGCGCGTGCGGCAAATCCCGCGGTAATTCGTTCGCCCACCGGGTTCCGTCCGTCGGGCCAGAGCAGGCCGGCGGCCGACTCGCTCAGGATGACGACCGGTGGAGCCTCACGGGTGTCGGCCGCCGTGAACCGGCGCCCGGCAATCAGGCGGATGCCCATGACGGCGAAGTAATCAGGGGACGCCGAGAGCAGACTGGCGAACCGGCGGGGCGCATCGGCTGGCCGGTTGGCGCCTGGCAGGTCGATCGAAATGCCCACGCCCGTGGTGCGGTCTCCCGGCAGCCTGCCGGTGGCCGCGGCCGACGCGATGCCGGGGATGGCGACCAGGCGCTCGAGGGCCCGCTCGGCGAAGGCCGAGCCGTCGGCCGGGCCCGGGTAGGTGGCGATCGGCAGCGTCACCTCCACGCCCAGCACCGACTGGCCCGAGAAGCCGAGGTCCACGCGCGCGAGCCGGGCCATCGTCTGGATGGTCATCGTCGTGACCGACAACAGCACCAGCGCGACCGCTACCTGCAGGACGACCATGGCGTGCCGGAACCACCACCAGTTCCTTCCGGCGGTCACCGTTTCGCCGGTGCGCATCACGTGCGCGGCCGGCGCCGACGAGGCCGCCAGACCGGGCACGAGACCGAACAGCAGCCCGGCCATTCCGGACACGGCCACCGCAATGCCGAGCATGCGCGCATCAACGGACGTCAGGTCCGCCACCGGAAGATGATCGGCCGAGAGCGCGCTGATGGCCCGCAGCGCAACCGTGCCGCCGAGGGCTCCCAGCACGCCGGCAAGCGCGGCGAACGTCAGCGCCTCGACGCACAGCAGTCGTGTCAGCCGCCAGCGGCTTCCGCCGAGCGCGCGCCTCAGCACGAACTCCGACTGCCGGCGCGTGACACGGGCCAGCAGCAGGCCGGCCACGTTGCTCGTCGACACGAGCAGCACGAGACCGACGCTGACCGCCAGCAGAAGTAGCGTGGGCCGCGCACCGGATGTCAGTTCGTCCTGGAGCGGCACGAGGCCGGGCCGATTCCCGTCGGCGGGTGCGCCCCGGTCCTGATCGAAACGGGCGAGGGCGGCCTTGGCCGCCTCGCGGGTGACGCCGGGCAGCAGTCGCGCGACGACGGCTGGCGCAAACGCGTCGCCGGTGGCCTGCCGGTCGGACGAAACCGGGATCCAGACGTCCGTTCGGCCGGGAAACGTGAAGCCTGGCGGCATCACGCCCGCCACGCGAAACGGCTGTCGATTGACGTACAGGGGCCGGTCGAGCACGTCCGGATCGGCGCCGAAGTGCCGGCGCCAGAGGCCGTCACTGATGACCGCGACGGCATTGGCGCCGGGGACATCCTCCTCGGCCGTGTAGGGGCGGCCGATCGCTGGCCACACGCCCATGGCGCTGAAAAAGCCCGGCGAGGCGACAGTCGCCTCGACGCGGAGGGGTTGATCGAGTGTGTCGATGTTCAGTCCACCGGGCGCGTAAAGGCCGATACCGCTGAAGACGCCGAGCTCTTCCACGCCACGCTGCACCGACATCCGGTCGCCCCCGAACGAGTACGGCGGATGCTTCACCGTCATCAGCTGCTCGGGGTGCGGATACGGCAGGGGCTGGAGCAACAGGCGATCGACGGTCGTGAAAATGCCGGTGCTCGCCGCGATTCCCAGGGCGAGCGTGACGATGGTCACGCCGGCAAAGAGCGGCTGACGCCGCATCAGTCGCAGCGCGTAGCGGAAGTCGTGAATCATGTTGCGCATGTCTCCCCCGATGAACCTCTTGAACGACTGGCGTGCCGGCGCCGGCCGCGCCGCGGCGGCGTGGGTGAGGACCCCGAAGACGTCACGGGCGTACTCGCGGCGGAGGCGTGACGTGCCCGCGGCCCGGCGGGCGGCCCAGAGTTCCCGCAGGTCGCCGTCGGCTTCGTCCACGCGCGGGCCTTTCAGCCGGAGGCGGAGCAACCAGCGGCCGATCCGGAACAGCGACGACGGATCCCCCGGTGTCACGTGCGCTCACGTGCGGGTGTGGAGCCTGCCGCGCGCCAGAGGCGATCGCGCACGCGTCGCATCTCGGCCAGGGCCCGGGCCCCGGCGGCTGTCGGGATGAACGCCCGGCGGCTTCGTCCGCCACGGACGGCCGTGCCCGGTGCGATACGCGACCGGACGAGGCCCTTGGCCTCGAGCCGGTCGAGCGCGGCGTAGACGGCGCCGATGGACACGCGCCGCGACGTCTCGCGTTCGAGGAGCTGCTGCACGGAGACTCCGTAGGCCTGATCGGGCAGCCCCTGGACCGCCAGGAGCACCAGTTCTTCGAACTCGCCGATGTGGTCGCCCTTCATATTCGTGTTTGTATGACAAATAGACGTCCGACGCCGCGTGATGGTTGGGGGCCCTGGCCGGGGCCGCTACCAGCCGTTGCGGGCGGTCACGTTGGTGATGTGGGCCAGGTGATGCCGGCCGTGCCAGGCATAGAGCTCGAGCAGGCCCTCGACGGTGGTCTCGCCGCTCTCGGGGTGCACGAGCGGGCGGGTGAAGTCGGCCGGCGCGAGCGTCCGCAGCCACCAGGTCCAGCGGCAATGCAGCGCGTCGATCAGATCGAGTGACAGGATGACTGGCGCCGCCTGCGAATCGGCCAGGCCCGCCCAGGCGCGCTCGTCATAGGCGCGAATGACCGGGCTCGGTTCGGTGAGCGCCAGCTTCATGCGCATGTAGGCGTTGGCATGGCTGTCGGCCAGATGGTGGACGACCTGGCGGACCGTCCAGCCCTCGTCACGGTAGGGCGTGTCGAGCTGGACGTCGGTCAGGCCGTCGACGGCCAGCGTCAGGCGGCTCGGCAGGGCGGCCAGGTCGTCAATCCGGGACTGGCGGTCGGCGTCGGAGAGCGAGCCGTTTCGCGTGAATCGGCCAATCGGGTAGCGCAGGTCGTCGGTCATCGCGTCTGGAGGCTCCGCGTGCGACAGGGGTTGCGACTGTGTCGTCTCGGCTGAAGGGCCGATGGTAACGCGGCGGCCGCCGCGATTACAAACTGGCCGGCCCGCGCACCGCTGTCCGGTGCCGGACGGCCGGAGCTACCGTTGTAGACAGTCGACAAGGGAACCGGATACTATTGTCGAGCGTCTACATGAGGTAGTCATGGCCCGACCCGCCCGCACCGATCTGCTGCAGGGCACGCTCGACCTGCTCATCCTGAAAACGCTCGCGCTCGGACCCCAGCACGGCTGGGGCATTTCCCAGCGCCTCCGCCAGATCTCGGAGGACGTCCTCCGCGTCAACCAGGGCTCGCTCTACCCGGCGCTCCATCGCCTGGAGGAACACGGGTGGATCGCCGCCGAATGGGGTGTGTCGGATCAGAATCGCGAAGCGCGCTTCTATCGGCTGACGCGCGCCGGGACGCGGCAGCTGAAACTCGAAACCGATCAGTGGACCCGCGTCAGTTCCGCGGTGGCGCGCGTACTCGACGCCTCGTCATAAGGCTGCCTCGACACAGGAGTCATCATGGTGGGCCGAATCGTCAGACGACTGCGGACGCTCTTGCGCGCCGGCGCAGTGGATCGCGACATCTCGCGCGAACTCGATTTCCACGTGCGCATGGAGATTGACCAGCGCGTGCGGGCCGGCCTGAGCCCGGAGGAGGCCCGTCGCTCGACGCTCCGCGACTTCGGCAGCCTCCCCGCGGTGCGCGAGGACGTCCGCGACGCTCGCGGCATGACCTGGTGGGACGGGCTGCGACAGGACATCCGCTTCGGCCTGCGCACGCTGCGGCGGTCGCCCGGCTACACGACGGCGGCCGTCCTGATCCTGGCGCTCGGCATCGGCGCCAATACGGCCATGTTCTCGGTCGTCAACGGCGTGCTGCTCGAGCCGCTCCCGTACCGCGAGGGCGACGATCTCGTGCTGGTGCAGCAGTCGGTTCCCGCCTTCAACCTGGCGACGCTCGGCGTCTCGATTCCCGAGCTCTACGAGTACCGCGAGCGCCTGGCGAGCGTCCGCGACCTGGTCGAGTACCACTCGATGTCGTTCGTCCTCCTCAACCAGGGCGAGCCCGACCGGGTCGACACGGGCGTCGTCTCGGCCAACTTCTTCGACATGCTCGGCGTGCGGCCGCTCCACGGCCGCACGTTGGTCGACACCGACGATGACAGCGGCGCCGAGGCGGTGCTGGTGTTGAGCCACGAGTACTGGCAGTCGAAGTTCGGCGGCGAGGCGAGCGTCGTCGGGCGCGTGCTCGAGATGAACAACCGCCCGCACACCGTCGTCGGCGTCCTGCCGCCACACCCGCAGTACCCGCGCCACAACGACGTCTACATGTCGACGTCGGCGTGCCCGTTCCGGTCCGCCCAGGAAGCCAACGTCGCCACCGTGCGCCGGGCCTTCGGCGCGCTGCAGGTGTTCGGCCGTCTGGCGCCTGGCGCGAGCGTGACACACGCGTCGACCGAGCTGGCCGCCATCGTCGGCGACTTCGACGACCGGTTCCCGGACGTCTATCAGCGTGCCGGCACCCGCGGCGAGGTGGTCGTCCAGGCGACGCCGCTCCGCGAGCAGCTCGTGCAGGACGCCCGGCCGATGCTGCTCGCGCTCACCGGGACGACGATGCTGGTGCTGCTCATCGCGTGCGCGAACGTCGCCAACCTCGCGCTGGCGCGTACGGTACGGCGCGGCCGGGAACTCGCGGTGCGGACCGCGCTCGGTGCGGCCCGGGGCCGGCTGGTGCGGCAACTGCTGACCGAGAGCGTGCTGGTCGCCGGGGCCGGCGGCGTCATCGGCCTCGGGCTGGCCGCCTTGTCGCTGGAACTGCTGACGGGCTTCGTCGGCCGGTTCACGCCGCGGACGGAGCAGATCGGCATCGACGGCACCGTGCTGGCGTTCACGCTCGTCGCGGCGTGTGCGACGGGTGTCCTCTTCGGCCTCGCGCCGGCCGTGACGGTCCGGCGGAACCTCGCCGGCGCGATGCGCGACGGCGGCGGCCAGGCCGGCGAAGGCGCCGGCCGTCAGGGTGCCCGCTCGGTACTCGTCGTCGCGCAGGTGGCCGTGTCGTTCGTGCTGCTCGTCGGGGCAGCGCTGCTCCTCGAGAGCTTCTACAAACTGTCGTCGGTGCCGCTCGGCTACCAGACCGATCGGATCATGACGGCCGCGCTCTTCGGCAACTTCTCGGTGGCCCAGACGCCGGAGGAGGCCCTCCGCCTGAACACCGCCATCCTCGAGCGGCTGCGGGCGACGCCGGGCGTCCGCGCGGCAGCGATCACCAACGCCGTACCCCAGACGGCGATCAATCCGTTGCAGATTCGCGTCCGGATCGAAGGCGGGGCCGACGAGAACCCGATCGAACGCGACATCGACCAGCGGGTGGCCAGCGAAGGCTACTTCGACCTGCTGGGCGTGAATCTGATCGCCGGCCGCGATTTCCGGATCACCGATACGGCCACGGCGCCGGCGGTGGCCATCATCAACCAGGAGATGGCGGGCCTCTGGGAGGGCCGCGACCCGATCGGCCGCCGGTTCGCGGTGGTGACCAACGCGGCGCCCGCGTGGATCGAGGTCGTCGGCGTCGCCGGCGACTTCCGGACGTTCGGCGCGGATCGCGAGATCGTGCCGCAGTACTACCGGCCCCTGACCCAGGTGCCGTTCGGCGGCGGCCGGCTGCTCGCGGCGACCGCGGGCGATCCGATGACGCTCGTGCCGGCGATCAAAGCGGCCGTGCACACCGTCAACGCGACGATTCCGGTCGAGGAGATCCAAACGCTCGAGGATCTGCGGTCGGATCGGCTGTCGGTGCCGGGCGTGACGGCGGCGCTGCTCTCGATCTTCGCGGGCGTCGCGCTCTTCGTCACCCTGGCCGGCATCGCCGGCCTCATCGGCACGGCCGTCAGCCAGCGCACGCGCGAGTTCGGCCTGCGCATGGCGCTCGGCGCCTCGCGCGGGTCCGTGCTGCAGCTCGTGCTGGGCCAGGGCGTGGTGCTCGTCGCGATCGGCGTCGTCCTCGGCATCGGCGGCGCCATCGCGTTCAGCCGGCTCATCAACCGGTTCCTCTTCGAGACGACGCCGACCGATCCGCTGGCGTATGCCATCGTGGCGGTCGTCTTCGTCGGGGCCGCGATCGTCGCCGCGGTGGGTCCCGCGCGCCGGGCCACGACGATCGATCCACTGACCGCGCTGCGGGCCGAATAGGGGAGCGGCGATGTTCAGGACACGCAGACAGCGGCGCGCAATCGTCGGGTTGATCGCCGCGGCGGGTGCCCTGGTCCCGGCGGCCGGGCTGACGCAGGAGCAGGCGGGTGCCGCACGGCCCTCGGACGTGGTCGTGTCCACGGCCTGGCTGGCGGACCGCCTCGACGATCCGTCGGTCGTCGTCATCGCCACCGGCACGCGCGAGTCCTACGACGCCGGGCACGTTCCGGGCGCGCGGTTCGTCGGCCACGACGACCTTCTCGGCGGCGATCACCGGCTCGCGGCGCCCGCATTGCTCGCCGCGAGGCTCGCGCGCGCCGGCGCTACCGACACGGCGCGCGTTGTCCTCTACGGCGATCGGCCCATGGAGACCGGCTGGCTGTACATGGCGCTGGCATCGATCGGCCACGGTGACCACGTGTCGTTGCTCGACGGGAACGTCCGCGCGTGGCGCGAGGACGGCCACCAGGCGAATGGGAGGCCGGCCGGCTGCCCGGCGCCGCGCCCGTGCGCTGGCAGGATCTCTTCACGGACGTGGAGACGTACCGCTTCAAGCCGCGGGAAGCCATCCGCGCGCTCCTGGAAGGCGCCGGCGTCGTGCCCTCG
>DATKDF010000103.1:0-9787 GCA_035512795.1 Vicinamibacterales bacterium
CTCGCCGCGCGCGCCGCCCGCGTCGATGCCGCGGGCGGCGAGCGCGGCCATGTCGATCGCCGACAGCCGCCGCCCGAGCCAGTCCGGCTCGAGCGGCGGCGTGCGGACGGTCACGAGCAGGGCGTCGCCCCCGCGCGCGAGGAACTCGCGCGCGAGGGCGGCGGTTGGTTCGCCCCAGAGCGGCAGCTCGGCCGTCATGCCGGCGCGTGCCGCCGCGGTGCGCGTCCACTCGAGATGCGCCGCGCCTTCGATGTCGCCGGTAATCACCCGATCGAATCCGCGCGCCGCGAGCGCCCGCAGCGTCTCGACGAACCGGTCCGCATAGTCGGCCCACGTCGCGCAGGCCCCGATCGGCTCGAGGCCGAGCCGCTCGACCTGGGCGGCCACGACGTCGGGCCGGAGCCCGTGCGATCGGCTTCGCGTGCCCGACTCGTCGAACATCGTGAGGGCGGCGCGCACGTCGTGCGTGGCCGCCGCGCGCATGAGCGCCAGGCAGCTGTCCTTGCCGCCCGACCAGGAGACGACGGCGGGCATCGGCGTCAGAACCGCACACGGAGACCGGCGTGCACCGTGCGGCCCCACGCCTGGTACCCGAGTGGCTCCATGTACGTGCGGTCGGTCAGGTTCTCGACGCGCAGGAACGCGTCGACACCCGTGCGGACCGCGTACTCGGCCAGGAGCGCCCAGACGGCGTAGCTCTGTTCGGGCAGCGCGGGATCGAAGAATGCGACCGAGGTGTCGCGCCGGTCACCGATGATGACGCCGGAAAGCCCGAGCGTCGCCTGACCGGTCCGCGTCGTCACATCCACGAACCCGGAGTGTTTCGGCCGCCGGACAAGACGCAGGGTGTCGGCAAAGCCGGAGCAGTCTGCCGTCGACGTTTCGCGGCACGTGTCGAGTCGCGTGTAGCCGGCCCGAAGCTCGAGCCAGCCGGCCGGCACGGCATCGACGGCCAGCTCGATGCCGCGTGACCGGCTCCGATCGACGTTGACGAAGCGGCCCTCGAACGTCGAGAAGTCGATCGTCTCGACCGTGATCTGATCGCGGAACCGGTTGTCGAACCACGTCAGCTCGACGCGGACGCGGTCGTCGGCCAGCCGCTGCTCGATCCCGACGTCGATCGTGCGCGCCCGCTCGGCCTCGAGGTCGGCGTTGCCCTGAAAGAAGAAGTTCGGGCTGAACGACTCGAGGAGCGACGGCGCCTTGACGCCCCGTCCGGCGTTGAACCGGACGGCGGTACGGCCGAGCGTGCCGGTGCCGGTCCGGAGCGTCTGCAGGATGGACAGGCGTGGAGCCACCGCCGTGCCGAAGCTCTCGTTCTGCTCGACCCGCAGGCCGCTCGTGACCGACGTCCGCCCGGCAATCCACTGGTGCTGGACCGCCACGCCGACGTTGTCTCGCGAGCCACGGAGCGCCGAATCAGCCAGCCGGTCCTCGAACGCCCCACGTTCGGCGTCGTAGTCGACGAGCGCGGTCACGATCTGCGCGCCGGCGCGCGCGGCCGGCACCTGCCAGTCGGCCTGGTAGCTCAGTCGATGACGCGACAGATCGTTCTGCGAGTGAAACAGAAAGTCGGTCGTGTCGAACAGGGCCTGCCGTCCCTCGAACTCGGCGACGAACGGCGGATCGGCCAGGAGGTTGGTGGACGTCGTGACGCTCGTGGTGAACGCGTACATCACGCGATGCGTGAGCGTGGCGCTTCTGCGCAGCAGCGTCGCGCCCACCGACGCGTCGTCGCGCTCGAAGCGGGCGTCGAGGTCGGGCGGGCCGAACGCCGTGGCGCCGGGCGTGCCGGCTTCCTGTCGCTCCAGCCGGCCGGTGACCCGAATCGACGTCCGCTCGTCGAGCGACGCACCGACGTTCCAGGCCGCCGTCGCGTTCTCGAACCGGTGATTGTCGGACGCGTTATCGGTGCCGAAGAGCGCTCCGGTGACCGAGTAGTCGAGCCGGCCGGCCGTCCACGACACGCCGGCCGTCGCACGGGTCGTGGCGAGCGAACCGCCCTCGAGCGTCGCCGACACGCGCGGGCGCGCATCCCCGAGCGGCGCGCGCCGCGTGAAGAGCTGGACGACGCCCGACATCGCGTCGGTGCCGAAGAGCGCCGACTGCGCGCCGCGCACGATCTCGATCCGTTCAAGGTCGGTCGTCGTCAGGTTGCCGAAGTTGAATGTGCCGCCCGGCTCATTGATTGGCATGCCGTCGAGGAGCACCGCGTTGTAGTCGCTTTCGCCGCCGCGGACGAAGAGCGACGTCACGCCGCCGAGGCCGCCGGTATGGACGACAATCGCGCCCGGCGTCGATCGCAGCAGTTGGCTTACGAGCGGCGAGCCGCGCCGTTCGATCGCCTGCCGATCGAAGACGGTCGTCGAGGCACCCACCTGTCCGGTGGGTGCCTCACCGCGCGTCGCCGAGACCACGATGGATTCGGTGACCGGCGCTGGGGAGAGCACAACCCGCACCGTGCGGCCCGCGGTCGCCGGCATCGACGCGGTCCGGAAACCAGCCAGGGACACCTCGAGCTGACAGGCGGCGCATCCGCCGTCGATGCGTGCGCGGCCCTCGGCGTCGGTCAGGGTCGTGCGGATCGTGCGTCCCGACCGGTCGACGAGCCGGACGTAGGCGCGCACGACGGCCGCGCCCTGCGAGTCGACGACGACGAGGGCCAGGTCCGGCGGGCTGGCCGACTGCGCCCGGGCCGGACGCGCGGCTGGTCCCAGGTGGACGACGAGCGCGAAGAGAATGGTGAGTACGGGAAGACGGACGGAACGGGGCATCGAGCCTCCTTCGGCGTGTGGTCGCGCCGATTCCACGTCGGTTCAGGACGCGGACAGAAGGACGGCCCGGTGGCAGGTCTCCTGACTCGCGGATCGTCGCCGGCGCCCGCGCCTTCCCATGGCCCCACATCCCGCGTGGTCAGCCACAGTGGCGGCTCGATCGCGCACGCGCGTCGAGCAGAAGGACGCCGACTCCCCGCTGACAGTGGCGGCACCGTGTGGGATTTGCACCCAACTTCCCTTGCGCCGCCGGGCGATCGTCGGTTGTCGCCGGCGAGTATAACATCGGGGAGGATGACCGCCCGGTTCGCCGCCCTCGGCCTCGACGACATCGTCCGGAAGCTCGACGCCGGCGAGCGGCTCGCGCTCGACGACGGCGTCCGGCTGTTCGAGTGCCCGGATCTGCATGCCGTGGGCTGGCTGGCCAATCGCGAACGCGAACGCCGGCACGGCGCGAAGTCGTACTACAACTTCAACCTGCGGCTCGAGGCGACCAACGTCTGCGTCGCCAGTTGCCTCTTCTGTTCGTTCGCGCGGCTCAAGCCGGGTGACGCCGAGGCCTACACGTTGACGCTCGACCGCGTGTTCGCCAAACTCCGCGATCGGGCCCACCAGCCGCTCACCGAAGTCCACGTCGTCAACGGGCTCCATCCGGATCTGCCGTTCAGCTACTACGTGGACCTGCTCCGGGGCCTGAAGGCGATCCGTCCCGAGATTCATCTGAAGTGCTACACGGCCGTGGAGATTGCGTTCTTCGCCGACACGTACGGGATGACCGACGAGGCGGTGCTGCGGGCGTTCATCGACGCCGGGCTCGACTCGCTGCCCGGCGGCGGCGCCGAGATTTTTGCCGAGCGCGTGCGGCGGAAGATCGCCCACGACAAGGCCGACGCCGAGCGCTACCTGTCGATTCATCGTCTGGCGCACGGGCTCGGGATGAAGACGAACGTGACGATGCTCTACGGGCACATCGAGACGATGGCCGAGCGGGTGGACCACATGCTGCGCGTGCGCGGCCTGCAGGACGAGACGGGCGGCTTCCAGGCCTTCATCCCGCTGGCGTTTCATCCCGACAACAACCAGATGCGCAAGCTCCCGGCGCCGTCGGCGACCGACACGCTGCGCACGCATGCCGTGGCGCGGCTCGTGATCGACAACGTGGCGCACATCAAGGCGTTCTGGATTGCGACCGGCGTCGAGGTGGCGCAACTGGCGCTCTGGTACGGGGCCGACGACCTGGACGGCACGGTTCAGGAGGAACGGATCTACCACATGGCCGGGTCGCCGACGCCGGAAGCGCTGACGGTGGCGGCGATTGAGCGGCTGATTCGTGTGGCGGGGCGTGAGCCGGTCGAGCGGGACACGTTCTATCGACCGGTGCAGGGGGCCCTTCGTTCTTGATACACTGGCGTTGAGTCAAGTCTCGGACCGGCGATAGCCGGGGGCGCGCGAAGCCCGATCGGGATTTGGCCATTTTCATATCTGGAGATTGAGAAATTTTTCACAAGCGGGGCCCGGCACGACACCCGCGAGACGACACGGATGCATGTCCAGCTCCTGACCGACTACGAGAACACCCGCCTGGGCGAGCGCCAGCCGCTCCCCGAGGCGTACCTCGGCTTGTCGGACGACGACATGGACGCCCGCATCACGCGCGCCCGCGCGACGCTCGGCGACCGCCTCGTCATCCTCGGTCACCACTACCAGCGCGACGAAGTCATCAAGTTCGCCGACTTCACCGGCGACTCGCTCAAGCTCGCGCAACTGGCCGCGCGTCAGCACCACGCCGAGGTGGTCGTCTTCTGCGGCGTGCACTTCATGGCTGAAAGCGCCGACATCCTCGGCGCGCCGCACCAGACCGTCATCCTGCCCGACCTGGCCGCCGGCTGCTCGATGGCCGACATGGCCGCCATCGAGCAGCTCGAAGTCTGCTGGTACGAACTGGCGGCTCTCGGCATCGAGACCAGTTCGGTGATTCCGGTCACCTACATCAACTCGACGGCGGCCATCAAAGGCTTCTGCGGCGAGCACGCGGGGCTCGTCTGCACGTCGAGCAACGCGGCGGCCGTAATGGCCTGGGCCTGGGACCGCGGCGAGAAGCTGCTGATGCTGCCCGACCAGCACCTGGGCCGGAACACCGCGTACCGCATGGGGGTGCCGCTCGACCAGATGGTGGTCTGGGATCCCGAGCTGCCGTTCGGCGGCGTCGATCGGGAGGCGCTCGAGCGGGCGCGGCTGCTTCTCTGGAAGGGGCACTGCAGCGTGCACACGCGCTTCAGCGTCCGCCACATCGATCAGTTCCGGCGCCAGTATCCCGGCGGCCGTGTCGTCGTCCATCCGGAGTGCACGTTCGAGGTGGCCGAGGCGGCCGACGAGATGGGTTCGACCGAGTTCATCATCCGGACCGTCTCGGACAGTCCGCCCGGCTCGGCCTGGGCCGTCGGGACGGAGCTGCACCTGGTCAACCGCCTGGCCAGACAGCTCGCACCCGCCCGGACGGTGACCTCACTGGACTCGATGGGGTGCCTCTGCTCGACGATGTTCCGCGTGTCGCCGAACCACTTACTCTGGGTACTCGAGGGTCTCGTCAACGGCGAGGTCCACAACCCGATCGTTGTGCCGGAGCCCACGAAGCAGTGGGCGCGCGTGGCACTCGATCGCATGCTCGACCTGAGCCGAAAGGACTGACCTGACCATGGCCCATCAACTGCCGACGCTTCCCTACGACGCCGCGGCGCTCGAGCCGCACATCGACGCGACCACGATGCAGATCCATCACGGCAAGCATCACCAGGCGTACGTCAACAACCTGAACGCCGCACTCGAACCGCACGCGGCCCTGGCGTCGAAGAGCGCCGAGGACCTGATCCGCGACCTGGCCGCCGTGCCGGACGCGATCCGCACCGCCGTCCGCAACAACGGCGGCGGCCACGTCAATCACGCGATGTTCTGGCAGATCATGGGCCCCGGCAAGGGCGGTGCGCCGTCGGGCGCGCTGGCCGATGCGATCACGGGCGCCTTCGGCAGCTTCGACGCGTTCAAGGAGCAGTTTGCCAAGGCCGGCATGACGCGCTTTGGCAGCGGCTGGGCCTGGCTCGTCGACGCCAACGGCAAGCTCGCCATCGAGAGCACGGCCAACCAGGACAACCCGATGATGGACGGCAAGCGCCCGATCATGGGTGTCGACGTCTGGGAACACGCCTACTACCTGAAGTACCAGAACCGCCGCAACGACTACCTCGCCGCCTGGTGGAACGTGGTGAACTGGGATGAGGTGGCGCGTTGCTTCAAGGGCTAGCAGCCCCCGGGTTCAGGGGTCGAAGCGCGTGACCGTGACGGGCGTGCCGGCCGGCAGTTCGGCCGTGCCGGCGGCAATCTCGATGTAGCCGTCGGCGTCGGCCATGCTCGTGATCGCGCTCGAGCCCTTGAAGGCCGGCTCGACCCGCCCATCCTCGATTCGGACCGTATAGAACTGGTGCCGATCCTCGGCTGAGCGGATCGCGCGCGCCAGTGGGAGGGCGACCGTTCGAGGCTCCCACGCCGGCAGTCGGGCCGTCCGGCGCAGGAACGGGACGAGCAGCAGGTACCCGTTCGACAGGCACGACGTCGGGTTGCCCGGCATCGCGAAGACCGGCGTGCCGCCGACGATCGCGAGTGCCGTGGGCTTGCCGGGCCTCACGGCGATCCCGTGATAGAGCACCCGCCCACGCGCGCCGATCGCGTCCATGACCAGGTCGTGGTTGCCGACCGAACTCCCGCCCGAGAAGACGACCACATCGGCACCGAGCGCCTGATCGAGCACCGCCGTGATGTCGCCGAGTTCATCGTCGGCGGTCGCGAGCACGTGCGCCTCGCCGCCGTGCCGTTCGACGAGCGCGGCCATCGTCAGGCGGTTCACATCGTGGATCTGTCCGGGCCCAAGGGGCTGGCCCGGCGCGGCCAGCTCGTCCCCGGTGGACACCAGTGAGACGACAGGGCGCGCGTACACGTCGACCTGCACGGCCCCGACGGCAGCCAGGGCGCCGAGTCGTGCTGGTGTGAGGATGTCGCCGGCCCGCACGGCCACGGCCCCGGCGCGCAGGTCGCCGCCGCGGGTGCCGATGTTGCCTCCGGGGTCGACTGCGGCGTGCACCAGCACGCCGTTGCCTTCGATCGACGTCCGCTCGACCATGACGACCGCATCCGCGCCGCGCGGCAGGGGCGCGCCGGTCGCGATCTCGACGCACTCGCCCGGCCCGATCGTCTGCGCGCCCGTCTCGCCGGCGAAGACGCGGGCACGCAGCGCCACGGGCCGCGACTCGGCGACGGTGGCCCCTGCCGTATCGGCCGCGCGCACGGCGTAGCCGTCCATCAGCGCGCGGTCGAAGGGCGGCACGTCAGTCGCCGCCACCACGTCGCGAGCCACGACGCGCCCGGACGCGTGGGCCAGAGGCAGCGTCTCTGTCCGCTCGATGGGCCGGGCGGCCTCGAGGGTCAGGCGGCGCGCGTCGGCAAAGGGAATGGTGGACGTGAAGGGACGCATCGGATCACCGGGTGGCCGGTCGGCCGAGCAGACCGACGATGTGGCTGAGCTCGGGCAGGATGAGCCGCTCCATGGCCAGGCGGACGGCCGCCTCGGAGCCGGGCAGGACGAACACGATGCGCCCGGAGACGACGCCCGCCGTCGCGCGCGAGAGCATGGCCGCCGGCCCGACGGTCTCGAAGCTCAGATGGCGGAACAGCTCGCCGAACCCGTCGAGCCGTTTGTCGAAGAGCGCGTCGATCGCCTCGACGGTCGTGTCGCGCGCCGCGATGCCCGTGCCGCCGGTCGTGACGACCGCCTGGACGTCGTCGCGCGAGGCGGCGGCGGCGACCACGCGTGCCACGTCGGCCGGCTCGTCGCGAACGAGATCGCGGCCGGCAATCCGGTGGCCGGCCGCCTCGGCGAGCGCGGCAATCGCCCGGCCGCTCGTCTCGGTGGCGAGCGTACGCGTGTCACTCACGGTCAGCACGAAGAGCGACACCGACCGGGGGGCGACCGCACGATGCTCGGCGACCGACATCAGCAGGATTATGCCCGAAGTCCGGTACACTCATCGGCCATGAAGCCTGCCTGGACGCTCGCGACGGTTTGCGTCTTCCACATTGCCGTGGCGCAGGGCCCGGCGACGGTGCTCGATCGGGCGGCGGCGCGCTGGGTCGAGGACACGTTCAAGCGGATGACGATCGAGGACAAGGTCGGGCAGATCGTGGCGCCGGGCGTGGATTCGACCTATCTGGCCACCGATTCGGAGACGTTCGATCGGCTCCGGGTCCAGGTGCGCGATCTGAAAGTGGGTGGGTTCGTCCTGTTCGGCGGCAGCGAACCGGCACCGCGCGTGCTGCCCGACTACCGGTATGGCACGGTCGTGCTGGGCGAGCCGCTCGCGGCCGCGTCGGTACTCAACCGGTTGCAGGGCGAAGCCGCTATTCCTCTGCTGGTGTCGTCCGACTTCGAAAGCGGTGTGGCGTTCCGGATTGCCGGCGGCACGCGGTTCCCGCGTCAGATGGCCGTGGCGGCGGCCGGCGACGAGGCCCTGGCCACCGAAGCGGCCCGCATCACGGCCGTCGAGGGGCGTGCCCTCGGCGTGCACGTCAACTTCTCGCCCGTGGCCGACGTCAACAACAACGCGCGAAACCCGGTCATCAACACCCGCGCGTTCGGCGAGGATCCGCAGCAGGTGGGTCGTCTCGCGTCGGCCTACATCCGTGGATACCAGGCCGGCGGGATGCTGGCCGTGCTCAAGCACTTTCCCGGACATGGCGACACCGACGTCGATTCGCACGTCGGCCTGCCCGTCATCACGCATCCGCGCGATCGGCTCGACGCGGTCGAGCTCTGGCCCTTCCGCTACGGGATGAGCGAGGGCGCCGATGGCGTGATGACGGCTCACATCGTCCTGCCGGCGCTCGACGCGGCCGAGTTCAGCCCGGCCAGCCTGAGCCGGCCGATCGTGACCGATCTCCTGAGAGGCGAGCTCGGGTTTGGCGGGCTCATCTTCACCGATGCGGTCGACATGGATGCGATCGAGGCGCGCCTCGATCCGGGCACGGCCGCCGTGCGCGCCGTGCTGGCCGGCAACGACGTCGTCACCAAACCGCGCGACGCGGCCGCGGCCGTCGCCGGCATCCGGGCCGCGGTCGAACGCGGCGAGATCGACATCGCGATCATCGACACGGCCGTTCGGCGGCTGCTCGTCGCCAAGGCACGCCTCGGACTCCATCGCACGCGGACGGTGAGTCTCGACGACGTGGCCGCGACGGTCGGCGGGCGCCGGCATCAGGCCGTGGCCCAGGAGCTCGGCCAGAAGGCCATCACGCTCCTTCGTGACGAGCGCAACCAGGTGCCCCTGCGCGTGCCGCGTGACGCGTCGGTGCTGTACCTGTCGATTCTCGACTACCCGTCGGGCTGGCGCATCGGTGTCCCGAGCCGGACGTTCCTGCCGGAGCTGCGGGCGCGGTGGCCGAACGTGACGGCCATCGAGCTGTCCGACCGGTCGTCGCCCGGCGAGATCGATCTGGTTCGCGCCACGGCGTTGCGCTACGACGCGATTGTGGCGTCGGTCTTCGTGCGGACCGCGTCGGGCAGCGGCGCGCAGGACCTGCCGGCGCCGCTCGCGCGTCTGCTCGACGACCTCGCCCGCCGGACGACGGGCACGACCCGGCCGTTTCTCACGGTGTTCTTCGGCAATCCGTACGCGCCGATGTCGGTCCCGAGCCTGCCGGCGATGCTCCTGACCTACGACGTGTACGACCTGGCGGAGTTGACGGCGGTGCGCGCGCTGGCCGGCGAAGCGACCATCGGCGGCCGGCTGCCGATCACCCTCCCGGGCCTCTTCGAGCGCGGACACGGGATCGTGAGATAGGAACCTCCGCACCGCCGCACCGAACCGAACCACAGGACCCCGGACTTCGGGACCACCGGACCTGATATAGTCCTTGAGTCCTTTCGCCCGCGCCCTTAGCTCAGTTGGATAGAGCGTCTGGCTACGAAC
>DATKDF010000104.1:0-23678 GCA_035512795.1 Vicinamibacterales bacterium
GGTGGTCGGTGATCCGGTTCTCCTTGAAGTTGTACGTCCGGATCTTTTCGGACCGGTCACCCGTTCCCACCTGGCCCCGGCGTTCGCGGGCAATCGCGTCCTGCTGCTTGCGCAGCTCCATTTCGTAGAGCCGCGATCGCAGCACCTTCATCGCCTTCTGCCGGTTCTTGATCTGCGATTTCTCGTCCTGCTGGGACACGACGAGCCCGGTCGGCAGGTGGGTGATCCGGACGGCCGAGTAGGTCGTGTTGACGCTCTGGCCTCCCGGTCCGCTCGAGCAGAATGTGTCGATCCGCAGGTCCTTCGGATCGATCTGCACGTCGACCTCCTCGGCTTCGGGCAGGACGACCACGGTGGCCGTGGAGGTATGGATGCGGCCGCTGGCCTCGGTGACCGGCACGCGCTGCACTCGATGGACACCGCTCTCGTGCTTGAGCCGGCTGTAGGCGCCCTTGCCCTCGATGCTGGCGATGACTTCCTTCAGGCCCCCGACGCCGGTGTCGTGGCTCGACAGCACGTCGACCCGCCACCGGTTCCGTTCGGCATACCGCGAGTACATCCGGAACAGGTCGGCGGCAAAGAGTGCCGCCTCGTCGCCGCCGGTACCGGCCCGGATCTCGACCACCACGTTCCGGTCGTCGTTCGGATCTGTCGGCGTAAGCAGCACGCGGAGCCGATCGGCCAGCGCCCCCCGCCGTGTCGTCAGCGCGGGCAGCTCCTCGGCCGCCAGGGTCCGCACGTCGGCATCAGGCGACGTCGACAGGTCGCCAGCCTCGGCCAGCTCGCGTTCGAGCGCCTCGTACTCCCGGTACGCTTCGACGATCGGCTCGCGTTCGGCCAGGGCCTTCGTGTGGGTCCGGTACGCGGTCGAGTCGGCCTGGACCGCCGGATCGCTCACGAGGTGCAGCAGTTCCCGATACCGGGCGGCGATCGATTTCAGCTTCTCGATGACCGGCGGCGTCAGGGACACGATCCCGATCCTCCCGACACCGGCGGCAGGAACGCCACCTCGTCACCG
The DNA here is from genome assembly GCA_035512795.1 of Vicinamibacterales bacterium. Classification (GTDB taxonomy): domain Bacteria; phylum Acidobacteriota; class Vicinamibacteria; order Vicinamibacterales; family SCN-69-37; genus DATKDF01. The sequence continues at coordinate 1,019 of DATKDF010000104.1, forward strand.
TCGTCGAGTGTGACGGTCATCCGGGCGAAGTCGTCGTTGACCGCGCACGAGATCGACCGGCCGAACGGCTCGAGTGAGGCGTGACAGCTGACCACGGCGTGCCAGGCATCGGCGACGGTCGCGCCGGCCGGGACGTCACAGGTGAACGACTGGCGACCGGCCAGATCGCGGAGCCGGGCGAACAGGTGGACCGTCACGCGCATGCCAGCGACCGGGCCCGCGCCCGCGCGGCGGGGTCGTCGGGATCGGCCACCGATCCGTCGACCCAGTCGTCGCCGTCGGTGAAGAACTCGTGCTTCCAGACCGGGACGATCTGCTTGACCCGTTCGATGGCGTACCGGCAGACGCCGAAGGCCTCGGCGCGGTGCGCGGCGGCGGCCACGATGACGACGCTGGCCTCGCCGATCTCGAGGCGGCCGATCCGGTGATGGATGGCTACACGGCCGGCCGGCCACTCGGCCTCGACTTCGGCCGCGATCCGGGCCAGGGCGCGCGCGGCGAGCGGTTCATGCGCTTCGTACTCGAGATAGCGGACCGCGCGCCCCGCGTGTGTGGCGCGGACGACACCGACGAACGTGCAGAGGGCGCCGCACCCCTCGCCGAGCGTGCGCACATCCGCCTCGAGGTCGGCGGCCAGCCGCTCGGCCGAGATCGGCTCCGCAGTGATCGCCGTACGCGGCAATCGCATCGCCTCAGTATAGCCATGTCTCCGTTCGGTCAGTTCTCCCGCCGGTCGAACGAGCGTTCGACCGGCGGGAACCGTCAGGTGGGGAAGTGATTCAGAGGACCGTGACCGTGGCCGAGTCCGGGGGCCTGCAGAATGGCGCGCGTGACGTACGACTTGGCCGAGGCAATGGCCGTGCGCAGGTCGTCGCCGTGGGCCAGCCGTGCGGCAATCGCCGACGACAACGTGCAGCCCGTGCCGTGGGTGTGCCGGGTCTCGACGCGCTCCTGGCGGAACTCGACAATGCCGGCGCCATCGGCCAGCACGTCGATCGCCGGGCCGTCGAGATGACCACCCTTGACGAGGACCGCCCGTGCGCCTGCCGCACGAATGATCTCGGCCGCCGACCGCGCCTCGACGAGCGTCCGGACGGGACGACCGGCAAGCGTGGCAGCCTCCTCGGTGTTCGGCGTGACGAGGGTCGCGAGCGGCAGCAGGAGGTGTCGCAGCGCGGCGACGGCGTCGTCGGCGAGCAGCCGGGCGCCGCCTTTGGCCAGCATCACCGGATCGAGCACGACCGGGCCCAGCCCGTGCCGGACCAGCGCGTCGGCCACCGCCGCGATGATATGGCGATTGGCCAGCATGCCGATCTTCACGGCGTGGATGGGCAGATCGGCCGCCACGGCGTCGACCTGAGCGGTGACGAGCGCCGGGTCGAGGGCGGCGCTGGCGCTCACGCCCAGTGTGTTCTGCGCCGTAATGGCCGTGACGGCCGACAGCCCGAAGACCCCATGGGCGGCAAACGTCTTCAGGTCAGCCTGGATGCCGGCCCCGCCTCCCGAGTCGCTGCCGGCGATGGTCAGTGCCGTTCGCACCTGGGGGCCCTCACGTGATGCCTGCCGGACCGTGGACGCGTGTCAGCGGACGCGGGTGTCCGCCTCGAACACCAGCAAGTACTGGAAGCGCAGGAATGTCTCGTGCCGGAGCAAGCGAAGCCCGGCGCGCCCGGCGGCCTCGATGATGACGTCGTGGTGCAGGCGGTTGTCGAGCGGCGGTCCGGGACCGCCGGCCCCGTCGGTCTTGAAGTCGATGATGCCGAGCCGCCCACCCGGCGCGAGTGACTCGCGGATGTGGCCGAGTACTGCCACCGGGTCGGCCATCTGCGGGTAGACATCCACGATGAGCACCGCCGCCAGTCCCGGCGGCAGCATCGGGTCGGTCGGCGTCCCGAGCACCGTCTCGACGTTGGCCAGACCCTCGCGGCGAACCCGGCGCCGAATCGATTCGAGCATCTGCGGCTGGATGTCTTCGGCATAGACCCGCCCGTTCGGGCCCACCCGGCGGGCCAGCCGCACGGTGAACCACCCGCCCCCGGCGCCGAGGTCGCCCACGTGCGCGCCGTCGGCGATGCCGAGCGCATCCATTACGCGGTCGGGCTGCTGCCAGTCGTCGCGATCCGGGCCTTCGAGCAGACCCAGGTTCTCGGGCGGAAACAACCGACCGTGTACGTTCTGGTCCGCGCCGGCCGTGGCGGCGCCGAGCAGGACCGCGATCACCAGGAACAGTCGACCCACGGGATCATCCTACCCGGTTGGATCGGGCATGCGGAGTTGTTTCAGGATCCGCTCGAACGTCTCGGTGTAGTCGGCCGCCGGGTCGTCGACGTGGTAGTGAATGACCGTCCGGCCGGCCGCGACGAGCGCATCGAAGTCGCCGAGCGCCTGTGCCTGCTTGAGTGCACTGAAGCTGTAGTCGGTATCCGGCACGGGCGTCGTGCTCGCGTCCCCGCCCGTGAGCAGGACGAAGACACCGGTGTTCGGCCCGCCCTTGTGGTACTGGCCCGTCGAATGCAGGTAGCGCGGGCCGGTGCCGTGCGTGGTGGCCATCTGCGTCCTGTGACGGATGGCCGCGCGCAGTCGTTCGACGATCATCGGGCGGCGGCCATCGGTCGGCAGGTAGTCGAGGAGCGCCAGATAGCGGCCCGGACCGCCGGCCACCTCGCCGTGTTCCCGGCGGGCGTAGCCGCGCTGCCGGGTAAGCGGCGGATCGACGCGAAACGACCCGGTCCGCCGGCGGGCCTCGAGTTGCGCCGTCGTCCGATCCTTGGCCGCCCGGACGTCCGGCTCGTCGAAGGGGTTGACGTCCAGGGCGGCACCGGCGATTGCCGTGGCGAACTCCCAGCGGTAGAACTCGCGTCCGAGCGCGTCGCCCGTGCCCGCGATGCGGCAGACCGGGTGGCCCGCCAGTTCGAGCGTCCGGGCCGCCGCATCCAGGTCGCCCGTGTCCGGTGTGAGCATGGCGACAAACGCGCGGTCGTCGCCGTAATCGGCCGGCTCGCCGAGTGGCTCGCCGACGATGGGCAGGATGCCGCGGCCGCGTTTGCCGGTGCTCTCGGCGACGAGCTGTTCAATCCACACGCCGAGCGGGGCCAGCCGCGGCGGCAGCAGCAGCGTCAACTTGTCGCGGCCCGCCAGCGCTTGGGCCGCCATGAACGCCCCGAGGGCGAGGCCCGGGTTGTCGGCTGTGTCGGCCGTGCAGGCGTCGGCCATGTCAACCGCGTCGGCGAGCAAGCGTCTCAGGTCGAGGCCGAGCAGCGCCGCCGGAATCAGCCCGAAGTACGACAGCACCGAGTAGCGGCCGCCGATGTCGGCCGGGTTCTCGAATACCCGCCGGTAGCCGCGGTCGGCTGCCAGTTCGACGAGCGGGCTGCCCGGATCGGTGATCGCGACGAAATGATCCCCGGCGGGACGGTCGAGCCGGTCGGCCATCACGCCGGAGAAATGCCGTTCGAGGGCGCTCACCTCGAGGGTTGAGCCGCTCTTGCTCGCGACGATGAAGAGCGCGCGTTCCGGGTCGAGGGTCTCGGTGGCGTGGCGGACCGCCCGCTCGTCGGTCGTATCGAGCACCGTCAGGCGGAGCGTCCGGTCCGCGGCCACGTCACGCAGGACCTCGGCACCCAGGCTGCTGCCCCCCATGCCGAGCAGATGGACGCCGGTCAGGCCGGCGCGGGTCGTCTCGTCCGAGAGCCCATCGAGCTCGGCCACACGGTCGAGGAACGCGCGCGGGGCGTCGAGCCAGCCGAGTCGCCCTGTGATGGCGGTGGCGATGGCCGGCTCGGCGGCGACGCTGAAAACGTTGGCGTCCCGCCGGGCCAGCCGCGAGGCCGCCCGGACGCCGGCCAGCCGGGCGGCGAGGGCCCCAGCCGGTGACTCGGGCGACGGGGCGGAAACAGCCCGGTTTTCCGGGGGTTCTTTCGAGGGAGGCCTGGTCACGCCCGATAGTCTAAGGGGTCGTACCGTATAATCGAATCATGATTCACGTCACCGAAACCGCGGCTGGAAAGATCAACGAACTGCTGGCCGAGGAACAGAAGGCTGGGGCTGGCCTGCGCGTGTTCGTGCAGGGTGGCGGCTGCTCGGGCTTCCAGTATGGCCTCATGATTGACGAAGGCGAAGCGGATGCCTCTGCCGACCAGGTGTTCGAGGTCAGGGGCGTGCGCCTGCTGGTCGATCCGATCAGCCTCCGGTATCTGAAGGGCGCCGAAGTCGATTTCGTCGACAACAACGTCGGCGGCGGGTTCACGATCAAGAATCCCAACGCCAAGTCCACCTGCGGTTGCGGCTCGTCGTTCAGCGCCTGAGGGTCCGCACGAACGGCCCATGCAGTCGGCCAGTGAGTTCGTCGAAGCCCGGCGTCCCACCGGCGGTCGTCGGTCGAGCAAGCGCGACCGCATCGTGGATGTCTTCCTGCGTCAGGACGGCCACCTCAGCGCCGACGACCTGGTCGATCTGATCCGCCGGCAGGATGCGCGGATCAGCCGCGCCACCGTCTACCGGACGCTCCAGTGGATGGTCGACGCCGGGATCGCGCGCCGCGTGGACTTCGGCGAGGGGCGGTTCCGCTTCGAACACTCCTACCGGCACCCGCGCCATTTCCATCTCATCTGCAAGACCTGCAATCAGTCGTTCGAATTTCTCAGTTCCGACATCGAGAGCCTCGTCGAAGAGGTTGCCGCGGCCCGTCACTTCGCTCCGCGCCAGAGCGTGCTGCAGATCTACGGCACCTGTGAGCAGTGCCGCACGGGCCGGCCGACGCGCACGTCGTCCGGGCTACCGACCGACGCCGTGTTTGCGCGCGACGCGCTCCGGATTGCGATCGCCACCGAGCGGAGCGGCCTCGACTTCTACACCCGCGCCGCACGCCTGACGAAGGACGCGCGCGGGCGTCGCGTGTTCGAGAAGCTCGCCGGCGAGGAACACGAGCACCTCGACAAGTTGGAGGAACGCTACCGGGAAGTGCTCCGCGAGCATCCGGGGCTCGAGGCCGAGCCCACGTTTCTCTTCTTCAAGGGCGCCGCGCACGGGCTCTTTGCGGCGGGCGCCGACGAATTGCGGCAGGGCGACGACCGCGCGGCCCTGCTCATCGGCATCCGCTGCGAACGGGGCTCCCACAAGTTCTTCAAGCGCTATGGCGATCGCTTCGAGGAATCGGAAGGCAAGCGCATCTTTCTGGAGTTTGCCGACGAGGAACGCGAGCACCTCGATCTGCTCATCCGCGAGTACCGCGCCTACACGACGCGGATGCGCACGAGAACCCGCGGCACCGGCCGGCGCCGGTCGTCAGCCTGACGCCAGGGCGTCCGGTGCTGCCGCTCATCCGCCTCGACGGGGTCGTTAAGGCGTCGACCGTTCCGCCCCTGCGGCTGGACCGGCTCGACATCCACGCGCGCGAGCATCTCGTCCTGTCCGGCCTCGGCCGAGACGCCGCTGAGATGCTCGTGCACCTCGTGACGGGTGCGGCCCTGGCCGACGAGGGAGACATTCTGATCGACGGCCAGAGCACCCGCGACATTGCGACCGACGCCGAGTGGCTGACCGCGCTCGATCGCTTCGGCCTCGTGAGCGAGCGCGCCGTGCTCATCGACGCCCTGTCGATCGAGTCGAACCTGGCGCTGCCGCTGACCGTGTCGATCGACCCGATTGCCGAGGACCTGCGGCGGCAGGTGCAGGCCCTGGCCGAGATGGTGGGCCTGCCGGCGGGCCGGTTGCCGGAAAAGGCCGGGACGCTCACGGCGGTCGAGCGGGTGCGCGTGCACCTGGCCCGTGCGCTCGCGCCCGCTCCGGCCTTCCTGTTGCTCGAGCACCCGACGGCGAACCTCGACGGCCCGGCCGACGCGGCGGCCATTGGCGATACCGTGCGGCAGGTGGCCGAGACGCGCGGCATCGGCTGGCTGGCGATCTCTGAGGATGCGGCCTTCGCCCGCGCCAGTGGCGGTCGCCGGCTGGCGCTCGACACGTCGGGAGGGACGATCCGTCACGTGCGCGAGCCCCTGATCCGCCGGCTCCTGCAGCGGCTGGCTGGATCCTGACGACTGCGATGACCACTACCCGCTCCACGCTGATCCTGTTCGACATCGACGGCACGCTGATTCATTCGGGCCGGGCGGGCCTGCGCGGCATGAACGCGGCCTTTCGCCGCCTGCACGGCCTGTCGGGGGCGCTTGACATGGTGCGGTTTGCCGGCCGCACCGACCGCGCCATCGTGGGCGATGTCTTTCGGCAGTTCGGTCTCCCGGCCGGTGATGACGAGGTGTACCGGTTGCGGGACGCCTATGTCGAGGATCTGCGCGTCGAGATCGCCAGACCCGGTGAGGGCGCGATCGGCGTCCTGCCCGGCGTCGCCGATCTGCTCGACGCGCTCTCCGCCGACCCCGACGTGCAGGTCGGGTTACTCAGCGGTAACTTCGCCGGCGGCGCGGCCATCAAACTGGGGCACTACGGGCTCTGGTCGCGCTTCCCGTTCGGCGCCTTTGGCGACGACCACGCCGATCGGCGCGCCCTCGTGCCGGTGGCCTGTGCCGCGGCGGGGGCGTCAGGGTGCCCGGTGCCGCCGCCGGACCGGATCTGCGTCATCGGCGACACCCCGCTCGATGTCGACTGCGCGCGCGCGCACGGCGTGCGGGCGCTCGGCGTGGCGACGGGGCCGTTTGCGGTCGGGGACCTTGCCGACGCCGGGGCGCACCTGGCCGTGCCGACCCTCGCCGACACGGCGCGGATCGTCAGGTGGCTGCTCGAGTGACCGTGGCCGCAGGGGCGTGTTGGCGGAAGCCAGTGGGAGTCGAACCCACCCTTCCCGCCGCAAGGCGGGAAGCAACCGGTTTTGAAGACCGTGAGGGCCACCGGGCCCCGTGGGCTTCCGTGAGGCAGGCTCGCGCCTGAGCCGTGTCCGCCGCCGCGACTGCGAGAGGAGTGATGGCCCGTCGAGAACGTGACGGTTGAGGGACCTAGCTGTCGAGCAACCGAACGTCGGCCGCGCGCGGCCCTTTCGGAGATTCTTCCGTCGCGAACTCGACGCGCTGACCCTCGCGCAACAGTTCGAACACTGCACCCCGGACCGCGGACCGGTGGAAGAAGTGCTCGACGCCGCTCTCGTCCCGAATGAACCCGAAACCCTTGTCAATCAACAGTCGTGCAATCGTGCCGCTCGGCATGATTGGTCCTTTTCCGGTGGGGCAAAAGGCCCCGAAATACCCTGCTTTGGTGAAAACCGACCGTCAGTCTAGGCGTGGACCTTCCAGCAAGTCAAGGCGGCAGGTATAATCAGGGTTTCGTGTTCCCCCGAGTGGGCCAGTAGCGCAGTTGGGAGCGCGCATGAATGGCATTCATGAGGTCACCGGTTCGATCCCGGTCTGGTCCACCAACCTTCCGCGGCCGCAGGGCACAAACGGCGCCACCGGGCAGCGCGGGTCCACAGTCTGCTCGATTTCAGGCCAGGTTTCCCCGACTATGAGTGAGTACATCTTCTCGTCCGAGTCAGTCGGCGAGGGTCATCCCGACAAGGTGGCCGACACCATTTCCGATGCCGTCCTCGACGCGTGCCTCGCGCAGGACAGGCGCAGCCGCGTGGCGTGCGAAACGCTCGTCAAGAGTAATACCGTGATTCTCGCCGGCGAGATCACCACCAAGGCGAGACTCGACCACGACCGGATCGTGCGGGACGCCATCCGGCGGATCGGCTACGTGCACGACAGCGACGTGTTTCACGCCGACCGTGTGTTCATCGCCAATCTGCTGACGACCCAGAGTCCGGATATCCGTCAGGGCGTGGATGCCGTCGCGGCGGAAGGCAAGAAGAAAGCCGAGCAGGGCGCGGGGGACCAGGGCCTGATGTTCGGCTACGCCAGCCGCGAGACGCGGGAGCTGATGCCGGCGCCGGTGATGTTCGCGCACCGGCTCGGCCGGTACCTGTCGAGGGTCCGCAAGGCAGGCGGCGTTCCCTGGCTCCGCCCGGATGCCAAGAGCCAGGTCTCGGTCCGCTACCGCGACGGCGTCCCGGTGGAAATCACGAACGTCGTCATCTCGACCCAGCACACGGCCGATGTCCGGCACAGGACCGTCGAGCAGTTCTGCATCGAGAAGGTGATCCGGAAGGTGCTGCCGAAGTCGCTCCTGACCCGGCGGACGGAGTTTCTGGTCAATCCCACCGGTCGATTCGTTGTAGGCGGCCCGCATGGTGACTCGGGGCTGACGGGCCGCAAGATCATCGTCGACACCTACGGCGGCATGGGTCGGCACGGCGGCGGGGCCTTCTCCGGGAAGGATCCCTCGAAGGTGGATCGGTCGGCCGCCTACATGGGGCGCTACGTCGCCAAGAACGTCGTCGCGGCCGGACTGGCGGACCGTTGCGAGATTCAGTTCGCGTATGCGATCGGATACCCCGACCCGGTCAGTGTGCACGTCGATACGTTCGGCACGGGGAAGGTCTCCGACGACAAGATCCTGCGAGCCGTCACCGACACCTTCAACTTCAAGCCCGCCGAGATCATCCGGGTGCTCCGCCTGCTCCGGCCGATCTACTCCAGGACCACCAACTACGGGCACTTCGGCAAGACGGACGACACGGCGGTCATCACCTGGGAGCGGACCGACAAGGTCAAGGCGCTGCAGCGCGCGGTCAGCTAGTCCGTCTCGGCTGCCCCGGTTCGCGCGGCCACCCGATCGCCGGCAGGCGAGACCGGCGCGCGTACACAAGACCGTCGACGCGCCGGGCCCGCGCTTACCGATCCGTGATCGGGTTGCCCGACGCAGGCGGTTGACCATCGAGTTTCGGGCACCGTGCAATGGACTGATTCCTGCAAGGAATCAGCCAGGACCCTGTTCCCATGACTGCCGGGCTCGACCATGTGACCGATCTCATCCGGCCCGACAAGACCAGCCGGCCGTCCCACGAGCCCGCCTACACGGCCGGCCTGTCCGACGCGCTCGGCGATCGCCTCATCTGCTTCACCGCCCCCGGCGCGACCTCGCTCGAACTGCTCCGGTTCGAGCCCGAGTGGGCTGATGCGCCGGGTTTCGAGGACGCGCTGCGGATGAGTGTCGAGGCGCTCGGTCGTCTGGATCCATCGCTCGCGACGGTGCGCGCGGTCGAACGCGTCGACGAGATCGATGGGCTCGCCCTCGTCTCGGTCCGCGAGACCGGACGCCGGCTCTCGGAGCTCATCCCGCGCGCCCGTGGCGCGGCCTACGCCGTCGATCTGGTCCGCGAGATCGGGCCGGCGCTGGCCATTCTCCATGCGGCCGGCCACGCCCATGGTGCGCTCACGCCCGAGCGCATCATGGTCTCGCGCGAGGGCCGCCCGATCGTGCTCGAACATGTCCTGGGCGCCGCGCTCGGCACCCTGGCGCTCACGGCGGACCGACTCCGGTCGGTTGCCGGCATCGCCGTGCCTGAGAGGGAAGGGCCGGCGACGATCGATGCACGCCTCGACGTCATCCAGCTCGGCCTCATCGGCCTGTCGCTGCTCGTGGGTGAGTGCCTGCCGGCGTCAGACTACCCGGGCCGCCTCGTCGTCCGACTCGACCAGTTCTCGCGTGACGATCCGGAGGCAGCCGCCACGCTCCGGCCGTGGTTCGAGAACGCGCTGCAGATTGGCGCGCGCCCGTTTGCCAACGCCGCCGAGGCGCTCGCGGCCATCGACGACGTGCCGGCGGCCGCGCTCGCGCAATCGGCCGCGACGCCGGTCGCACCCGTGGTCGCAGCAGAACCTGCCGCCGAGCCTCGGGAGCCGGCACCTGAATCTGAACGCCCGTCGGCGATGTTCGCGCTGCAGAAGTCGCCATCGGCGACGACAGACCTCCGCCGGATGGTGTGGGGTCTCGGGATGGTCGTGGCCGTTCAGGCCGTCGTGATCGGATACCTGCTGACGAGCGGCGGCTCGACCGAGGCGGCCTCGATCGCGCGCCCGCCTGCACCGTTCGCGGCGATCGATCCGGTTCGGCCGCCCGAGCTGCCCGCGGCCGTCACGGTTGCCGACCCGGCGGCGGAGGAAACAGCCACCGTCGCTGGACCGCCACCGATCGATGTTCCGGCACCGGCTGCCCCGCCTCCGCCGGCACGGGTCCTGTCCGGCGAACTCACGATGGTTTCGCCCATCGAGCTGCAAGTGTTCGAGGGCGGAACCCTGCTGGGCTCGTCGGCGGCACCGCTGACGCTGTCCGAAGGGCCGCATACGCTCGAGGTCGTCAACGAGGAGCTTGGTTTCCGCTCGCAACAGTCGGTGACGGTCGTTGGCGGACGGCCGACGGCGGTCACGATCGCCGTTCCGACGGGGCGAGTCGACATCAATGCCGTTCCGTGGGCGGACGTCTGGATCGATGGCGTCTCGGCAGGCCAGACGCCGATTGGCAACGTGACGCTGTCCATCGGCCGGCACGAGATTCTGTTCCGCCACCCGCAGCTTGGCGAGCGACGAGAGACGGCCGTCGTGAAGGTCGACGGCGTCTCGCGGGTGAGCGTGGTGTTTCAGCAGTGAGGTGCTTCATGACGACGATCCAGGCAGCCAGCCGGTGGATGCTGGCGCTCACGTCCGCGGCCGTGCTCACGGCCGGCGCGGCGCACGCGCAGGAGCCGCTCACCCGGGTGAAGGCGTTCTATGCGTCGGCGGCCTACGAAGAGGCGCTCTCGGCGCTCTCCACGCTCGAGCCGGATCTGGCGCCGATCGAGGCCGTCGAGGCTGCCGCCTATCGCGTATTCTGTCTGCTCGCACTCGGCCGAACCGATGAGGCACGGGTCGCCGTCGAATCACTCGTGCGCAGAGATCCCTTCTACCAGCCAACAGACGGTCAGGCCTCGCCCCGCGTGCGGGCGTTCTTCGAGGACGTCCGGCGGCCGATGCTGGCGGACCTTGCGCTGCAGACGTACACCGCGGCGCGTGCCGCGTTCGACCGGCAGGAACTGCCGGCCGCGGCCGATGGGTTCGCACGCGTGCTCCGGCTGCTCGACGACATCGGCGACGCCGGAGGTGGCGCAACCGAACTGCGGCTCCTCGTCTCGGGATTCCGGGACCTGGCTCGGTTGGAGATCGCCCGGGAGGCCGCCGCCGAGGCCGCTCCAGCCGTTGTAGAAACACCGCCGGTCGATCCGCCGGCCACGGGTGCGACCGCGGCCGCCGCGCCGCCCGCCTCGGACGTGCCGGCACCAGGACCGGAGCCTGTCCGGATCTTCGCCGACGGGGATCCGGGCGTGATCAGGCCGACAGTGGTGTCGCGAGCGATGCCGCCGTGGGTGCCCCCGGCGATGTTCGACCGGCATCGAACGTATGAGGGCATCGTCGAGGTGGTCGTCGATGAACAGGGCCGCGTCGAGTCGGCCGCAATCCGTGAGACCGTCCACGCCCTGTACGACCCGCAGTTGCTGCGCGTCGCGAAGGGCTGGAAGTTCACGCCCGCCACCCGGGACGGCGGGCCCGTGAAATACCGCTATCGGATCGCGGTACGCGTTGGCGGCGGCGCCTGACCGTCACGTCCGCCCCCCCCGGGGGACCGCCTGAGTTCGGCGTCACGATTCCTGTTTGACAGCCGTGTGAGGGCTCGGCGACCATTGGTCCGTTCACATGCCGGAACCGAACGACGTCGGGCTGGGGCCAGGGGCCGTCGGCAGGGGCCGGGTGATGCTTTCCGCGGCTGCGGTGGTCGTCTGGACGATGGCGGTCAGCCTGCAGGTCGGCGCAAGCGGCCCGTCGGCCATCACCCCGGCCGCCGCCACGCCTGTTCGGCAGGAGGGCGCCGACGAGCTCGCGCGTCGGGTCTACGCGGTCTTCAAGGAACACTGCATCAAGTGCCACGGCGTCGCGCGCGAGAGCGGGCTCGATCTGCGCACCGAGGAGGGGCTTCGCACCGGTGGCGTCGGCGGGCCGGTCGTCGTCGCCCACAAGCCTGACGAGAGCTACCTCTATCTGCACGTCTCGCACGCCGAGGCGCCGTTCATGCCGGCCGGCGCCCCGCGGCTGCCCGACGAGAGCATCGCGCTCATCCGACGATGGATTGACGCCGGCGGCACGCTGGCCGGTGTGCCCGAGGCCGCGCCGGGTGCGACCGAGGCGGCCGCGGCGGACCTGGCGGCCCTCGAGGAGCGGCCGATCACCGACGAGGAGCGCGCCTACTGGGCGTTCGTCAAGCCCGTCCGTGCCGTCGTGCCCTCCGTCACGATGGCCGCGTGGCAGGCCAACCCGATTGACGCGTTCGTGCTCGACGCGATGACCCGGCGGGGGCTGCGACCCGCGCCGCGTGCCGATCGACGCACCCTGATTCGGCGCGCGTACCTCGACGTGCTGGGGCTGCCGCCGACGCCGGATGAGGTCGAGGCGTTCGTCCACGATCCCGCGCCCGACGCGTGGCCGCGCCTGGTCGATCGGCTCCTCGCATCGGGGCACTACGGCGAACGCTGGGCCCGGCACTGGATGGACCTGGTCCGATACGCCGACTCCGGCGGGTTCGAGTTCGATGTCGATCGGCTCGAGATGTACCGCTACCGCGACTATCTCATCGACTCGTTCAACGCCGACAAGCCGTACGATCAGTTCCTGCGCGAGCAGCTCGCCGGTGACGAGTTCGATCCGGAGAATGACGAGGCGATGATCGCGACCGGCTTCCTCCGGCTCGGGCCCGAAGGCGGCGGCACGCGGCAGGACGCGCTCGACGATCTGATCGCGACGACGTCGCAGGCGTTCCTCGGGCTCACGATCAACTGCGCCCGCTGCCACAACCACAAGTTCGATCCCATTCCGCAGAAGGACTACTATCGGATCCAGGCGATTTTCTACCCGACGCGCGACGCCGAGCACGTGCTCGCGCCCGAGGCCGAAGCGGCCCGGAACCGCGCCGAGCGGCAGCGCATCGACGGGCGGCTCGAGCCGGTCCGGGAGCGGAAGGTCGCGATCGAGAAGCCCTACCACGATCAGATCGTGGCGCGCGAGGTCGCCCGGCTCCCCGACTACATGCAGGTGGCCTGGCGCACGCCGCCCGACGAGCGGACGGACGGCCAGAAGCTGACCGTTATCCAGATCGCGGACACGCTCAAGGTCGGGTCGCTGCGCAATCTCGTGCGCGAAGCGGATGTCGCAGCGCTCATGCCCGCCGACGTGCAGGCGGAGCATGCGGCGGTCAAAGCCGAGATCCGGGACCTGGAGGCGCAGCGGCCACCCCGGCTGCCGGCCGCACGCGTCATCGCGGAGCGTGGCCGCACGCCGCAGCCGAGCTACTTCCTGCACCGCGGCAGTCCCGACGCGCGCGGGTCGGTGATGACGCCGGGCGTGTTGTCGGTGGCGACGCCGGGCGAGTGGACATTCCCGGAGCCGCCGCCCGAGGCGCCGTCGAGCTGGCGCCGCCGCGGCTTTGCCGAGTGGCTCACACACCGCGACAACCCGCTGACTGCGCGCGTGATGGTCAACCGCCTCTGGCAGCATCACTTCGGTGAGGGCATCGTCCGCACGCCGAGCAACTTCGGAACGATGGGCGAGCCGCCGTCTCACCCGGCGCTGCTCGACTGGCTGGCCGTCGAACTCGTGGACCAGGACTGGCGCCTCAAGCCGCTGCATCGGCTGATGCTCACGTCCGAGGCCTACCAGATGGCCAGCCTCGACATCCCGGAGAACGTGCGGCGCGATCCCGAGAACCGGTTGTTCTGGCGCATGCCGCGCGTGCGGCTGGAGGCCGAGATCCTGCGTGACGCGACGCTGGCGGCCGCGGGCACGCTCGATCGGACGATTGGCGGCGAGTCGATCTTCCCGTGGATCGATCCGGATCTGTTCGAGCGCAGTTCGCGCCGCGATTGGAAGGGCCTGCCCGACGACGACCCGTCGACGTGGCGGCGTAGCCTCTACGTGTTCTCGAAGCGCAGCATCCGGTATCCGATGTTCGAGACGTTCGATCAGCCGAACCTCGTCAACTCGACCGACCGGCGCAACCGCACGACCATCGCCCAGCAGGCGCTCATTCTCATGAACAACCCGACGGTGCTGTTCCAGGCCGGGAAGTTCGCCGAGCGCGTGCGCGCCGAGGCAGGTGATGACCCGGCGCGGCAGGTGGACCGCGCCTTCCGGATCGCGCTCGGCCGGCCGCCGGATGCGGCCGAAGCCTCACGCGCGGTCGCCTTCGTGCAGTCGGGCGACGAGGGCCTGGCGCGGTTCTGTCACCTGCTCTTCAACCTGAACGAATTCGTCTACCGCCCATGAGCCATCATCATCATCACGGCCACGGGTGCGGCGAGGTCGACAAGCTCATCTACTCGCGCCGCGAGCTGCTGGGACGGCTGGGTGGCGGCATCGCAGGCCTCGCCTTTGCCGATTTGCTCGGCCGGCACGGTTTGGCCGCGGTGGCTGGCGCGCAGGCGCCCGCCAATCCCCTGGCACCCAAGGCGCCGCCGCTCCAGGCGCGCGCGAAGGCTGTCATCTCGATCTTCTGCTACGGCGGCGTGAGCCACATCGACACGTGGGATCCGAAGCCGGATCTCGTGCGGTGGCAGGGCGAGCCGATGCAGGGCGTCGGCCAGGTCCGAACGGTCATGGGCAACCCCGGCGGCCTGATGCCGTCCCCGTGGACGTTCCGCAAGCATGGCGAGAGCGGGATGGAGGTGTCCGAGCTCTTCCCGCACATGGCGCAGCACGTCGACGACATCGCGCTCATCCGGTCGATGTACGGGATCAGCCCGGCGCACGGGCCCGCGCTCTTCCAGATGAACACCGGCAGCATCCTGGCCGGCCATCCGAGCGTCGGGAGCTGGATCACCTATGGTCTGGGCAGTGAGAGCGACAACCTGCCGGGGTTCATCGTCTTCACCGATCATCGAGGCGGCCCGATCAACGGGCCGCCCAACTGGAGCAACGGCTACCTGCCGGCCGCCTACCAGGGCGCGCAGTTCCGTGATGGCGCGACACCGATCGTCGATCTGAAACCGTCGGTGGAGCGTTCCGAGGACGAGCAGCGCCAGTGGCTGCGGATGCTCCACGAGCTCAACGAGAAGCACGCGGACCACAATCCGCTCGACACGGAGCTGTCGGCCCGCATCTTCTCGTACGAGCTCGCCTACCGGATGCAGGCGCATGCCCCGGAGGCGATCGACATCAGCCGGGAGACCGACGCCACGCGCCGGCTCTACGGCGTGGGCGAGGAGCCGACCGACTACTTCGGCCGTCAGGCGCTGATGGCGCGCCGGCTCGTCGAGCGGGGCGTGCGGTACGTGCAGATCTTCTCCGGCGGCGGCAACTTCGAGCCGAGCTGGGACGCGCACTGGGACCTGAAGGGCAACCACGGCCTCCACTGTGCCGAGACGGACAAGCCGCTCGCGGGCCTCATCAAGGATCTGAAGAGCCGCGGCATGTTCGACGACGTGCTGATCGTCTGGCACGGCGAGTTCGGGCGGCTGCCGATCTCCGAACGGATGGACGGGCGCGACCACAACAACAAGGGCTTCAGCGTCTGGCTTGCCGGCGGCGGCGTCAGGGGCGGCACGGTGGTCGGCGCAACCGACCAGTACGGCTACGCCGCCGCTGAGAATCCCAAGTCGATCTACGAGCTGCACGCGACGATCCAGCACATCCTGGGGCTGGACTTCGAGAAGCTGACCTACCGCTTCAACGGACGTGACATGCGCCTGACCGACGTGCACGGCAAGGTGATCACGGAGATCCTGCGGACATAGGGCCGACTGGTGTCCCAGCCGGCCATCACTTCAGGACCGCCGCCCCCGCCAACGCGCACTGCGCGTCCTGTGCGCCCGTCACCCCACTGACGCCGATCGCGCCGACCATCTGACCGCTGACGACGATGGGGACGCCGCCCTCGAGGGGCATGAAGCCGTCGATGGGCAGGAGCGCCGTACGGCCCCCGGCGACTTCCGCTTCGAGGACCTTGGTCGGGGCCTGGAAGTAGACCGACGTCCGCGCCTTCCGGATGGCGATGTCGGTGGCCACGAGCTTGGCGCCGTCCATCCGCTGAAAGAGCAGGAGCTGGCCGCTGTCGTCGACGATGGCGATCGACACGGCCCAGTTGTTACGGCGCGCCTCGGCTTCGGCCGCGGCGGCTGCCTTGCGGGCGGCCTCGAGCGTGAGCACCTGTTTTGTGGGCAGTTGCGTCTGCGCCGCACCGGCGGCGACAAACGAGATCAGCAGCGCGGTCAGGAGCGTCATCGGTCCTCTCTCCCATGGGTGGCGAATCGGCGGGAAGCCTACTACCATTGGCGCCGCGCGGACAACCGTCCGCGGCGATGGTCGGAAAAGACATGCGAAAGCTCAGGTGGGGCGTGCTCGGGGTCGCGAAGATCGCTGTCGAGACTGTCATCCCGGCGATGCAGGGCGGCGACTGGTGTGAGGTGACGGCGATCGCGTCGCGCGATGCCGCGAAGGCCCGCCTGGCCGCCGCCTCGCTCGGCATTCCGAACGCGTACGGATCGTACGAGGCGCTCCTCGACGATCCCGACGTCGACGCCGTCTACATTCCGCTGCCGAACCACCTGCACGTCGAGTGGACGACCGCGGCCGCCGGGCGCGGCAAGCACGTGCTGTGCGAGAAACCGATCGGGCTCTCGGCGGCTGACGCCGAGACGCTCATCCGCGTTCGCGACCGGGCGGGGGTGAAGATTCAGGAAGCGTTCATGGTCCGCACGCACCCGCAGTGGCTGACCGCCATGGAGATGTGCCGCGCCGGTCGTCTGGGCGACGTGCGCGCGTACGCCGGCCACTTCAGCTACTTCAATGACGACCCGTCGAACATCCGCAACATCGCGGCCATGGGCGGAGGGGCGCTCTACGACATCGGGTGCTACCTCCTGACGACGTCGCGCATGGTGTTTGGCGAGGAGCCGCGCCGGGTGATGAGCCTCATCGAGCGCGATCGGGCGTCGGCGGTCGACACGCTCACGTCGCTCATCCTCGACTTTCCGTCCGGCCATGCCGTCGGCACGTGCAGCACCCGCCTGGTGCCCCACCAGCGCGTGCAGGTGTTCGGCACGTCGGGCCGCCTCGAGATCGAGATTCCGTTCAACGCGCCGCGCGATCGGCCGTGCCGCCTGTGGTTCGATCCGGCCGGTGACCTCACCGGCGCCGGCATCGAGGCCCTCGTCTGCCCGGCGACCAACCAATACCGCGTGCAGGGCGACACGTTCGCCCGCGCCGTGCTCGACGACACGGCGGTCGTTTATCCTCTGGAGATGTCGCTCGCCAACATGCGCCTGATGGACGCCGCCTTCCGTTCGGCCGAAACCGGACGGTGGGAACAACCCTGAACCCGCCGATGTTGTATCTCGGTCTCGATTGCAGCACGCAGTCTCTGACGGCGATTGTCATCGAGGTCGACGACGACGCGCGGGCCGTCGTCTACGAGCGTAGCCTCGACTTCGACGTCGATCTGCCGCACTACGGCACGCGGCACGGCGTACTGCCGGCCGACGACCCGCGCGTCGCGGTGTCGCCGCCGATCATGTGGGCCGAGGCGCTCGATCGCGTGCTGGCCGATGTCGCTGCGAGCGGCCTGGACCTGTCGCGGCTCGCGGCCATCGCGGGCTCGGCCCAGCAGCACGGCAGCGTCTACCTGAACGCCAGCGCCGGGGCTCGTCTGGCGACGCTCGACCCGGCGCAGCCGCTGGCGCCACAGCTCGAGGGCCTGTTCTCGCGGCCGGTGGCACCGATCTGGATGGACGTGAGCGCCGACGAGGAGTGCCGCGAGATCACGCGCGCGATGGGTGGGGCCGACCGACTGGCCACGCTCACCGGATCGCGGGCGTTCGAGCGGTTCACCGGGCCCCAGATCCGCAAGTTCTTCAAGCGCGAGCCGGACCGGTACGCGGCGACCGATCGCATCCACATGGTGAGTTCGTTTATGGCGTCGCTGCTGACCGGCGGCCACGCACCGCTCGATCCCGGCGACGCGTCGGGTATGAACCTGATGGACCTTCTGACCAATCGCTGGCTGCCGGACGCGCTCGAGGCCACGGCGCCGGACCTGGGGCGCCGGTTGCCACCGATCGTGTCGTCGTGGTCGGTCGTCGGCACGGTCGCGTCGTACTGGCAGGGGCGTCACGGCCTTCCGCCCGCGCGCGTCGTCGCCTGGTCGGGCGACAACTCGTGCAGCCTCATCGGTACCGGGCTCGTGAGGCCCGGGCAGCTCACCGTGTCGCTCGGCACGAGCGACACGGTGTGCGGGGTGATGGCGCGGCCCGACGTCGATCGGTCCGGCATCGGCCACGTGTTCGGCGCACCGACGGGGGAGTTTCTGGCGCTCGTGTGCTTCCGCAACGGATCGCTCGCGCGCGAGCGCGTGCGCGACCAGTTCGGCCTCGACTGGGACGCCTTCTCGGCCGCGCTCCGCTCGACGCCGGCCGGCAATCACGGCGGGTTGATGCTGCCGTGGTTCGAGCCCGAGATCACGCCAGACGTGCCCGTGGCAGGTGTCCATGTCGTCGACCTCGATCCGGCCGATGGCGCGGCCTCCGTCCGCGCGGTGGTCGAGGGCCAGATGCTCGGAATGTTCCGCCACTCGCGCTGGATGGGGGTCGAGACCCAGGTCATTCACGCGACTGGCGGCGCCACCGTCAACCGCGAGATCCTCCAGGTGATGGCCGACGTGTTCGATGCCGAGGTGCGGCAGTTCATCGTGGCCAATGCCGCCTGCCTCGGTGCGGCGCTCCGGGCGTTGCATGCCGATCGCGAGGCAGACGGGCGGCCGATGGCCTGGACGGACGTCGTGAAGGGACTCGCCGAGCCGGTAGCCGGATCGGCCGTCGAGCCGGTGGCGGCCAACGGAGGCACCTATCGTGAGCTGGCCGCCAAGCAGGCGGAACTGGAACGGCGAGTCCGCAGCGCAGGGTCTGGAACATGACCATCGACGACGTCCGCCGGACGCTGCAGGACGCCGAGAACGCCGGCGACGCCGGCGCCATCGGGGCGCTCATGGCCGACGACGTCGTCGCGATGGTGCCGACCTCGCCCGTGCTCGAGGGACGCGAGGCCTGCCGCGCGTTCGTCCAGGCGATGCTGTCGGAGCTCCTGGCGATCTTCGAGCGGCGCGTCGAGTACGCGAGCGCCGAGGCCGTCGTGCTCGGTGACCACGCCTACGACCGCGGTACGTTCGCGATCACGTGCGTGTCGCGCGCCGACGGCGGCCGCCATGAGGCAACGGGCAAGTACTTCTGGCTGCTGCGTCGAGCGGGCGACGGCTGGCTCATCGCTCGTCTCATCCACGCCGTCGATGAGCCGGGCGAGCCGCCGGAGGTACCGGAGACGCTCGAGACGTCGAGGCTCCGCCTGGCCCGTCCGCGACCGGGCGACGCCCCGGACATCTTCGACCGCTACGCCTCGGATCCGGAGGTCACCCGCTACCTCGCCTGGCCGACCCATCGGACGCTGGCTGACACGCAGGCATTCGTCGTGTTCAGCGATCAGCAGTGGTCGAAGCACGGCGTCGGGCCGTACCTGATCCGATCGCGCGACGGCGGCCGGCTGCTGGGTGGCACGGGCCTCCAGATCGAGGGCCAGGGGCGCGCCTCCACGGGCTACGTCCTCGCCAGGGACGCCTGGGGACAGGGCTACGCGACCGAGACGGTGCGGGCCGTGATCGCGCTGGCGACGGATCGCGGCCTGTCAGAGCTGTCGGCGCTCTGTCACGCGGAGCACGCCCCCTCGAGGCGGGTCCTCGAGAAGTGCGGCTTCGCGCTCGACGACACATGGACGGTGCCGGCGACGTTCCCGAACCTGCCAGACACCGAGTCGCGCCACACGGTGCGCTACGCGCTGAAGCTGTAGGGGCCATGCGCGGTCGGAGACTGGTTGTGCTTCTGGTTGCCGCCGCAGCCGCCATTCCTACCGGTGCCTGGTGGTTCACCTGGAATCACGTCAGAGAGGCGACGGCGGCCTTCCCGCCCGACGGCGCGTTCAGCGAGATCGACGGCGTGCGCCCAGGCGCGCCACCACGTCGTGGCGGTCGATCGGCCCGGCCATGGGCACAGCGATCGCCCAGCCTTCGAGACACCGGGGCATCAGGCCGATCTGATCCACCGGTTGCTTCGGCAGCTGCGGATCGTCAGGCCCGTCATCGTGGGCCACTCGTGGGGCGGCGCGCTCGCGCTCATCCACGCGGTGGCGTATCCGGACGACGTCGCGGGGCTGGTCCTCGTCGGGACGAGGGCCCGGGTTCAGCCCGCCGCCGACGACACGCTCCGCCGGATCGTGCGCGTGCCGATCGTCGGCGACGTGCTGCGGCACACGTTCCTCGTGCCGCTGGGCCGTGGCATCGTCGAACAGGGGCTCGCGGACGCCTATGCCCCCGAGCCCGTGCCACCTGATGCGGTGGGCGAGGCCCGGGCGCTCTGGCTTCGGCCGGGACAGGTGGCGGCGACCGTCGTCGACACGGAGTTGCTTCAGATCGCGCTGGTTCAGTACGAGCCGCGGTTCGCGTCGCTCCAGATACCGGTCACCATCCTCGTCGGCGACGCCGACAGTCTGCTGCCCGAGTCGCTCGCACTGCATGCGCAGATTCCCCATGCCACCTTGCGCGTGCTGCCGGGAACTGGTCATATGGTGCCCCGGACCCAGCCCTCGGTGATTGCTCAGGCGGTGGCCGACGTACGGGCTGCGGCCGGTCTGAGCCGAGCAGGGCGGTGACGCGGTAGTGCCCGACCGATTGTCCGACGACCTCGGCCCGCAGATCCGTCCGACCCTTGCAGACCTCGTCGAGAAACAGGTCGCGGGCCTCGGGCGCCCGCTCGAGAGCCCCGCCGCTGTCGAGTGTCAGTCGATGAGCCTGGCCGCACGGCCGGTCTCCCGTCCGTACCGCTCGGCGATCCGCTCGATCGCGGGCCGGCTCGAGGGCCGGGCGAGCACGACCACGGTGCCGCCGCTGCCGCCGCCGGTGATCTTTGCGCCGAAGAGCCCGGCCGCCGGACCCGCCTCGCGGACGAGTTCGACGAGCCGGTCGGTGCCGGCCGAACCAAGTCCGCATGCGCTGTAACTCGCGTGCGACGCGTACATCAGCCCGCCGAGCTCGCTCATCATGTCGTCGTCGGTCGTGGTGCCGGCCAGGAGCGCACCGAAGCGCTGCGCGCGGCGGTGCTCCCGGATCGGATGTGCCGTCGGCTGCCTGACTGCGTACTCGAGGTCCGGATCGACCGTCGTGACCGGATCGGTCGTGCCGCCGTAACGGGCGAGAAAGGCCGCGCCGGACATCCGCTCGGGCACGCGATCGCGGAACCGCGAGGTCCACTCGTCAGGCGTCACATTGGCCAGGTACCCGTGCCACAGCGGATCGTCCACGCGCACGGTTCGATCGCCGGCGTGCACCGGCAGGCCGGCCAGGTCGGCGACGATCCGGTAGCCCATGAACGCGCCGACCCGCACGGAGCCATAGTCGACGCCCGTCACGGCATGCCGGATGCCGGAGTCGATGCCGACGAAGGCGACGTCGGCCGGAAGGGCGACCGGTGGCCGCAGCTCGGCCGGCTGACAGACGAGCGCGAGCAGGCTGCCGCGAACGCCGCACGCGGCCGTCATCTGATCCATGGCGCCGCAGGGCGCGCCGACCACGAGGTTCTCGACCTTCTGGCAGAGCAGCGCCAGATCCCGGCCGGCGAGCGAGAGACCCAGCAGGTCGACCAGCGCGCGCATGGCCGCCACTTCGATCGCGGCCGACGAGCTCACGCCCTTCCCCGCCGGCACGGCCGATGCGATGTGCAGGCGCACGCCTCGATCGAACGCTACACCGCATTCGTGATGCACAACCGTGACGGCACCGGCAACGTACGCCGCCCAGCGCGCGTGCGGATCGCGCGCGAACCACGCACGGACGTCCTCGTACGACGCCAGGAGTGTCGCGAGCGCGACGCGCACCTCCGAGGCGCCGTCGGCAGCGCGCGTGTCGGTCGTGCTGACCGTGACGGCCGGCGGATCCGTCGTGTCCCACTGCACCGACGCCGCCGCCTCGGCCCGGGTCGGCAGTTGCAGGACGAGCGAGCCCGAGTAGTCGGCGATGCCGCCCATCACGTCGAGGCGGCCCGGCGCGCGGGCCATCGCGACCGGGTGTCGCTCGTCGAAGAACGGGACGCCGTCCGACACGTTCACCGCGCCTTGTAGTGCCGCGTCGGCAGGGCCCGAAGCTCGGCCGCCTTCGCCTCGGGCGACGTGTCACTCAGGAAGTTGCCGCCGCCGACCTCGGGCCCCGCGAGATACTTCAACAGGTTTGGCTGTCGGAGCGGCGGATGGAAGGCGATGAAGAAGTGAAACGCCCGGTAGTCACCGCGGTCGGTCGGTGCCTGGTGCAGGACCTGCACGTACGGAAACGACATCTGCCACAGGTTGTCGAAGCGGACCGTCACGTCCGACAGCGCGCGCGCCAGCGACTCGACCTCCGCGTCGGAGAGCTCCGAGACGTGCGGCAGGCGACGGCGCGGGACGACGTAGACTTCGTAGGCGTAGCGCGCGAAGTACGGCACGAACGCGACCGTGTGCGCGTCGGCGTAGAGCACGCGGCGGCCGTCGGTCTCCTCGGCCGCGACGAGATCGGTCACCAGCCCCCGGCCCGTGGCGGTCACGTGCCGAACCGACGCGGCCAGCTCGATCTCGATCGTCTTGAAAACGAAGTTGGTGGCGTAGAGCTGCCCGTGCGGGTGCGGGTTTGACACGCCGACGACGTCGCCCTTGTTCTCGAAGGCATG
Organism: Vicinamibacterales bacterium; assembly: GCA_035512795.1. GTDB lineage: Bacteria > Acidobacteriota > Vicinamibacteria > Vicinamibacterales > SCN-69-37 > DATKDF01. The sequence continues at coordinate 23,658 of DATKDF010000104.1, forward strand.
GACGTATCGCACGCCCGGCAT
>DATKDF010000105.1:0-18351 GCA_035512795.1 Vicinamibacterales bacterium
AGTTAGGTCGGCTCTGGGGGGCGTGGCGGGCTATACTTCCTGTAACGTGCTGAGTCATAACGACTTAGCTCGATTCGATTGGAGTGGGGCAGATGACGGACTACCTGAACGACGACGAGAACGTGAAGATGATGCGGGACACGGCGCAGCGGGTCGGGCTGACCGACCTGCTTGCCTGCACGCAGCGTGAACTCGTGGGCACGCTGGCCGCGCTGGACCGCAGCCGGGCGCGCCTGACCCGCGCGCTCGAACTGCTCGGCGTGGCGGACGACGACGGCGGTGCGCGATGATTGCCGCCGCCATCTACGCGCGCAAGTCAAACGACCAACGCGGTGTCAGTGAGGACGCGAAGTCCGTGCCCCGGCAAATCGAGCGCGCGCGCGCCTACATCGCGTCGCAGGGGTGGCGTGTTGAGGATGCGCACGTGTTCACCGACGACGGCATCAGCGGCGCGGAATTCGAGAAGCGTCCCGAGCTCCAAGCACTCCTAGCCGCCGCGAAGCGCGCCGAGTTCACTCGGCTGGTGGTCAGTGAGCAGAAATCCATCGGCCGCGAGTCCAGTGAGACCGGCTACACCATCAAAGTGCTGGCGCGCGCAGGCGTGGAAGTGTTCGAGTACGTCCATGGCCGCAGGCTGACGCCGAAGAACTGGCTCGATAAGGTCACAGCCGCTGTGCTATCCAGCGTGGACGAAGGACATCGCGAACAGACGCGCGAGCGGGTCCACGAAACGATGAAGCAGAAAGCGGAGCGCGGCTACGTATGCGGCGGGCGCGTCTACGGCTACCGCAACCGTGATGTCCTGAAAGGCGAGGACGCACACGGCCGCCCGCTGCGCTCGCATGTGGACCGGGAAATTGTGCCGGCGGAAGAGGCCGTCGTGCGGCGCATCTTCGAGCTCTACGACGGCGGGCTGGGGCTCAAGGCGATCGCCAAACAACTTTCGCGCGAGGGCGTCCCGCCGCCGACGCCGTACGCGTGGGCTGACCCGATGCGCCGGCGACCGCTGCGCACGTGGGCGCCGTCGACGATTCGCACGATCCTGCAACGGGAGATCTACCGGGGCCTGGTCGTCTGGAACACGACGCGCAAGCGCGACGACTGGGGACAACAGAAACCGACGAAGCGCGCGCCGAGTGAGCGGGTCACCGCCCGGCGCGAGGACCTCCGACTCGTATCCGATGCGCTCTGGGTGCGCGTGGCCGCGCGGCGCGCCGATGTCGAGGGCAAGACGGTGCGCTTCGAGAGCGGGCGCATCAGCGGCCGACCGCCGCGCCACGGCACGCGGAACCTGCTAGCCGGGCTGGCGACGTGTGCGGAGTGTGGTGGCGGACTGGTGGTCGAGCGGTCGAAGCGCGACACGACGTATCGGTGCTTTCGGCACCGGACGGCGCTCTGTACCAACGCGCTGCGTATCCCGGTCGCCACGGTGAACGAGGCGGTACTCGCCACCATCGAGGAACACGTCTTCACACCAGAAGCAGTTGAACGCGTCATCCAGTTCGCGGAGCGCGACGACGTGCGCGATGCGCACGCGGCACTCGAAGGCGAACGGAAGGATGTGGCGAACCGGATTGCGCGCCTCGTTGATGCGGTCGAGCACGGCGTGGACGCCCTCAGCATCGCGACGAAGCTCCGTGAACTGGAGAAGCGGCTCACGGCGATCGACACCGAATTGCGCGCGACCAGGCCCCTCCCGCGCCTCGCACCCTCCGTGGTGAAGTCGCGGCTGGACGAGTGGCGCAAGCACCTCCGCGCCAACGTCACGACGAGCCGGGCGGTGCTCCAGCGCGTGTTAGCCGGGCGCATTGTGTTTCGGCCCTTGGCGGATGGCCGCGGCTACACGTTTGAAGCGCAGACGCGGTTCGAGAAGCTCTTTACGGGCATCGCCGCGCCCCGGCCTGCCTTCATTTCCACCGGGCACGCCGGGCTCGAGCACCTTGGCCCGGCCGACACCTTGGATGAGGACTACAGCGTGCTTCTGGAGCGGGCAGCGTGCCGCGCGGCGGCCGCCTCCCATAAAGGGGTAATACCGGTACGGGGATTCGAACCCCGGTCCCGTGGCTGAGAACCACGTGTCCTGACCCCTAGACGATACCGGCCCGTCGGGGAACGCTGAACCAGAAACGCTAGCATCCTCGCCCGAAAACGGTCAAGTCAGCGATAATGTGACGGTCGTCTTTCCCGCGCCCGGCCCGCCGATTCTTCGGGGGCCGCCCGCACCGAAATCGCATGAGTATGTCCAGAACAGCCGTCGCCGCCATCGCGCTCTCCACCATTCTCGTGGCCGCCGCGTGCGGCTCCGAGCCCCCACCGCCGCCAGCCGCCGCGGGCGGCGGTGTCGCCGTCGATACGGCCACGGCCGGCACGCTCACCGGCCGCATGACGTTCATCGGGACGCCGCCCGTGCCCCAGACGCTTCGCATGGCCGGCGACCCGGCCTGCAGCACCGGGACAGGCTCCCCGAGCGACGCCGTCCTCATCGACGCGAACGGGGGAATCCAGAACGTGTTCGTCCACGTGAAGGACGGGCTCGACTCGAAATACTCGTTTCCGACGCCGACCGACACCGTCGTCCTCGACCAGGTCGGCTGCCGCTACGTGCCGCGCGTGCTCGGCCTGCGCGTGGGGCAGCCGCTCGACGTCGTCAACAGCGACGACACCTTCCACAACGTGCACGGCATGCCGTCGGCCAACGTCGAGTTCAACGAAGGACAGCCCGTCCAGGGGATGCGGACGACGCGGACGTTCCCGATTCCCGAAGTGATGGTGCGCTTCAAGTGCAACGTGCACAGCTGGATGGCGGCCTACGTCGGGGTCGTCGCGCACCCGTACTTCGCGGTGTCGGCCTCCGACGGCTCCTTCACGGTCGCGGGGCTGCCGCCGGGCACCTACACGATCGAGGCGTGGCACGAGCGCTTCGGAACCCAGACCCGGCAAGTGACGATTGCCGAACGCGGCACCGCGGAGGTCGCCTTCTCGTTTGCGGCGGCGGCATCGTCGAACTGACGAGATCCTGGTGACCTGGCTGCATCGCTACGCGCGCGTCCTGGCCGCGGCGACGCTCCTGCTCATCGCCGCCGGCGGCCTCGTGACGAGCACCGAGTCGGGGCTGGCCGTGCCCGACTGGCCGACCACCTACGGCCAGAACATGTTCACGTTTCCGCTCGACGGGATGGTCGGCGGCATCCTGTACGAGCACGGGCACCGCCTGATTGCGAGCGGCGTGGGCCTGCTCACCATCGGCCTGGTCATCTGGCTCGGGTACGTCGAGCGGCGCCGCTGGGTGCGGCGCCTCGGATGGATCGCGCTGGCCGCGGTCATCGTGCAGGGCACGCTCGGCGGCATCACCGTGCTGTTCTTCCTGCCGCCGCCGGTCTCGATCGGGCACGCCGGCCTGGCGCAGATCTTCTTCTGCCTCACGGTGGCGATCGCGCTCGTGACGTCGGCCGGCTGGCGGCGCCCGGACGTCGAGCCAGTCGACGACCCCGTCCTGTCGCGCCGCATGGTCACGCTCACGGCGGTCGTCTTCGCACAGATTCTGATCGGCGCGACCATGCGGCACACCGGCGCGGGGCTGGCGATTCCGGACTTCCCGCTCGCGTTCGGTGCGCTCTGGCCGTCGTCCTGGACGCCGGACATCGCCATCCACTACGCGCACCGGGTCGGTGCGGCCATCGTGACGGTGCTCGTCATCGCCAACGTCATCTACCTGCGGCGAACCTGGCCGAACCGCCGCGAACTGGCCCGGCCGGCCTGGCTGCTCGTGGCGCTGCTCGTCGTGCAGGTGTCGCTCGGCGCCCTCGTCATCTGGACCGGCAAGCAGTTCGTGATCAACACGCTGCACGTGGCGACCGGCGCCGCGGTGCTCGCCACCTCGCTCGTCATCACGCTGCGCACGTTCCGCGTGCGCGTTGCCGACGCCCTGGCGACCGCATGAAGACCGACGCGCTCTCGCCCCCGGCCGAAGGCGACCTGGCGCCGGCGCACACGCGCCTGTCCGACCTGCTCGTGCTCACCAAGGTCCGGCTGAACGCGCTCGCCGTCGCGACGACGGCCGCCGGCTATTACCTGGGCGCGCCGGGGCCGGTCGACGTGGTGGCCATGTTCATCGTCTGCCTCGGCACGGCGCTCGTGGCGTCGGGGGCGGCCGCGCTCAATCAGGTGGACGAACGTGACGTCGACGCGCGCATGGTCCGCACGCGCCTGCGGCCCGTGGCCCGCGGCGGCATGGCGCCGGCCGAAGGCCGCGCCATCGCCCTGGCGCTTTCGGCCGCCGGGTTGCTCATCGTCTGGCTGGGATCGAACGTGACCGCGGCGAGTCTGGCGCTGGCGACACTGGCGATCTACGTCTTCGTTTACACACCGCTCAAGCGCCGCACCTCGCTTGCCACGATCGTGGGCGCCGTGCCCGGCGCCCTGCCGCCGATCATCGGCTGGGCGGCCGCCGGGTCGATTGCCGCACCCGGCCCGTGGTCGCTCTTCCTCATCATGTTCATCTGGCAGTTGCCGCACTTCCTTGCGATTGCCTGGATGTACCGCGACGACTACGCCGCCGCCGGCCTGCCGATGCTGCCCGTCGTGGACACGACCGGCGCGACGACCGGGCGCCAGGCAGGTCTCTGGGCCGCAACGCTCATCCCGTGCAGCCAGTTGCCGTTTCTCTTCGGCATCTCGAGCCGGACCTACGCGATCGGCGCGCTCGTCCTCGGGCTCGTCCAGCTCGGCCTGGCCGTGTCGTTTGCCGCCAGCCGCACGCGCGCCAACGCCCGCCTGCTGTTCTACGGGTCAATCACCTACCTGCCGCTCCTCTGGGCCCTGATGGCCGCCGGCAAGCCCTGATCCGACGTGACCGTCACCGACCTGCCGCACCTGAACGCTGCGCTGAACGCGCTGGCCGGCGTCCTGCTCCTCTGCGGGTTCTACTTCATCCGTACCGGCCGGATTGACGCGCATCGCCGCTCGATGCTGGCGGCGTTTGCGACGTCGGCGCTGTTTCTCACGTCGTACGTCATCTACCACGCGCAGGTCGGTTCGCGGCCGTACCCGGGCACGGGGTTGATGCGCACCGTCTACTTCGCGATTCTCATCCCGCACGTGATTCTCGCCGCTGCCGTCCTGCCGCTCGCGATCCTCACGCTCCGCCGCGGCCTCGTCCGCGACGACGAGCGGCACCGGCGCATCGCACGCTGGACGCTGCCGATCTGGCTGTTCGTCTCGGTGACCGGGGTGATCGTGTACCTGATGCTGTACTGACAAAAAGACGCCGGGGGTCTTTATTGGTACAGGATGTGCCTGGCTGAGAGTTGTCGCCAGCGGCGTTCGCCGGCGCGCCAGCCGGCCGCCAGTGACGCGGGATCGGCACCGGCCCTGAGGCGCGCCAGATCGGCCGCCGACCCGAAGAGCCGTGTGGCCACCTCGACCTCGAAGAGCGGCCCGTGCAGCCGGGCCAGCGCCGACGCGATCTCCACGCCCACACGCACCGGCGAAACCTGCGTTCGATCGGTGATCACGATGAACACGCCGCCGCAGGCTTCGCCAGCAAACCGGCTCGCCGACGGCGTGAACCGCACGGGATAGAACCGCACGCCCGGGATCGATCGCGCGTTCAAGGCCGAGGCCAGCGCGATGCCGTCGATCCACGGCGCGCCGACCTGCTCGAACGGCGTGTCGGTGCCACGCCCGACCGAGATGTTCGTCTGCTCGAACGCGCCAAGGCCCGGGTAGAGCGTGGCCGCATGGAGGTTGCGCATGTTCGGCGACGGGTTGACCCAGAGGAGCGACGTCTGGTCGAACCACTGCTCGCGGCGCCACCCGGTCATCGGCACGACGGTCAGATCGGCGCCGATGCCCCGTTCGCCGTTGAACAGCCGTGCCAGCTCGCCCATCGTGAGACCGTGGCGAACGGGCATCGCCGGCAGGTAACCGGTGAAGCCGACGGCGTCCTCGTCGAGCGTCGGCCCCTCGACGACACGCCCGCCAATCGGATTCGGCCGATCCAGCACGATGACCTTCAGCCCGCGCCGGGCGGCTTCTTCGAGCACGTAGGCCATTGACGTCATGTAGGTATAGAACCGCGTGCCGATGTCCTGGAGGTCGACGACGATCGTGTCGGCACCTTCGAGCATCGCGCCGGTCGGACGACGCGTCTCGCCGTAAAGGGAGTGAATCGCGAGCCCGGTGACCTCGTCGCGCGTCGACGGCACGGCCGCGTCGAGCACACCACGAATCCCGTGCTCCGGGCTCATCAGCGCTACCAGTGCCACGCCCGGCGCCGAGGCGAGCACGTCGATCGTCGTCCGGCCGTCGTGCGTGATACCGGTGTGATTGGTGAGCAGGACCACCCGCCGGCCGCGCAGGTCCGCGAACCCCCGGGCGGCGAGCACATCGATGCCCGTCCTGACGGCCGATGTCGTCGCGGCGCCGGACACCGCAGACGCCGCCGGCCGGCTCCAGCCGGCCTCGCGGACACCGGCCGGCACGGCATCGACCAGCGCCGAGGCGGCCAACGTCGCGACGCGCGCGCGAAGCGCGGTGACGTCGCCCTTGCCGTCCGGATGTACGCGGTTCGACAGGAAGACCACGAACAGGCCCGTGGCCGGATCGATCCAGATTGACGTGCCCGTGAAGCCCGTGTGCCCGAACGAACCAAGCGGCAGGAGTTCCCCGCGGTTCGACGAGAACGCCGAGTCGAGGTCCCAGCCGAGCCCGCGCACCGCCGGTTCGCCCTCGGGCGTCGACGGCGACGTCATCCGGGCCACCGCCAGCGGCGACAGAAGCCGCGTGCCGTCGATCGCGCCGCCGCCGAGCAGCAGGCGCGCGAACCGGGCGAGGTCGTCGGCCGTGCTGAACAGCCCGGCATGCCCGGCCACGCCCTGCATCCGCCGCGCCGTCGGATCGTGCACGACGCCTCGCAGCATCCGCATGTCCGGCCCGTCGCACGGCCAGCCGTACTCGGTGCACACCTGCGTCGGGGCGATCCGGCCGGCAAGCGACGCCGGCGGCCGGAACATCGTCTCACGCATGCCGGCGGGCTCGAAGATCCGCTCGCGCGCCACGACGTCGAACGGCCGGCCCTCCAGGCGCGAGACGATGTCGGCGAGCACGAAAAAGCCGATGTCCGAGTACACGAACCGGCGCCCCGGCGGGTCGGCCGGCACTTCGTCGATCGCGAGCGCGATCGCCTCGTCGTAGCCGACCCAGGGCTCGTCGAGATCGACGTCCGGCCGCAGGCCGGACATGTGCGTCAGCAGATCGCGAATCGTGATGCGGCCCTTGCCGTGCCGTTCGAACCCGGGCACACGGTCGGCCACGCGATCCGACAACCGCAGGCGGCCGTCTTCGACCAGCATCATGACCGCGGTGGTGGTCGCGACGACCTTGGTGAGTGACGCCAGGTCAAAAATCGTGTCGAGCGTCATCGGCTCGGGAGACGGCAGCGCCGCGCGAAGGCCGTACGCCTTCCGCCAGACCACGTCGTCGCCCCGGCCGACGAGGACCACCGCGCCCGGCAACTGGCCTTCGGCGATGGCCTGTTCGACCGTCGTGTCGATGCGGTCGAGGCGGGCCAGGTCGAGCCCGGCCCGAGGCGAGGCTGGCGCCTGGGCCGGCAAGGCGATGTCGAGCGATGTCAGCAGAAATGCGGCGGCAAATCCGAGTGCCGCCAGGCGGGGCCGCCCACGCATGGTGGCGGCGATTATAGAACGCCCTGCCGGTCGTCAACCGGCAGGGACGGCCTCTATCCGAACACGGCGTGGACGATCACTTGGCGAAGCGGTCGAAAATATCGACCAGTTCGTTCAGCTGCTTCTTGCGCTCGACGTCGCCCTTCGAGACGCCATCGGTGACGCAATTGTCCACGTGGTAGCGAAAAATCGCCAGGCTGATCCGGTTGAGCGCCGCCTCAGCCGCGGCCAGTTGCTGCAGTATTTCCACGCACAGGCGGGGCTCCTGGACCATGCGGCGAATGCCGCGGATCTGCCCCTCGATGCGGTTGAGTCGGGTCACGAGCGCGTGTTGTTCTGATTGTCCTAGCATCTCCGTCACTACCACTCCTCCGGGGAGTGCCTTCCCTCTGGCTGGCTGGCATCGGCCGCGCTGTCGGGTCTATCGGACAATACGCACACCCCTGAGGCGGCGTTACACCCAGGATGCAGTACTCGACTGGACTGCCCCGGCGCGGGGGACCGGCCGGCTGGGCGGCCATCCCCCGGCCCGGCCTGGCTTCCCCGTAAGATATTGACGATGCACGTCGATCTGGCCGGCCCGGCCGGCGTTCTCGAAGCGATTCTGGACGACCAGCCGGCCGGCGGTGCGCCGCGAGCCGCCGTGGTTTTCGGCCATCCCCACCCCGAGCACGGAGGCACCATGCACACCAAGGCTGTCTACCAGGGTGCCAAGGGACTGGCGCGGATTGGCTGCGCGGTGCTCCGGTTCAACTTCCGGGGCGTCGGCCGGAGCGACGGCACGTTTGGCGACGGCGCCGGCGAACAGGACGACTTCCGGGCGGGTCTCGCGTACATGACAACCCGCTTTCCCGACGCACCGCTCTGGGCGGCGGGTTTCTCCTTTGGTTCGTGGGTCGCCCTCGAGGTGGGCGCCGAAACGCCGGGGGTGTCGGCTCTCATCGGCCTGGCCCCGCCGGTCACGGGACGCGGCTACGAGTTCACTCGGACTCTGGAAACCGACAAGCCCAAGTTCTTCGTGCAGGGCAGCGCCGACGAGCTGTGTCCGGTCAAAGATCTCTGGGCGTTCTACGCGCGGCTCAGGGACCCCAAGGAACTGGTCGTGATCGACGGCGCCAATCACCTGTTCGACGGACACACCGTCGAGGTAGGTGAGGCGCTCGAGGACCTCCTGGGAGACGCGGAGTGACGACGGCCCGCCGCGGCGGCGACTGGCTCGTGACCGCCACCGATCCGGCCGCGGTCTTCACACCCGAACGGCTGAGCGACGAGCACCGGCTCATCGCGCAGATGGCGGCCGAGTTCGTGGACCAGGAAGTGGCGCCGGCCCTTCCGGCCCTCGAGGCGAAAGACTGGGACACCGCCCGCCGCTTGATCGTGCGCGCCGGTGAGCTCGGCCTCCTCGGCACTGACGTGCCGGAGTCGGCTGGCGGCGCGGGGCTCGACAAGGCGGCGTCGGTCGTCGCCACCGAAGCGGTCGGTGCGGTGCCGTCGTTTGCCACGACATTTGGCGCCCAGACGGGCCTCGCAATCGTGCCGATCCTCTGCTTCGGCACGCCCGAGCAGCAGGCCGCCTGGCTGCCGCGCATCGTCTCGGGCGAGATCATCGGGGCGTATTGCCTGAGCGAAGCGGCCTCGGGCTCGGACGCACTCGGCGCCCGCGCGCGCGCGACACGCGAGCCTGACGGGTCCTGGCGCCTGACGGGCGAGAAGCTCTGGGTAACCAACGGCGGGTTCGCCGACTTCTTCATCGTCTTTGCCAAGGTCGACGGCGAGCACTTCACTGCGTTCATCGTCGAGCGGGGCCAGCCGGGCGTGACGAGCGGCAAGGAAGAACACAAGATGGGCCTGCACGGCTCGTCGACCACGCCCGTCGTCCTGGCCGACGTCAGGGTGCCGGCGGCGAACCTGCTGGGCGAGGTGGGCCGGGGGCACAAGATCGCGTTCAACGTCCTCAATTACGGTCGCTTCAAGCTGGCTGCGATGTGCACGGGCGGCGCACGGCCGGCGATTGCCGAGGCAGCCGCCTACGCCTCGACGCGCCGGCAGTTCGGCCAGCCCATCGCCTCGTTCGGCGCGGTCCGATCGAAGCTGGCGGACATGACGACGGCGCTTTTTGCCGTCGAGAGCATGCTGTATCGGACGACGGGGCTCATCGACGAGGCCATCGCTGCGACACCGGGCGATCCGGCGTCGGTCGCCCGCGTGCTCGAAGAGTTCGCGCTCGAAGCGTCGATTCTGAAAGTGGCGTCGAGCGAGATGCTCGACGCGGTGGTCGACGAGAACGTCCAGATCCACGGCGGCAACGGGTTCGTGCGCGACTATCCGGCCGAACGGCGGCTGCGCGACGCGCGAGTGAACCGGATCTTCGAGGGCACGAACGAGATCAACCGCCTGCTGATACCGGGTCTGCTCGTCAAGCGCGCGCGCGCCGGTGCGCTGTCGCTCGGCGCCGCCCGAGACCCCCGGAGTCGACCGGCCGTGTCGACGCCGGACGTCCTCAAGGCAACGGCAGTCGAGCTGTTGAACCTGGCCGTGGCCCGTCACGGCGATGGCCTCGCAGAGGAGCAGGAGGTCGTCATGCGGCTCGCGGACCTCGTCATCGACGCGTTCGGCGCCGACAGCGCGGCGCTGCGGGCTGCGGCGGCCGCGGCGAGCCAGACGGCCCTCGCGTCGCTGCACGCCGACGCGGCGGCGATCATCGCGGACGAGGCCCGGCAGCGGGCGCGAACGCATGTCGATGTCCTCGTCGCCGCACTCGCCACCGGCGCCGACGCCGCGTCGCTCCGCGAGCGCCTGGACGCCCCGCTGGCGGGCGACGGCCTGGACATCATTGCGACCAACCGACGCATCGCCGATGTCGTCGTGGACCGCCGGAGGTACCCGTTCCCGTGAGACGACTGCTGCCCGCTCTGATGGCTTTCTCGGTTGGCGTCGGCTGCACCTCCGGCCCGCCGCCGCCGACCGATGCCCGTCCGTACGAAGAACAGATTCTGGCGTTCCGGGCCGAGAAGGATCAGTTCTTCCGCGCGAGCGACGAATCGCCGCTGCCGCCCGAGGATCGGGCGCGATTCACGGGACTGCCGTACTACCCGATCGACCCGACGCTGCGCGTGCCGGCCTCGCTCCGCGAAGAGCCCGCCATCCCGCCCATCATCATCGATCTGCAGACGACCGGCGCGGCGGCCGACCGGGTCCGCAAGGTGGGTGCGCTCGGCTTCACGATCGGCGGCACGTCCTACGCGCTGACCGCGTTTGTACCGGCCGACGCACGCACGGTCACGCGGTTGTTCGTCCCGTTCGGCGACGCGACGAGCGGTCCGGAAACCTACAAGGGCGGCCGGTACCTCGACCTCACCCGCACGACGTCGGGCGTCTACGACCTCGATTTCAATCGCGCGTATCACCCCAACTGCGTCTACGACATCCGGTGGGTGTGCCCGCTGCCCCCGCGCGAGAACCGGCTGACCATCCCGATCCGCGCCGGCGAACGCCTGCCGCCGTCATGACGGCCGTCCGCGCCGTCGTCTTCGACTTCGACGGGGTGCTGGCCGACACCGAACGGCTGCATCTCCGGGGGTTCCAGGAGGTGCTGGCGCCGTGCGGCCTGCCGCTCGACGAGGCGACCTACTACGCCGACTACCTCGGGTACGACGACCGTGGCCTGGTCGTCCAGTTGGCGCGCGATCGCGGTGTGACGCTCGACGCGGGCACGTTGGCCGGGATCCTCGAGGCCAAGGCCCGGCGATTCGCCGCCCTCCTCGGCGCGGGCGCCGCGCTCTTCCCCGCGGCTCCGTCGTGCGTCGCGCGGCTCGGCGCCCGGTTCCCCCTGGCGATTGCTTCGGGCGCGCTCCGGCACGAGATCGTCACCATCCTCGACGGCGCCGGCCTGACGCCGGCCTTCGGCGCGATCATCGGCGCCGACGACGTGGCCGCGAGCAAGCCGGCCCCGGACTCGTACCTCGAAGCCACCCGCCGGCTGGGCGTGGCACCGACGTCGGCCGTGGCCATCGAAGACTCGACGTGGGGCCTCGACGCGGCCCGCACCGCCGGCCTCCGGACCATCGCCATCACGACGAGCTATCCCGCCACCGCCCTCCAACGGGCCGACGTCGTCATCTCGTCGCTCGACGAGGTGACCGAAGCGCTCGTCGAGCGGCTCCTGAACCGCTGAAGCGGGCAGCCGCCCTTCCCCGGACACGCGGAACCCGGCGCCCGGAACCGTGGAACCTTGAACCTGCCCTTGATCGTTATATATAGTTGTCCATCATGTCGCCAAAGAGCGCCATCGCCGAGGCCAAGAAGGGCAGCACCGAACTCCTGATTCTCGCGCTTCTCGAGCAGGAGGACCTGCACGGCTACGAACTGGCCCGGCGCATCGAGACCCAGTCGGAGGGCACCCTCTCGTTCACCCTGGCGTCGCTCTACGCCACGCTCTACCGCATGGAGGACCGCGGCTGGATTCGCGGCCGGTGGATTGAGAAGGCCGGCCAGCGCCGGCGCTGTCATTACCGGATGACCGACAAGGGCCGGCGCGTGCTCGACACCCAGCGCGCCGAGTGGGCCCGCTTCGTCGAGGCGATCGGCCGCGTGGCCGGCGTCCGTTACGCCTGATCGCACCATGACCCTCGCCGACTGGCGCGCCATCGTCCGGCAGCATGCGGCCTCGACCGGCGCCGACCGGCTGCCGCTGCAGACGACCGACGAACTGGCCAGCCACCTCGACGACCTCTACCAGACGGCGCGCGCCGAGGGCGCGTCGCCCGATGCGGCGCGCGAACGTGCGCTCGCCGCCCTGCGCTCGTCGTCTCTCACCGATCTCGTCTGGTCCGGCCGGCGCGTCCGCGAGGGCGTGACGGTTGCCGACCTGGCTGCCGCGTCCCGCGCGTTCTCACTCCGGAGTCTGCTCATGGGTCATGCCCTTCGCCTCGCGCTGCGCCAGTTCACGCAGCAGCGCGCGCTTGCGCTCGTCACCGTGCTCGTACTCGGTCTCGGCGTCGGCGCCAGCGTCACCGTCTACAGCATCGTCGATGGCGTCCTGCTGACACCGCTGCCCTATCGCCAGCCCGATCGGCTCATCACCTGGTGGGACACGAACGTCGAGCGCGGGTTGTCGCACGAGCCGCTGTCGCCGGTGAACTTCATGGACGTCCACCAGCTCGACGTGTTCGACGATGCCGCAGCCTGGTGGCGGCCCGACGTCAACCTGAGCGAGCCGGGCGCCGATCCGATCCGTGTGACGACGATTGAAGTGGGCAACAACCTGTTCGGCCTGCTCGGTGTCCGCCCCGAGCTCGGACCCGGGTTTCCGGACGACGACCCGATGTTCAGCTCCAACCTCATCGCCGTCGTCAGCGACCGGTTCTGGCGGACCCGCTACCAGGCCGACCCCGCGCTGGTCGGACGCTCGGTCCAGTTGAACGGCGTGCCGTACCAGATCGTCGGCGTCATGCCCCCCGACTTCCACTTCCCCGACGACATCGACATCTGGCAGCGGTCGCGCTGGGACTTCACGCAGCACAGCCGCGCCGCGCACTTCATGGAGGCGGTGGCGCGGCTCGCGCCGGGCGTGACGTTCGAACAGGCCGACGCCGCGATGACGGGCCTCGCCACCCGCCTGGCCAACGACTTCCCCGCCACCAACCAGGGCTGGAGCGTGCGGCTGGTGACGCTCCTCGACAACCAGCTCGGCTACTACCGGCCGGCACTCATCGTGCTCTTCGGGGCCGTCGGTCTGCTGATGGCCATCGCGGCGCTCAACGTCGCGTCGCTGCTCCTGACGCGAGCGCTCTCGCGCGAACGCGAGATGGCGGTGCGCACGGCCCTCGGCGCCGCGCCGCGTCAGTTGATCATCCAGCTCCTGGCTGAAGCCGCCGTGCTCTCGATGGCCGGTGCGGTCGTCGGCACCCTGGCCGCGGCCGTGGCGTTGCCACTCGTCAAGGCTCTGACGCCGGTGGACATTCCGCGCCTGGCCAACGTGACGATGGACGCCGGGGCGCTGGCCTTTGCGCTGGCCATCGCGCTCGGCACCACCGTGTTCTTCGGGCTCGTGCCGGCGTTCGTCGTCATTCGACGGAGCCTTGTCGCCGGCCTCAGGGCCGGCGACCGCGGCACGTCACACTCGACAGGCTGGCTCTACCGCGGCCTCGTGTCGGCCGAAGTGGCTCTGGCCGCCGCCCTGCTCGTTGGCTCGGGTCTGCTCGTGCGCACCGTGGCCAACATGACCGAGGTGCCGACCGGGGTCACCAACGAGCGCGCGGTGATCTCGAGCGTCCAGGTGTCCGGTCAGGCGTATCCCAACTGGCCGGATGTCGGCACGACCTGGGAACGCATCATCGACCGGCTGCGCGAGCAGCCGGGTATCCGGCAGGCCGGCGCGACCAACTTCCTGCCGTTCGAGGCGGGCTGGCGGATCCCGTTCACGATCGAAGGCGATTCCGTGCCGCGCGCCGACGAAGCGCCGCAGGTGCAGATCATCTCGGTCATGGACGGCTACCTCGAGTCGATGGGCGCGCGTGTCGTCTCGGGCCGGAGTTTCACGTCGCGTGACGACACGACCGTGCCGGCGAGGGTCCTCGTCAACGAGACATTCGTCGAGCGGTATCTGACCGGGCGTGAGCCGCTTCGGTCTGCCCTGGTGATGCAGGTCGGCGGCATCGGCCCTCTCGGCCGGAACCTGCTGGCAGGTTCGGTCGACGGGCGAATCCAGCCCGGCCGCCTCGAGATCGTGGGCGTCCTGGCCGACGTGCGCAACGTGCCCATCGGGCAACCGGTCGAACCGGCCATCTACTTTCCCGCTCGTCAGTTCACGTTCCGGTCGATGTTCGTGACGATGGCGGCAGCCGATCAGGCGGCGGCCGTCACGGCCCTGCGCGAGACGCTGCGCGAGATCGCGCCGACGCTGCCGCTCACGGCTGTCACCACATGGGAGGAACGCGTGCGGACACGGTCGGCCGAGCCGCGGCTGCTGATGACGCTGCTCATCTTCTTCGGCTCGCTCGCGAGCCTGCTGGCGGCCCTCGGTGTCTACGGTCTCTTCGCGTGGCTCGTGGCGCTCCGGCGCCGCGACCTGGCCATTCGGCTGACGCTTGGCGCGCGACCCGGCTCGATCGGCCTGGGCGTCGTCCGGCAGGGCGCCGTCCTCGCGGTCGTCGGGCTCGTCGCCGGCGTCGTCATCGTCCAGGTGAGCCGCGGCCTGCTGTCGCGCGTCCTCTTCGACGTCTCGCCGGCCGACATCACCTCCACGGGCACGGCGTCGCTCGTGCTCCTCGTCGCGACGCTCGTGGCCTGTGTGCCCGCCGCGCTTCGCGCGATGCGTGTGAATCCGATCGACGGAATACGGGCGGAGTGACAAGCACTCGAAGCGCACTTGCTCATTTGACGAAGAGCATTTCCCGGTACGTCGGCAGCGGCCACACATCGTGGGGCGTGAGCACCTCGATCCGGTCGCCGACCTCCCGCAGGGCGGCCATGGCCGGGACGATCGTGTCTCGCATGTACTTCGCGTGTGTGTCGCCGCCGTGGGGCGCCTCGGCCAGGGCCGCGGCGAGCGCCTCGGTGCGGGTACGGAAGTCGTCGGTCAGCTTCGACAGCCGGTCGAGCAGCTTCTTGCTCTCCCGTGTGGACCCGCCCGCCTCGCGCGAGGCGATCACGGTCCGTGCCACCTGTTCCTGGTAGCGCAGGGCCGACGGCGTGATGTACCGGTTGGCCATCAGCACCATCAGCTGCGCCTCGACGTTGACCGTCTTCACGTAGGTCTCGACGGCCACCTCGTAGCGGGCGCGCAGTTCGCGCGCGTTCAGCACCTTGTACCGCTCGAACAGCTCGACGACCGTCGGCTTGATGAGCTCCGGCAGTGCGTCGACGGTGTTCGTGAGGTTCAGCAGGCCGCGCTTCTTCGCCTCCTTGCGCCACGCCTCGGCGTAGCCGTTGCCGTTGAACACGATGCGGCGGTGGTCCTTGACGAGCCGGATGAGCTGCGCCTTGACGGCCTGCTTCAACGTCTTCTTCGTCTTCAGGGCCTTCTCGAGTTCCGTGGCGATGTAGTCGAGCGACTCGGCCATCGCGATGTTCAGGGCGATGTTGGGGAAGGCGATGCTCTGGTTGGCCGACACGGCGCGGAACTCGAATTTGTTGCCGGTGAATGCGAACGGGCTCGTGCGGTTGCGGTCGCCGGCATCGCGCGAGAGCTTCGGCAGCACCGACACCCCCGTATCGAGCAGGCCGCCCGTCCGCGCAGACCTCGCGCCGCCCTTCTCCACCCGTTCGAAGACGTCGGACAGCATCTCGCCGAGAAAGACCGAGATGATGGCCGGCGGTGCCTCGTTGGCGCCGAGGCGGTGATCGTTGCCGGCGCTGGCAATCGACATCCGCAGCAGGCCCTGCCACGTGTCCACGGCGCGGAGCATGGCCGCACAGAAGACGAGGAACTGGATGTTCTCGTCCGGCGTGTCGCCGGGATTGAGCAGGTTGTTGCCCTGGTCGTCGACCATGCTCCAGTTGACGTGTTTGCCGCTGCCGTTGAGCTCCGCGAACGGCTTCTCGTGCATCAGGCAGGCCAGGCCGTACTTCGGCGCCACGCGCCGCAGTACTTCCATCGTCATCATCTGGTGATCAGTGGCCACGTTGGCGCCCTCGAAGACCGGCGCGATCTCGTACTGGCTCGGCGCCACCTCGTTGTGCCGCGTCTTGACCGGCACGCCCATCTTGTAGAGCTCGGTCTCGACGTCCTGCATGAAGGCCAGCACGCGGTCGGGAATCGACCCGAAGTACTGATCTTCGAGTTCCTGGCCCTTCGGCGGCCGGGCGCCGAAGAGCGTCCGGCCGGCGTTGATGAGGTCCGGCCGCGCGAAGTAGAAGTGCCGATCGATCAGGAAGTACTCCTGCTCGGGCCCGCAGGTGGTCGAGACGTACTCGGCCTTCGACCCGAAGAGGCGCAGGATGCGGACGGCCTGTCTCGACAGCGCCTCGATCGACCGGAGGAGCGGCGTCTTCTTGTCGAGCGAATCGCCGGTCCAGCTGACGAACACCGTCGGAATGACCAGCGTCGTGCCGTTCTGAGACATCAGCAGCCACGGCGGACTGGTCGGATCCCAGGCGGTGTAGCCGCGCGCCTCGAAGGTCGACCGCATGCCGCCCGACGGGAAGCTCGAGGCATCGGGCTCGCCCTTGACCAGCTCCCGCCCGCTGAACTCGGTCACGGCGCGACCGTCGGCGGTCGGCACGAGAAACGCGTCGTGCTTCTCGGCCGTGATGCCCGTCATCGGCTGAAACCAGTGGGTGAAGTGCGTGGCGCCGTGTTCGACGGCCCAGTCCTTCATGGCCGCCGCGATCACTTCAGCCGCCGGGTCACTCAGTCCCTGTCCGTGGGTCGTCGCCCGCCGCAGAGCGCGATAGACATCGCGCGGCAGCCGCTGCCGCTGCACCGAGTCGTTGAACGTGAGCGATCCGAAGATCTCGGTCGCCTTGGGCCGCGGCCCGGCCGCCCGGCTGGCCGTGCCCCAGGCAATGATGCTTTCTGTCGCCCCCTGCAGTGCTGACGAGCCCATGGCTGGCGCTCCCCTTCTTTCAGTAAGAAACCGGTGATGAATGAACAGGTGTCCCGGGACCGGGAGTCGGCAGGCGGGACTTCTTATTCTCCACGAAATGAATCCGAAGTAAAGGGCCGCTAGACTGGCGCGATGCGCGCCGGACCGATCGCGTAGAATCCCGGTGTTCACCGCAGCTCCTGGAGGAACGTCCATGACCAAGCTCCGCCCCGCGTACGTCGTCGGCCTGGCGGGGGCCGTGCTCTGGCTTGCCGGTTCGAACCTCGGCGCCCAGACATCGCGGGAACTGGCGCCCGCCGCCTTCGTCTCGCCGGCCTTTCCGCACACGCTCGTATCGGCTGCGAAGGCCGAACGGCTGGCCTGGATTTCGTATGACGAGGGCAGGCGCAACGTCTACACGGCCGCCGCGCCCGACTTCCGTCCCGTGCGCCTGACGGCGTTTCTCGACGACGACGGCATCGACATGGCCGACGCGCAGATCTCGGACGACGGTTCGGTGGTGACGTTCGTGCGTGGTCACGCGCCGAACCGCGAGGGATGGGTTGCCAACCCACTGAGCAGTCCCGACGGTGCGCGCCGCGAGATCTGGGCCACCAGCTCGAATGGCGGCGGCGCGTGGCGACTGACCGAGGGCGCCGGGTATCGGCTCTCCCCCGATGGCCGCTGGGTGCTTTTTGCGCGCGATGGCCAGATCTACCGCGTAAGCACCGCCCGGAATCGCCCGGCGTCGGCGCGCGACCGCGGCGAGGAGCCGTTCATCACTGCGTGGGGCACGAGCAGCAACCCGTCGTGGTCACCCGACAGCGCGCACGTCGCGTTCGTCTCTCATCGCACCGACCACAGCTTCGTCGTCGTCGCCGACAACACGACCCGGAAGCTGACCTACATGGCGCCCGACGTCGACTTCGACACGAGCCCGGTGTGGATGGCCGACGGCACCATCGTGTTCCTGCGCCGGCCCGGTCTGCCGTTCGGCCGACAGGCGCAGCAGGGCGCCGGCGGCGTCGGCCTGCCGAGCGGACCGGCGTTTCAGCCGGGTGGACAGGGGCGACGCGGCGGCGGCGGCGGAGGCCGCGGCGCCGGGCGGGGCGGCGGCGACGCCCAGCCCGCCGGGCCCG
>DATKDF010000106.1:0-2382 GCA_035512795.1 Vicinamibacterales bacterium
CGAAGAGCCCGGCGGCCACGGCCAGCACGAACCCGTTCAGCGTGACTGCGCCGGTAGTGTCGGCTGGCGGCACGGTCACCGCACCGGCCCACGCCAGGCCCGCGAGCACGATGGCCACGATGGCGGCGAGCTTGGCGGCCGTGAAGACGTTCTGCACGAATCCACCGTGCCGCACGCCCACGTAGTTGACGGCCGAGAGGACGACGATGACCCCGACGGCGGTGAGCCGCAGCCCGAGGTCGTCCATGGCCACGAAGTGCGCGGCATAGCGCGCGAAGACCACGGCAATCGCCGCGATGATGCCCGTGTGCATCACCCAGAACATCGCCCAGCCCCAGAGAAACCCGACGACCGGCGAGAACGACTCGCGGAGGAAGATGTACACGCCGCCCGTGTGCGGAAACGCCGACGCCAGTTCCGCGCACACGAGCGCGCCGAAGAGCGTCAGCACGCCCGCGGCGATCCAGACCGTGATGATGCCGGCGACTGACGGCATCAGGCGCGTGATCTCCGACGGCTGCACGAAGATCGACGCGCCGATGATCGTGCCGATGACCATCGCCGTCGCGTGCGTCAGCGTGAGCGACTGGCGCAGGCCGGGTTGAGACATGGGCCCTACTCCGGGCTGGTCCGGAACTCGTAACACCCGGGTGTGACGAGCAGTCGTCCATCGGCCGCGAAGAAGAGGCTCGTCGGCGCGACGAGGCCGGCGGCGCGGAACTGGATCGTCCGCACCTTCTCGCCGGCCGGATCGTAGACGTACGTGTACGGCTCGCCGAGCGAGATCCAGAGTCGTCCGGCGGGATCGACCGCCGCGGCCCTGATGAGCGGCTCCACGACCGGGCGCCGCTCGCTTCGGGCCCTCGGTGACGGCCATTCGGTCGGCAGGGCATTGATGAAGCGGTCGAGTTCGGGGCCTTCGATGTGGCGTTCGAACGCGAGCTGCCCGTCGGCCGTGTACTTCCGGAACATCGGCCGGCCGGAATGGAAGACGAAGTAGAACCCGCCGGTCGGATCGACGAGCGGCAGGCCGCCGTTCAGGGCCTGGTGCACTTCGGGATCCGATTCCTGACCGGTCGCGCGCAGCGTGCCGACGTGCCGGCGGATCGTGCCCGAGAGCTCGTACTCGGTGAACAGCGCGCCGAGGGCCGGGCGGCTGACGAGGAACGAGCGGCCCGTGAAGGCCATCGAGTCGATGCCGTTCACCCGGAACGGACCGACCGCCATGCCCGGCGTGCGGACCCGGCCGAGGTGGAAACCGCCAAGGAACGTGCCGTCGAGGCCGAAGTACTGGATCCGCTCGGCGCCATGCGGGCCGTCGGCGACCGCCACGATGTCGTCAGGCCCGAGCGCCAGGACGGCTGGACCGAGCAGCTTGCCTTCCTCGAAGCCGATCCGGATGACCTGTCGCAGATCGCGCCTGGCGCGATCGACTGCATACACCGTATGCGCACGCCGATCGAGGACGACGTATTCGCCGGCCGGGGTCATGCCGAATCCGATGGGTTCCTGAAAGCGGCCGGCGATGTGGGCCGGCAACCCGCCGGTGGCGGTGAGGATCTCGACCGTCGGCGCCGGCGCCGGCCCGGCCGCGACCATCGCGGTGACCAGCAGGCCGGCCACGAGGCCGGCGGCGCTAGTAGCGCGCGGTTTCGAGAATCGCTTCGAGGACATCGGCTGATCCCGGCAGGATCGCCTCTTCCAGGTCCGGACAGTACGCCACCGGCGTGTCCATCGCGCCGACCCGACGCACCGGTGCGTCGAGGTACTCGAACAGGTCGCTCGCGACGCGCGCAGCCAGCTCCGCACCGAAGCCGCAGGTGAGCTGATCCTCGTGCGCGATGATGATGCGGCTGGTCTCCTTGACCGCCGCGGCAATCCCGTCCCAGTCGAAGGGCAGGATCGTCCGCAGGTCGATGACCCTGGCGCTGACCCCGTCCTTCTCGGCCTGCTGCGCCGCCAGGAGCGACCGCTGGACGAGCGCGCCCCAGGTGACGACGACGACGTCGGTGCCGGCGCGCTTCACGGCCGACTTGCCGAACGGGATCATGTAGTTGGCGCCGGGGTACTCGCTCTTGTTGTAGGTCTGGCGGTACAGGTGTTTGTGCTCCAGGAACATCACCGGGTCGTCGCAACGTATCGACGTGCGGAGCAGCCCGGCCGCATCCACGGCATTGGAGGGAAACACGATGCGAATGCCCGGGCAGTGCGCGAAGATGCTGACGCCGGACTGGCTGTGGTACGGCGCGCCGCCGCGCAGGTACCCGCCAATGGCCGTGCGGATGACCATCGGACACGAGAAGGCGTTGCTCGACCGATACCGCATCATCGAGACTTCGTTGCGGATCTGCATCATCGCCGGCCAGATGTAGTCGAAGAACT
>DATKDF010000107.1:0-2249 GCA_035512795.1 Vicinamibacterales bacterium
GGCGCTCATTGGTGCCCGGATCGATTACAGCCTGTTTACACGAACGACGATATACGTGACCCCAGGCGGACAGAGACGCGGTTCGCGGTCCGGCATGGGCGTCTTCGTCCGGGTCGCTTTCTGAGCCGGTCGCCCACCAGCGCGCCGCAGCATCGGCGGTCGCTCGCAATCAGGTCGGGACGCGCTGCAGACCCGAGCGACGGACTGTGAGTTCAGTCCGCCCTGCATCGGATCTGCCGCAGGGCGGCCTGGTCTTGCAGGCCGCCGCTTGGGCCTCGGCGCTATCATGAGGCGTGCTGCGCCCGTTCCTCCGCGGCGTCGACGCGTTCCTGCGGCTCCTGTACCTCGAGCCGCCATCCTGTTGAGGGCTCGATGTGCGGTCCTTGGAGCGGGACCGGAGTCAGACCTTGATGGCCTTGGCGTACGCCAGTTGCACGGCGGCCTCGACGTCGCCGGTAGCAGCCAGCACGCACACCACGTCGCCTTCCTGCCAGAAGATCAGGGACGCCCCGCCTTCCTGGTAGACGAAGAAGTCCATCTCGTTGTGGCGTCGTACGTCGGCGGTTTCGGGCAGGTCGGCGGTCGTGCCCCGGTACATCTGGCAGATCACGAGCGTGCCGTCCGCGCCGCGGTACGCCATGAGTGCGCTCCGTTCGTCGTCGACGCGGTGGACGCCGCCGCCCGTGAGGGCGAGGTTCATCATGCCGAAGTCGAACACGCGGACCGGGAAGCCGAGGTTGGCGGCCTGCAGGTGTGCCTCGAGCTCGGCCGGGGACGAGGTGGCCAACTCGAGCGGCAGGGCGCTGACGCCGAACGCCTGCAGGTCCGCGGCGACGGCCGCCGGCACGGGCACGGGCCGGAACCACGGACCGGCCCAGGCGACGACCAGGATCGCGGCGGCTGCCGCGACTGCCGCGGCCCACCACCATCGGCGACCCGTGGCGCCGGGCGCCGGCGGCGCAAGCGCCGGTCCCTCCGCGTCGACCTGGTCCAGCGTCGACTTCACGCGGTCCGTGAAGTCAGGCGGCAGATCGGCAACGTCGACGGCCGTCGTCAACTGGGCGCGCGTCCATTCGAGCGCGGCCAGTTCGCGCCGGCACGGCTCGCACCCGGCCAGGTGATCGTTCAGGGCCGCGCGGTCCTCCGCATCGAGGCGGCCGTCGAGCGCCGCGTTCAGCAGGTCGGTCGGATGGCGGTCGAAATCGATCATCGTCCACCGTCCGTCTGCGTGCGCGCGCCTGCACCGTTGCTCTGGAGTGTCACGAACATCTGCCGCCGGGCCCGTGACAGCCGCGAGCGAACCGTGCCCACCGGGCTGGCAGTGACTGCGGCGGCCTCTTCGTAGGTCAGTCCCTCGATGTCGACGAGCAGCAGGGTCGCGCGGAACTCCTCGGGTAGACCTTCGAGGGCTCGATCGATGACCGCACGCAGTTCGGCCTGGCCGTACAGGACGTCAGGCCCCGGCAAATCGGCTGAGAGCGCGTCGGCGAATCGCTGGTCGCCGGCGTCGAGCGACTGGAGCACAGGCCTGCGCGACTCTTGCCGCCAGCGGTTGGCCACGATCGAATACAGGATAGTGAACAACCACGCCTTGCCGTTGGTTCCCGGCCGAAAGCTGTCGAAGGTCCGGTAGGCACGCAGGAACGTCTCCTGCACGAGGTCGTCGGCATCATCGCCGGGGACGAGGCGTCGCGCCGTGCGCAGAAGCGCCGGCGCCACGGGCATCGCCACCTGCTCGAAGGCCGACCGGCGGTCGGTCACCGGGCCGGCCCGCCGGGAACTCTTTGGCGGCCTCCGTTGTTCACGTCTCCAGGCGCTCGCATGCGGGCGGCCCCCGGACGGCAGGCCGCCGTCCGTGCCGGAGGAGGGAGTCCATGGTGACGCATCGAGTTCTCTACACTCTTACCACGCTTGTGCTGGCCGCGTCGGCCGCCGGCGTCTACGCACAAGGCCGCGGGTTCGAGCGGACGGTCGTCGGCGCCGTCTATACCATGACCAACGCGACGACGGGCAACGAAATCCTCGTCTTCAACCGCCGCGCCGACGACCAGCTCGAGGCGGGCTCGGCCGTCGCCACCGGCGGCCTTGGCACCGGCGCGGGCCTCGGCAATCAGGGTGCGCTCGCGATGTCGGATCAGGGCCGCTGGTTGTTCGCGGTCAACGCCGCCAGCGATAGCGTGTCCATGTTCCGCATCCGCAACAACGGCCTGGAGCTGGTCGACGTCGAGCCGAGCGGCGGTACTCAGCCG
>DATKDF010000108.1:0-38213 GCA_035512795.1 Vicinamibacterales bacterium
CGTTGGCGCGGACGCTCCTCGTCAAGTACTCGTACACGTTCTCGCTGTGAACGGCCCTACTTGATCGCGACGATGATGAAGTCGACGGGCGTGTTGCCGGCGTTGCTCGACGCGTGTCGCACACCGCGACCGATGAGTTCCACGTCGCCCCGCACCCAGGTCGTCCGGGCCGCCTTGCCCTCGAGCGTGAGCGACATCTTCACGGCGCCAAGGGCAATCACGACCTGGTCGTAGTCGTGTGTCGTCCCGGCCGGCTCCTGAAACGTCGGCTCAGCCGTCGAGCGGTACGCCATGCCGCGCGGGCCCTCGGCAAGGACCTTCATCGCCATCCCCGGGCGGGCGGTCGGCAACGCCGCGGTGCCGGGCGCGGCGCCCTTGAACTCGATGAGCACCGCCTCGATCCTGACCGCGCCCAGGTTGGCCGGGGTGTGGACGCCGGCCGGTGAATAGGTGGCGCTCTCGTTGGGCATGTCGACATCCTGTGCCGTGCCGTCGGGCATCGTGAACCGCACCTTGGACGCGACCAGCGGAATCACGATGGCATCCGGATGGCTGTGCATGATGCTCTTCTCGCCGGGACCGTAGCTGATCTTCAACACGCGCACGGTCGCGTTCTCGGCAATCAACGTGTAATGAGCTGGATCCGTGCGCACGGCGTCCTGAGCCAGAACGACGCTGGGCGACAACAGGGCGCACGCGACGACGACGGGGATACTTCGCAGGAACATGACGACTCCATTCGAGCCGAGGGAAGGAGGAGGTTCGGCAGGAGATTCGAGTATGGGCTCATTGCCGAAGCTCGTCAAATGACCGCGTCTCCCGGGCCGGCGCCCCGCAAGTACAATGGCGCGCACCGTGCCACCCGCCCGCTATCGCGCCGGACGCCACTTTCTGCAGATTCCCGGGCCGACCAACGTGCCCGAGCGCGTGCTGCGCGCGATGGCCCGGCCGACCATCGATCATCGCGGTCCCGAGTTCGGACCGATGGTGCTGCGGATCCTCGCGCGCCTGAAGCAGGTCTGCCGCACGTCGAATCCCGTGCTGTTCTTTCCGTCGTCGGGAACCGGAGCCTGGGAGGCCGCCCTGGTCAACACCCTGGCACGAGGCGATCGGGTGCTGGCCGTCGAGACCGGATACTTCGCCACGCTCTGGCGCAACGTCGCGCGGAAGCTCGGGTTCGACGTCCACTGGATCGAGAGCGACTGGCGGCATGCCGCCGATCCCACCGCGATTCAGGCCGCGCTCGAGGCCGACACGGCTCATGCAATCAAAGCCGTGCTGGTCGTCCATAACGAGACCTCGACCGGCATCACGAGCCGGATCGATCTCGTAAGGGACGCGATGAACGCGGCCGGCCATCCGGCGCTGCTCATGGTCGACACGGTCTCGTCGCTCGGGTCGGTCCCGTACGAGCACGACGCCTGGTGCGTCGACGTGATGGTGAGCGGCTCGCAGAAGGGGCTGATGCTGCCGCCCGGCATCGGCATCAACGCCGTGAGCGAGCGGGCCCTGGCCGCGTCGAAGACATCGACGTTCCGGAAGGCGTACTGGGACTGGGCGCCGATGCTCGTCTCGAACGAGACCGGTTACACGCCCTACACGCCGCCGACCAACCTGCTCTTCGGCCTCGACGAGTCGCTCGACATGCTGCTCGCCGAAGGCCTCCACGCGGTCTTCGAGAGACATCGTCGCTTCGGCGAAGCCACACGGCGTGCCGTGAGCGCCTGGGGACTGGAGCTCTGCCCCCGCGATTCAGGCGCAAGCTCGAACACGTTGACGGCCGTGTGGCTGCCCGACGGCCACGATGCCGACGCGTTGCGCACGGTCATCCTCGACCGGTTCGACATGTCGCTCGGCGCGGGCCTGGGCCGGGTCAAGCGCCGCGTCGTGCGCATCGGGCACCTCGGCGACCTGAACGATCTCACGCTCGTCGGCGCGATCGCCGGCTTCGAGATGGGCCTCGGCCTGGCTGGGGTGCCGCACACGACGGGCGGCGTCGCCGCCGCGATGGACTGGCTCGCCGCGCGCTGAGGCCGACGCCTGCCCCGGTCATGGATCCCACCAGCGCCGTCACGAGCAACGTCCTTGTCGCGCTCGTCGGCTTCGCCGGAGTCGTCGTCGCGCTGATGTTCCTCATCACGCGATGGAAGTGGCACGTCTTCCTGGCGCTGCTCCTGCCCATCCTCGTCTTCGGCGTCCTGCCGGGTATCCGAACCAACAACTTCATCGAGGCGTTCGAAGACGGCTTCGGCCGCACCCTGGGACAGATCGGCGTCGTGATCGTGCTGGGGTCGATCATCGCCGAGGCGCTCAAGCACACCGGGGCCGTACAGGTGATCACGCGGTCGATGGTCAACCTGGTCGGCGCAACCCGGATGCCGTTCGCGCTGACTCTGACCGGCTTCATCCTCGGTATCGCGATCTTCTCCGACGTCGCCTACGTCATCCTCAACCCGCTCGTGCACGCCGCCGCGCACGCGATGGGTGTCGGCATGGGGACGATGTCCATCGGGCTGGTCGGCGCGCTGCAACTCACGCATGCCATCGTGCCGCCGACGCCGGGACCGCTCGCCGCGGCCGCCCTTCTCGGCGCCGACATCGGCACCGTCATCGTGTTCGGCAGCCTCGCGTGTCTGGTCGGCTCGATCGCCGGGTGGGTCTGGGGGCAGTACGTCGCCGGCCCCCGCATCAGGACCGGTCCGTCCGACGAGTTCAGGGGCGACCCTGTCGTCGGCGACGCCCACCCGGCACGCCACGTGTCGACGCTCCGCGCCTACGCGCCCATCGTCATTCCGGTCGTGCTCATCAGCGCGCAGAGCCTCGCCGCGCTGACGCTCTCCGACGACCACGTCGTGCGGGCCATCCTGACCTACGTGGGCTGGCCCGTAGTGGCGCTATCGGTCGGCCTCTGGCTGGCGATCGGCAATCTGCCGGCCGGAGAACCGCGGGTGGGACATGTGAACACGTGGGTGCAGGACGGGCTGAAGACCTCGGCGATGATCCTCGTGGTCACCGGGCTCGGCGGATCGCTCAGCGCGATCCTGCGCGGTACGCCGGCCGTCGACGCCGTGGCCGGCCTGTTTGCGACCTACGGCCTGCCGGCCATCCTGCTCCCGTTTGCGATCGGCGTGATCGGGAACATGATCACGGGGTCGACGACCGTCGGTGTGATTACCGCCGGGTCGCTCACCGCGCCGATGCTCGGGACGCTTGGCCTGTCCCCCGAGGCCGCGATGCTCGCCGGCGCGTCGGGGTCGGTCATCATCAAGTACGTGAACTCCAGCTACTTCTGGGTCTGCACGTCGTTGACGCGGATGGAGGTGCGCGAGGCGCTCTTCGGCTTCGGCGGCGTCACGCTCGTCGGCGGTCTCGCGTCGTTTCTGACGGTGTGGGCCTTCTGGGCCATGGGCCTGGTCTGACCTCACCCGCGCCTGTGTCATGCTGGGAGCTCGCATCCAGCCGAGGAGGAGTTGTATGAGTCGCCCAGACACGACCAGGGACGCGAGCGAGGAGCGGGAGAAGGGCGGGGAGACCCGGGAGCCCGAAACCGAAGGTGCGACGCCCGGGCAGGACAGCCACGAAGGTGCGACCGACCAGGACGTGAGCGACCGGACGGGCCCCGGCGCCGGTTACGACACCGAGCCCGAACAGAAGAAAGACCCGGGCGGCGTCGCGTAAACCCACTGTTCGCATCCGTCCACGCCAGGCGCGCGTCCCGTCGCAACGATACACTCGTCGTGCGTGTTCACGAGGAGCCTGCCGATGAAGTCGATGAAGATGACGTTGCTGGCCGCCACGTTCGCGCTGGCCACCCTGCCTGCCCTGCTCGCCGGTCAGTCGACCGACCAGGCCGCCGTGCGGCAGGCAGCGCTCAACTATGTGACGGCGGTGTACGAGGGCAAGACCGATCTGATCCACCAGAGCGTGGCGCCGGATCTCGTCAAGTTCGGCTACATGCGCCAGCAGGACGGCAGCTACCGCACGGGCCAGATGTCGTTCGAGCAATTGCTCGAGGTGGCGAAGACGTGGAACGCCAACGGACAGCGCGATACGTCGGTGAAGGCCGTCGAGGTCTACGACGTCCTCGATCAGACGGCCAGCGCCAAGGTGACGGCGTCGTGGGGATCGGACTACCTGCTGCTCGCGAAGCTCGACGGCACCTGGAAGATCCGCCAGATCATCTGGCAGACGCCGCCGCCAGCAGGACGGTAAGGCGCTCGCGGTCCAGCCCGCCGCGTTCGGGAATCACGACGAACGCCCGGCTCTGAACCTCGAGGCCTCTGCCGCGGACCGAGACCGAGATTCTGTGGGGACGGCCATCCCGGTCCTCCTCCTCGGGTTCGACGCCGAGCAGGTAGTACGCCGACGTCTCGCGCAGCACACGATCGAACATGTCGTCGCCGGTCCCGGCGCTGACCCGCAGGAGCGTCCCGCCGGCGATGCCGGCGAATCGCTCGAGGCCGGCGCCGAGTGCCGCGGCGTCGCGCATGAACGACGCGCTGACGCGTCCGCCCTGCGGCGAGAACGCGTCGATGAACGACGAATCCATGTGGAGGACGTAGAGCGTGGTGTTGGCGGCCGCCGCATCGCGCCCGATGTAGTCGACGAGGGACGCGACGTCCGGCCGGGCGCCGACCCGATCGGTGGCGAGCAGGCCGGCGCTCACGAGCACCAGGATCTTCCGGCCGTCGTAGCCGCGCAGCGCCGTGAGCAACGTCCGCAGACCGCTGACGCTCTGCGACACCTGTCCCTCGAAGGCCAGGGCGAGCGACTGTGCTTCATCTCGAATCGGGGTGTTGCACGAACTCGGGTTGTTCGGACAGACGCGCCTCGCGATCGACATCAACACGTCGCGGTCACCGGCAGTGACATCGGCGATTTCCGAGACGGTCAGACCGTACTCGGACCTCGGCAGGTGAAGCGTGCCGACGACGTGTGAGAGGTCTTCGAGCACGGCCGCGTGATCGGTCGTCAGCACGAACTCCGGACCGTGCACCGGATACGTGTAGAGCCCCACGAGGTCGGCAGGATTCAGCCGGCCCACGAAGCGCTTCACCGCCTGGACCGCCGCGAGGGCGTTCAGCGTCCTGAAGCTGGACTCGTCGATCGCGAGGATGATGTTCCGCCCCTCGGGCGCGCCAGGCACGGCCCCGGGCGCCGCAGCCGGGTCGCGTCCCGCAGCGCCTGCGACACCGGCCGAGTGATGGAACATCTCAGCCGAGACGACACGCCGGCGCCGGCCGTTCAGTTCAACGGTGAAGTCCTCCGGCTTGAGGCCAGCCACCGGCTGCCCGGATCGGTCGACCACCTGGACATCAACCGCGACGAGCGCGGCCGTCGTCCTGAAGACCGGGCGCTGGTCGGCTTGAAAGCCAGGCACACCGGCGCCAGCCAGCACGATGCCGGCAACGATGGCGGCCGGCGTGAGCGGGCGGCGTGAATCCATCAGTGGCAGGACCTGTCGAGTGCGCCTGTGAGTGTACCCCCCTCGCGCGGCTCGGCACAACCGGCATGCTCGGGTGGCTCGTGGCGAACGCCGCTTACCGGCCGGGCAATGGACGATCGCGTTCGACCGGCCAGGTAGCGACCGAGTAGAGCTTGCGTCCCACCACGATCAGGCAGGTGCCGAGCACGACGGCTGCGGATACGAGGCGGGCGATGTCGAGCGGCAGCACGAGCCACACGATCATCACCGTCAGCCCCGCCAGGGTGACCAGCCGTCCGACGAAGCGGTGGACCCCCTGCCAGTTGAACGGTTCGCGTCCGGGTGGCCAGGGCGACAGAAGCTTGGGCAGGTAATTTCCCCAGACGGTGAACATCAGGCCGACCGTGATGCCGAAGCTCCGCCGGGCCAGGGGAATCCACTCGGGATCGATCGCCTCGGCCGTGAACGCGAGCCGCGCGGCGAATTTCACGGCCAGGAAGAGGGCGATGACGCCGAAGACCGTCCGATGCCACCGCATGATGTCGGCGGTTGGCGTCCAAGCAGTCCGGGGCGACCGCGCCACCCACTCGACGTACGTCCAGAGGCCCGCGACGATCACGATCGGGACCAGCCATCGCGGGGGGAGACCTGGCACGGTCGCGAGCCCCCATGCCGCCAGCCCGACGAGCGCCAGCATGGAGGCGAGGGCAAAGACGAGCGACGTTCGCCTCTCAGGCACGTCACACCTCCCGCCGGGCGATCCGGCGCGGCGTCGCCGATCGGCGCGCCGGCTTCACCTGGAGGCCGAACGTCTCGGCGAAGTCCAGGAGCGCCTCTTCGAGCACCGACATCTTCAGGTGATACGTGATCGTCGTCCCCTTCTTCGCGCCGTCGACGAGGTCAGCCTCGCGCAGGACGGCAAAGTGCGCCGACATCGTCGGCTTCGAGACGTCGAAGTGATCGGCCAGTTCGCCGGCCGTCATGGGTCGTTCGCGCAGCAACTGCAGCACGCGCCGGCGGCTGGGGTCCGACAGGGCTTTGAAGACCTGACTCATGAGTCGTAATTTAGCTAAACATCTAAATTATGTCAAGCGATCGCTGGCGCGGCGACACAAATGGCGGGCTCCTGAGGGCTCCCAGCCCTTATCGCGGGACGTAGAATGGACCAATGCCCGACCGGGACTCCGCACTCGCCGATTGGTCGCCGGAACAGCGTGCCCGGGGGCGGGAATGGGTCGCCGCCTGGAAGCGGGCCGGGCCGGCCCTTGAACGTCTCCGTCGGCAGGAACTCAGGCAGCTTGATGCCTTTGCCGCCATTGCCCTGCTCTGCGGCCCGGCCGACTACACGGTGGAGCCGCGGGCTCCGAAACCCACGTCCGGACTCATCGAGCAGCAGCGACTCTTCACACGCCTTCGACGGACATGAACGCGCTCATCCGTGCGGCCGCGGATCTGCAGGCCGTGTGCGAAGGCGCCCGCTGGAAGTACTGCTTCATCGGAGGCCTGGCCGTCCAGCGATGGGGCGAACCTCGGGAGACCGTCGACGTCGATCTGACCCTGCTGACCGGCTTCACCGACGAGTCGGGGTATGTGGCCACCCTCCTCGCCGCTTTCGAGCCCAGGGTGCCTGACGCGGAGGCCTTCGCCCGTGACAATCGCGTCGTCCTGCTGCGTGCGCCTTCGGGAGTCGGACTCGACATCGCACTGGGCGGTCTGCCGTTCGAAGAATCCGTGGTGGCGCGCTCGACGATGTTCACGTTTCCACCGGATGTGCCGCTGCGAACGTGCTCGGCCGAAGACCTGATCGTCCTCAAGGTCTTCGCGGACAGGCCCAAGGATTGGGTCGACGTCGAAGGTGTGCTGATCCGTCAGTCCACCGTCCTGGACTGGGCCTACGTCAGGCACCACCTGTCACAACTCGCCGAACTGAAGGAGGCGCCGGAGCTCGTCGACCGGCTCGAGCGATTGCGCACATCAGCGGGCGGCACCTGACCTCGTCAGCACGGCTGGCGCCTTCAGCCCGCGCGTCGGCAGCCGGCCCGCTGAGCGCCGGATCCCGAAGCTGCCAGTCGAAGTCGCTCGCCTTCGCGAACCGGTCGCCCGCTCGGCGGGACACCGCCGACCCGACCGCGCCGGATGCCGATAAAGAGCGTCGCCTCGGAGCGCCGCAGCAATCTTGCCGTCGAGGACGACGGCCGGTCCGACCGGCACCTCCCCGACCGACTGAAAGGTGACCAGGCCGGCCACCGAGACGAGCAGAATGACCACCCTCATGCGCGCCAGCCGACCCGGAACGCGTCGGACCAGTGGCCGTGTCCGGGTTCTTGATCGGACTCGCTCAGGACGGGACCTGCAGTTCCGGCATGGGCCTGCCGGCGAAGAGCTTCTGGCACGGCCGGCTCAGCCAGCGCGCCCAGCGCACCGAGGTCGATCGCCGCGCGCTGTCGGTCGAGATACCCGTGTTGGCATACATCTGCCGGTAGAGCTTGGAGATCAGCAGGAACGCCAGGCGTCCCCTGAGCGACGGCACGCAGCGGCTCCGCTCCCAGATGCGGCCGATGCTGTAGAAGTGATCCCACACGCGCTGCGTATTCGCCCGGATCTCGTCCGGCGACATCGACGGATGCGGCATGAAGTACTTCGGTCGCTTCTCGGGCGCAATCAGCCAGTGGCGCGTGATGGGCACGCCATCAATGACGGGCGGCGTTTCGCCAAACGTCTTCTCCCACTTCTCGAAATCGATCGTGCCGGGAAACGGCGTCAGCATGACGAACTGCGCGAACGTGATGCCTGCCTGCTCGGCGACGGCGGCCGTGGCGTCGAACGTCGCGGGATTGTCGGACGGCAGGCCGAAGATGAACGAGCCGAGCACGTGGACGCCGCGTTCACGGAACATGCGCAGCCGCTCGGCCAGCGCGTCGCCGGACAGGTTGAAGTTCTTGTAGATCGACTTCAGGCCCTCGGGCGTCACCGACTCGACGCCGACGAGCGCGCCTCGGATCCGCGCGTTGCGCATCGCGTCGAGGAACTCGGGATCCTCGGCGGCTTCCATCGTGATCTGCGTGAAGAACGTCATGTCACGCGGCAGCTTGGCCATCTCGGTCATGAGCGCGAGCCGGTCGGCGCGCAGCTGCGTCAGCTCGTTCAGCCGCGTGGGATTCTTCAGCCGGGCCGCCTGCTCCAGGTCCTTCATCGAGACGGGATAGAAATTGTCGTCGGCGAGCGCAATGAACCGGAACCCGCGACGCCGCAACTCGACGATCTCGCCGATGACGGTCGAGGCCTCGCGGTTCCGCGGCTCCTGGCCATCGGTCCGCCACACCGAGCAGAACGAGCAGAACTTCGGGCAGCCCCGCACGGTCTGCACCGAGGCCCACATGTATTTCCCGGTCGGCAGCAGATCCCAGCGCGCCGGCATGAACCGCGCGCCTTCCACTCGCCCGCCGTCGTAAAACGCCTTCGGCTGCCCGGCCTGGCAGTCGGCGAGCACGCTGCTCCAGATCAGGTCGCCGTCGCCACTGACGATGGCGTGCGCCTGCCCCCGCTCGCGGGCCTCGTCCGGATAGAGCGTGGCGTGGATGCCGCCGTAGACGACGTACGCGCCCCGGGCCCGCGCCTCCCGCCCGATCGCATAGCCGCGCAGGGCGTTGCCGGTGTGAATGCTGATGCCGACCACGTCGCCGGCGTCGATCCCCGACGGATCGAGCCGTTCGAGGGTTTCATCGACCAGCACCGGCGTGCCATACCGATCGGGCGTCGCGGCGGCCAGAACGAACAACCACCGCGGCGTGATGACGGCAAGACCGAACGACAGATCGCTGGGATTAACGAGATGAACGCGCATGGGCCATTGGTGCGGCTCATTGTATCCCGAAGGGCGCCGGCCCTGCCCAGCCAGCCTCGGGGCGCGAGCCACGAAGACCTCGCCGTCCTCACCGGGCCGGTAGATCCTCCCCCTCTCAGGGAAGGCGCGGGAGACGGGGTCGGGGTCTGTCAGGACGCCGCGCGGGCGTCAGTCGGCTCGGAGGGCCTGCACGGGATCCGTGCGGCTGGCGCGCACGGCGGGCACGAGGGCACCGAGACCGGCCGTCGCGAGGAGCATCGCGGCTGACGCCGTCCAGACACGGGCGTCGCCGGGCGTGACGCCGTAGAGAAACGCGTCGAGCGACTGCACGGTCCAGGCCGCGAGCAGGCCGCCGGCCACGAGGCCCAGGACCACAGGCACGAGTTCCTGGGTCACGAGCAGCCGAACGAGGCCGCGCGGCGTCGACCCGAGCGCCTGCCGGATGCCCATCTCGCGCGTGCGCCGGGCCGCCGTCATCGCCAGCAGGCCGAACACGCCGGCGCCGCAGACCACGAGGCCGGCCGTGGCGAACGACCCGAAGAGCCACGCTTGAAACCGCCGCGGCCGCACCGAATCCACGAACATCTGATCGAGCGTCACCGCGCGCGTCGGCACGACGAGCGGATCGGCCTGTTCCAACGCGGCCAATGCCGCCGCCAGCACACGCGCCGGTTCCCGCTCGGCCTGAATCAGAAGCGACACCATCGGCTCGCGCGCGAGACGCGCGTAAGGTCCGTAGATCGATGCAACATCGCGGTCCCAGGCAAACCAGCGCACGTCGCGCACGATGCCAACCACTTCATACGGATCCTGGCCGCCGTACTCGGTCAGCGTTCGCCCCACGGCCTGACCGCCCGGCCAGTATGCGCGCGCCAGGCTCTCGCTCACGACGACGACCGGCGCGCCCGACGCCTGCTCGGCCGCCGTCGGCAACCGGCCGGCGACCAGCTCAGGCCGGATGATGTCGTAGTAGCCGGCGGTCACGGCCTGTCGATCCACGTCGATGCGCGGCGTGGGGGCGCCCTCGGGGGGCGTGAACCACGACATCCAGTTGCCACCGCGCAGCACCTGCGCCGACGTGACCGCGACGCGCACCGCGCCCGGCACGGTGCGCAGCCGCTCAATCAGTTGCTCGACGCGCGCCGCCCGCTCCGGCGATTTCTCCATCGTCGCGCCCGGTCCCTGCACGAAGGACTCGATCACAAGAACGCCGCGGGTGTTGATCGGCCGGTCGTGCGCGTACACCGACAGGATCGAGCCCACAAGGAGCGACCCGGACGTGACCAGCACGAACGCGCCGGCCACCTGAATGGCGATGACGAGTCGACGGCCCAGCGCGCCCGCCGGCATGCTGGCCCGGACCGCCCCCGGGGCACCCCCGGGCGTGCCTCCGAGCGCCCGGACGAGCGGCCAGACCGACGCGGCAATCGCGATCACGATGCCGCTTGTGACGCCGAACAGGACCACCCGAAGGTCGATCGTGGGCGGCTTGAGATAGGTGATGCCTTCCGGGAGGAGCGATTGGCCGATCGCCAGGAGGATCGGTGTCAGCAGCAGCCCCACAGCAAGTCCCCCACCGACGAGCAGCGTGCTCTCGAGGCCGACCAGTCGCGCGAGCGTAAACGGCCCGGCGCCAAGGGCGCGCCGGATCGCGATCTCGCGTCCGCGGTCGAGCATCCGCGCCGCGAGCAACCCCGACACATTGACCGCCGCGATCGCGACGATGAGCAGGGCGGCCACGAACACCGCCCGGAACAGCGGCCGCGACTCGGCGCCGACGCGAGAGGCGAGCGGCATGACCGTCACGCGATCGAACGGCCCCTGCCGCCGCCACGCAGCCTCGGACCATTCAGCGGGCTTCGCGCCGCGGTCGGGAAAGGCGGCGGCCGCGGCTGACAGACCGGCTGCCAGCCGCGTTTCGACGGCGGCGACCTCGAGGCCTTCGGGCAACCGCGCGACGACTTCGTAGACGGTGCGCCGCCGGAGATCGGCACGGGCTGCCGCGGTGCTGACGAGCGGCGCGAGGAACTGAACGTCGACGCGTGTCGAGGGCACGACGAAACCGCGTGGCATCACGCCGACGATGCGATACCCGGCCTGCCGATGCCGATCCAGAACGACCTCGTGCCCGAGCACGGCCGGGGCGCCCCCGAAGCGCCGCTGCCAGACGTCCCAGGTGATCACGACGGGCTCGAACCGCGCTGGCTCCTCGAAGTCGGCCGGTGTGAACCCGCCGATGAGCGGCTGTACCCCGATAACGTCGAAGAAGTCGGACAGCACCCGCGCCCCGCCGGCGGCACTGTCGTTGATCCCGGCGCCGTAGCCACCCCAGGGCTGCGCCGAGAGCCCCGTGAAGGCGATCTCCGGCGCCGCCGCGCGCCAGTGCGCCAGGTCGGCCACGCTCGTGGTTTCGCCGAATCCCCGCGTGGCGAGGCCCTCGTGGCCGGGCGCGATCGAGACGAGCCGGTCCTCGCCGGGCAGGCCCAGGGGCTTGAAGAGCACGCCATCGACGACGGCGAAGACGGTCGTCGCGAGCGTGAGGGCGAGGGCCAGCACACCGATGACGGTGCACGAGAACCAGGGCGCGCCGGCCAGCACGCGGCGGGCATGACGCACGTCGTGGGCCAGGCCGCGCACCGGGCCACCGCCGGGACGACTGGCGCGCAGGTCCGACCGAACCGAGAGCGGCAGCGCCAGGGCATCGGCCAGCGCCCGGACCGTGCGTGCGGCACGTCGCGGGCGCTCGGCGTCGACGTCGCGCGCCGTCAGGATCAGTTCGTCGCCGAACCGGTCGCGGAAGCCGGATGGCGAAAGGCGCAGAAGCACACGAAAAAGACGCTCGAGCATGGCGTCAGACCAGGCGAGGGCGCTTGCCCTCGGCGGTGAGCCGGGCGGCACGCACGAGGCGGGACATGCGCTGCACCTCGGCGTCGAGCACGGCGCGGCCGAGCACGGTCGGCCGGTAGTAGCGCCGGCGCTCGTCGTCGCGCTCGGCGTCGGCCGGCCGCGCGCACTCCTCGATGAGGCCGTCGTCGAGCAGCCGGCGCAGGGTGCGGTAGAGCGCGCCGGTCTGGAGGACCAGGCGTCCCCCGGAGCGGGCTTCGACATCGCGGAGGATGCCGTAGCCGTGGAGGACGCGGGCCGCGAGCGCCATGAGCACGAGCATCACGTCGGACTTGAGCGGCAGAAACGTGTCCGGGGCGGGGCGAGCCATCGGGGTCACGATAACCTGTCTGTAGACAGATTGTCTAGAGTCTCCTGTGGCAGACTCTGGCCATGCCCTCTCACGCCGTACGGCCCCGTCTGCCCGTCGTCGCTGCCGTCCCCCTGCTCGCCAGTTGCCTCGCCGGTCCCCTGGCGCTCGCGCAGGCGCCGGCCACCGAAATCTTCCTGGCGCCGCTCACGCTCCGGCCCGACGCCATCTCGGTCGGCGCGGCCGTCAATGTCACGAACAACCCGGGCTACGACAACCAGCCGGCGTTCCTGCCTGACAGCAGCGGGTTCCTGTTCTCCTCCAGCCGTGACGGCCAGCAGACGGACATCTATCGCGTGGACGTCGCCTCGCGCACCGTCACACAGGTGACGCGAACGCCCGACAACGAGTACTCGCCCACGATCATGCCGGGCGGGACGACGTTCTCGACCGTCCGGGGCGCCGAACAGCGGCTCTGGGCGTTCGCGCTCGACGGCACCGACGCCGGCCTGGCCTACGCGCACGACGGGCTCATCGGCTATCACGCGTGGCTCTCGCCTTCGTCGCTCGGGATCTTCGTGCTCGGCAGCGGCACGACGCCCGTCACGCTGCAGGTGGTCGACCTCGACACGCGTCAGGCGATGCGCGTCGAGACGCACATCGGCCGATCGCTCCTCGTGCGTCCCCGAAGCGGTGCCCTCACGTTCGTGCACCGGGCGCCCGGCGCGCCGCCGACGATTCGCGAGATGGACCCGTCGACCCGGCAGGTCAGCATCCTCGGCGAGATGCTGCCCGGGTCACAGGATCTGGCGTGGGCGCCCGACGGACGCCTGGTCGCCGGCCAGCGCGCCAAGCTCTTCGCGTGGCAGCCGGGCACGACCGACTGGACGGAAGTTGCCGACCTCGGCGCGTCGGGCCTGGCCGCCATCTCCCGACTGGCGATCAGTCCCGACGGACGATGGATCGCGATCGTGGCCGAGCCGGCGCGAGCGGGTCAGGCCGGTTCGTGACTCAGTGCCAGTGTCCGTGCTCGGCCGACCAGACGCGTCCCGGCTGGTCGGCCTGGTCGCTGGCCGACGAAAACGCCGAATAGAGCCCCATCGCGGACACGGCGACGAGCAGCGCCAGGAGCGCCTTGCTCTTCGGAGTCATCTTGCCCGCGCTCGCCTGGTGACACTGCTTGTATTTCCGGCCGCTCCCGCACGGACACGGGTCGTTGCGCCCGGGCGCCAGGCGCCCTGTGGGTCCTGCCATGGGCCGATCCTCGCCGACACGACCCGTCCCTGTCGAGCCCCCTGTCAACAACCCCTGTCACCGGCAGGCCGCACCGGGCCGGGTCGGGCGATAGAATCCGGCGTGGAGCCCCCATGCGCCACGTGCACAGATACGTGATTCCCCTGACCGCAAGCGCGCTCCTCTCCTTGCCCGGCACCCCGCACCTCCGGGCAGACCGCGGGCCGAACCCGGCGGCGCAGGTGGTCCGCACGGCCGACCCGGGGGCGCGCGGCCTGACCGAAGCCGACTTCCCTCGCGTCCAGCGTCTGGCCGACGGTGTGTACACGTACGAAGCGCTGCGCTCGGCCGGCGCCGAACGGTTCACGACCGTGAGTCTGTTCGTCGTGACCAACGCGGGCGTCCTCGTCGCCGATGGCCAGGGCACGGTCGCCGAGACGACGCGCCTGGTCGAGGCGATCCGCCGCGTGACGCCGCAGCCGATCACGCACCTGGTCATCGGTTCCGACCACGGCGATCACACAGCGGGGAATGCGGCGTTTCCGGCCGACCTGACGACCTACGTGCACCCGACGTCGCGTGCGACGCTCGAGGCCGCCGCAGCCCGGGCGGGTCGCGGCGGACGCACGAGCGCGCTGCCCGGACGCGTCGAGGAAGTGCCCGACCGTATGGTGGTGCAACTCGGCGGACGCACGATCGAGATCCGCTTCCTCGGTCGGGCGCACACGGGAGGCGACCTCTTCGTCCATCTGCCGGCCGAGAAGATCCTGTTCATGAGCGAGGCCTACCTGAACCGCGTGTTCCCCGCGATGCGTTCTGCGTATCCGACCGAATGGGCCGAGACGATAGGCCGCGCCCAGGCGCTCGATGTCGACACGTTCGTGCCGGGCCACGGCTTCGTCGAATCGCCCGCCATCCTGAAAGAGGAGCTCGAGACATTCCGGCGCGCGATCCTGCAGGTCATCGCCGAGGCGAAGCGCCTGCACGCAGCCGGCGTCCCCGTCGACGCCGCGATCGAGCAGGCACGCTTCGGCGACCTCGACAACTGGTCGCTCCGCTCGAGCCAGGGGGCGACAGCGGTCAGGAGGGTCTATCTCGAAATCGAAGGCAAGCTCACGGGCTGACGCGCACTCCGCGTCCCCGGCCTTCACCCTGTGTGCCGGATGCCCGCCGCGATGCCCTGCACGGTGAGGCGCGCCACCCGGGCCCACATCTCCCGCTGGTCGCTGCTCGTACCGTGCTCATCGCGCAGCCGCCTGAGCGCCTCCACCTGAATGTAGGAGAGCGGATCCACGTAGGGATTGCGCAGACGGATCGAGCGTGCGAGCACGGGATCGCCGGAGAGCAGCCCCGGCCGGCCCGTCACACGCGCGACGGCGTTCACCGTCCGGTCGAACTCGGCCGCGATGACATCGAACAGATCGCGCACCTCGTCATCCGGACACAGCGCGGCGTAGCGGGCAGCAATCGGCAGGTCGGCCTTTGCGAGCGCCATCTCGACGTTGTCGACGAGATCGCGGAGGAAGCGCGAGGACCGGTACAGGGCGTGGAGCCGTGCCTCACCGTCGGGCTCGTCAAGAACGACGGCCAGCGCGGCCCCCACGCCGAACCAGCCGGTCAGCACGTGGCGCGACTGGCTCCACGCGAAGACCCAGGGAATGGCGCGCAGGCCGGACAGGCCGGTCACGTCTCCCGGGCGGCGGGCCGGCCGGCTTCCGATGTTGAGCGCCGCAATCTCGTGGAAGGGTGTGGCCGTCAAGAAATACGGCACGAGCCTGGGGTCGTCGACGAGCGATTGATACGCCGCCCGGCTCACGTCCGAGAGCCGCGCCATCGTCCTGGCTTCGTCTGCCGGGCGCCGCGAGGTCGCGCCGGCGGCCGCCAGGCGGACGTCCACGGCTGCGCCGACCGACTGCTCCAGGTAGCGCACCGCCAGATCCGGGTTGGCGAAGTTGTGCGCCCGCATCTCGCCCTGCTCGGTGATGCGCGCCTCGCCGTCGAAGGCCTCGCGCGGCAGCGCCAGGATGGCCCGGTGCGTGGGCCCGCCGCCGCGGCTCACCGACCCGCCGCGGCCGTGGAACACGCGCAGGCGCACGCCATGCCGCCGGCACACGGCGGCGGCCGCACGCTGCGCGTCGGCTACGGCCACACGGCTGGCGAGCATGCCGCCCTCTTTCATCGAGTCCGAGTAGCCGACGAGGATCTCCTGCACGCGCCCTCGTGCGTCGAGGTGCCGCGCGTACTTGTCGTTGGCGAAGAGCGCGTCGAGGAGCGGACCCGCGCGGGCCAGGTCGTCGGGCGTCTCGAAGAGCGGCGTGATGTCGAACGTGGCGTCGATGCCGTGCAGCTCCGCGAGCCGCAGTACCTCGAGGACGTCGGCCTCGCTTGCGGTCATCGAGATAACGTAGGCGCCGATCGCCGCCGGCCCGAACCGCGTCTGCAGCCGGCCGATCGTCTCGAAGAGATCGAGCAGACCCCGGGCAGGCTCGGACAGCCCCGTCCGATCCAGACGCTCGAGCGTCTCCAGCGCACGAATGCGGTCGGCGGGCGACCCCTTCCCGTACGTCGGATCGCCCAGCAGCTCGCCGACGACCTCGCGGTGGACGCGGCTGTCCTCGCGCACGTCGAGCGCCGCCAGGTGGAAGCCGAAGCAGCGGACCCGCTGCATCAGATCCAGCAACGCATCGTCGGGCAGCGCTCGGGCGTTCGCACGCTGGAGAACCGTGCGGAGAACGCGGAGATCGTCGAGGAGCGCGTCCGGACCCTCGTAGGCACCGGCCGCCCCCGTGCGCGCGCATCGGACACGTGCCACTGCAAACGACAGCAGACGCCGCAGCGGCTCCGCGGGATTGCGACGCCCGATCCCGTCGGCCAGATCGGGCACGGCCCGGGCCGCTCGTGTCAGGGCCGCATCCAGGTCGTCGTCGTCGGGTAGCCGGCTGTCGACGGCCGCCAGCGGGTCGATGAGCGCCGCGAGATCGCGCTCGTACCGTTCGAGGATGACCTCGCGATGCCGCTCGAGCGTGCGGGCCGTCACGTCCGGGGTCACGAACGGATTGCCGTCGCGGTCGCCGCCCATCCAGGATCCGAACCGGACCGGCATCGGTACGTCGAGCGCGTCGACGGCGCCGTAGCGTTCCTCGAACGCGTGGCGCAGCCGGCGGTGGAAGAGCGGGACGACGTCGAGCAGCACGTGCCGGAGGTACCAGAGCCCGGCGTCCACCTCGTCGAGCACGCCGGGGCGAGTCGCGCGGGCGGCGTCGTGCTGACATAGCGCCTCGATGGCGGCGCGCAGACGGCGGTCGGCGGCCGCAACCTCGAGACCGGTGAGCGCGCGCCGGTCGCGCCGCCGGATCATGCGCGCCACGTCGGCAAGCAGCCGCTCGGTGGTCT
Organism: Vicinamibacterales bacterium; assembly: GCA_035512795.1. Lineage (GTDB taxonomy): Bacteria > Acidobacteriota > Vicinamibacteria > Vicinamibacterales > SCN-69-37 > DATKDF01. The sequence goes on from DATKDF010000108.1 coordinate 17,089, forward strand.
GCCGGCGCGCCTCGGTCGGGTGCGCGGTGAAGACGAACGTGAGCCGGAGGTCGGCCAGCGCCGCCAGCACCTCCTCGCGGGTGGCGCCCTCCTCGGCGAGCTCGCGCATCACGCCATGGACCGAATCGGCGACCGACGCCGGGCCGCCCTCGGCGTCGCGCCGGCGCAGCTCGCGCGTGCGTTCCAGGTCCTCGGCGAGATTGACGAGCTGGAAGTACAGCGTGAAGGCGCGTGCGACCTCGAGCGCCGTGGCCGGGTCGAGGCCCGAGACGATCCGGGCGAGCCGCCGGCGGGCGGCCTCGCGGCGTTCGACCGCGCCGGCCTCGCGCGCCCGCTTGGCCGCGTGCCGCACGGCCTCGACCGCCGCGTAGACGTCCTCACCCGCCTGCGTGCGGATGACGAACCCCAGCGTGTCGATGACCAGCCGGACGTCGTGTGAGAGGGTGCGCGCCATCGCCTCGGGAGTGCGAGCCGGGCGTGACCGTCCGCCCGGCACGTATCCCGAGGATACCGCCAACGTCGCCGCTTCTGCGCACTGACCAGTGTATGGGGTCGTAGCGAGGCGTGGCGCGTTGCTCGTCCGGGGGCGCTATCTGGCGCACGGCACCTTGTCGCTGTACGACGTCACCCGCCCCGTTTGACAGGTACCACTCCGTCGCACACGATCTGCCGGTGATCGGCCGTACGCTGTCCCACTACCGGATCGAGGCTGCGCTCGGCGCCGGCGGCATGGGCGCGGTGTACCGGGCGCGCGACCTCGCGCTCGGACGGGAGACGGCCATCAAGGTCGTCCCCGACGACGTCGATCCGGCGTTCCGTGAGCGGCTCCTGCGCGAAGCCGACGCGGGCGCGCGGCTGCAGCATCCGGCGATCGCAACCTTCCACGAAGCCGGCACGGCCGAAGGCGTCGCGTTCATCGCCATGGAGTACGTACGCGGCGTCACGCTCCGCGCGCGCCTCGCCCAGGGGCCCGTCCCGATCGATCAGGCCGTGGCCATCACCCTCGCCCTGCTCGAGGCGCTCCATCACGCGCACACCTCGGGCATCCTGCACCGCGACATCAAGCCCGAGAACGTGATGCTCACCGACTCCGGCCTGCCGAAACTGCTCGACTTCGGTCTGGCCAAGGCGCTCACCGCTGCGCCGTCCGACGACGAGCGCACGGCGCTCGATCTCACCGGCGATCGCATCCCGGGCACGGTCGGCTACATGTCGCCGGAGCAGCTCGAAGGGCGGCCCCTCGACCCACGCTCCGATCTGTTCGCCGTCGGGGCGCTCCTGTACGAACTGCTGACCGGACGCCCGGCGTTCCCCGGCGGCTCGCCGACCGAGCGCATCGCCGCGGTGCTCACGCGCGACCCGCCACCGCTGGCCGGTCCGGGCATCACGCCGGCCCTCGGTGCGATCGTGGTGCGTGCCCTCGCGCGTCAGCGTGACGATCGGCACCCGTCGGCCTCCGCGTTCCTCTCGGATCTGCGCGCCGCCGTCTCATCCGGAGTCATCGCGCCGCTGCCGCGGACGCTCGCCGTGCTCGACCTCTGCAACCTGTCCGGACGCGCGGAGGACGACTGGCTCGGCAGCGGCATCGCCGAAACGCTCACCGCCGATCTCGCCCGCGTCGGCGGCCTCACCGTGGTCGCACGCGCGCTCGTCCTCAAGGCGGCGCGCGAGTCGACGGTTGGTGGCGCGGCGCTCGATCCCATCGACGCCGGCGGACGGCTGGGCTGCCGGTGGGTGCTCTCCGGCAGCTATCAGCGGATGGGCCCGGCGATCCGCATCACGACCACGCTCGCCGAGGCCGGATCGGGCCGCGTGCTGGCCGGTGACAAGCTCGACGGCTCGCTCGACGGCATCTTCGAGATGCAGGACCGGCTGTCGCAGGCCGTGGCCACGAGCCTCGCGTTGCAGATGCCGGCCGCGGCGACGCCGGCCGGCGTCGCGCCGAGCCTCTCGGCGTTCGAGTGCTACGCGAAGGGCCGGCGCCTGTTCCTGCGTCTCGAGAAGGGCACGTTCGACCAGGCGCGCGAGCTGTACGAACAGGCGATCGCCATCGATCCCGCCCACGCGCCGGCGCTCTCCGGCCTGGCCAGCCTCCACGCGATGCGGTTCACCTTCACGACCAATCGCAGCGAGCTCGATCGCGCCGCCGGCTACGCCCGTCGCGCCATCGCGGCCGACCCGGCCCTTGGCGATCCGCACGTCTGGCTGGGCTACGCGCTCATGCGGCTCGGGCAGATGGACGAGGCACTCGCCGCCGAAGCGCGCGCCGCCGAGCTCGATCCGGACAACGGCTTCGCGCCGTACTTCGCCGGCTGCGTGCTCCAGTTCCGCGGCGATGCGGCCGGCGCGATCCCGTACCTGCAGCGCGCCATCGCCCTTCCGTTTCCCCACGCCTTCGCGTGGGTCGCGCTCGGCTGGGCGCATCTGTCGCTCGGCGCCACGAACGAGGCGCTCTGGTGCGTCGAGCGCGCCGTCGACCTCGAGGATCGCCCGGACAGCGTGCCCACGCCGAGCGCTCGCGCCTACCTCGGCGAGATCCTGCGTGTGCTGAATCGACGCGACGAGGCGCGCGCGGCCTCGCTCGCCGCGCTCGACACCATCGAGCGATCGGACCACATGTACCGGGACACCTACCGCGTCCTCGCGCTCGCGACGCTCGGCCGACTCGCGCTCGACCGGGACGACCGCGCCGCCGCGACGGCGGCGCTCCAGCAGGTGCTCGTGCATCTGCGCGGGCGGCCGCGAACGCTCGGCGGCGGCTTCGTGATGATCCAGGCGCTCGCGGGACTGGCACGCGCCACCGGCGATCCCGGCCGGCTCGACGAGGCCTTCGAGCGCTTCGCGCGCCGCGACCGGTACAGTTTCGACCTGTTACCCATGTGCAGTGACGATGCCACGCTCCTGGAACTGGGCCGGGCGGCCCTCGCGTTCGGGCGACCGGACGGCATCACGCTGCTCGAACGCGCGCGCGACCTCGCATCGTACGAGGCGCGCGTCCTGCTCGAGAAAGGAGTGTCCTCATGACTCTCGTCGTCGGATCCACCGGGCAGCTCGGCCGCGCCATCGTCGGTCACCTGTGCGACGCCGGAAAGGCGGTGCGGGCCCTCGTCCGGCCCGGCGCCGGGCCGGACCGCACCGAGCCGCTTCGGCAGCGCGGGGCGACGCTCGTCGAGGGCGACCTCAAGGACGTCGCGTCGCTCCGCCGGGCGTGCGAGGGCGTCACGACGGTCGTGTCGACCGCGTCGGCGACCATCTCGCGGGGCGCCGGCGACTCGATCGAGACCGTCGATCGCGACGGGCAACTCCGACTCGTGGATGCCGCTCGGGAGGCGGGCGCGCAGCGGTTCGTGTACGTGTCGTTCAGCGGCAACGTGCGGGACGACTTCCCGCTGCATGCGGCCAAGCGCGCGGTGGAGGCGCACCTCATCGCGAGCGGCATGCCGTACACCATCGTGCGGCCCTCATTCTTCATGGACGTGTGGCTCAGCCCGCATGCCGGTTTCGACCCGCTGGGCGGATCGGTGCGGGTCTACGGGTCGGGCGACAACCCGGTGAGCGTGATCGCCGCCGCCGACGTGGCTCGCTACGTGGCCGGGACCGTTGACACACCTGCGGCGCGCAACCAGGTCATCGAACTCGGGGGACCCGAAGCGCTGAGCTGGAACGCCATCATCGATCGGTTCGAGCGAGCGCTCGGCCGGCCCATCGCCCGCCAGCACGTCCCTGAGGCGGCGCTCGCGGCGCAGATGGCGTCGGCGCCCGATGGGCTGCAGCGCACGCTGGCCGGACTCGCGCTCGCCGTCGCGCGCGGCGACGTCGTCGACAACGGCCCGGCGCTCGCCATCGTCGACATCGCATTGACGCCGTGCCAGGCGTACGTCGATCGGATCAGTTCGGCCGCGCGTTGAGTTCGCCGAGCCCGTGCGACTGGTCGCAGACGACGCACGCCGTCGGCGGGTCCGTGTTGGTGACCCGGTGTGTCACGGGCGGCACCGCTCGCAGGTAGGCAAACACGTCGCGCAGGTCGTCGTCGGTCATGCGGCGAAAGAACTCGAAGGGCATGATGTGGTTCAGGGCGCGTCCGCCCATGCGCCCGGTTCGCATCACCTCGATGAAGAACGCCTCGTCGTAATGCGCGATGCCCGATGGGGCCGACGTGATGTTGGACGTGACGAGCGGGGCCATGTCGCGCCCGGGATCCTGGAACAGCGCGCCGCCGCCGAACGCCAGTGCTGGAATCGGCTGCCCCCCGTCGGCCGGTGTGTGGCAGGCCTCGCATCCGGCGAGCGTCACCAGATACGCGCCGCGCTCGGCCGGCGTCGACCGGGGCCGCGCCGGCCGCGACGCCGGCAGGGGCTTCGGCATCGTCTTCACGATGTATTCGAGCGGAAAGGGCAACGCCCGCGCGGGCACGACATGGCGCACGGGCGTGAGCGTCCGCAGGTACACGACGATCGACGCCACGTCCTCGTCGTCCATCTCCGCGTAGTCCATGTAGGGCATCACCGGAAAGAGCGCCGTGCCGTCGTGGCGGACGCCCTCGCGGATGGCGCGCGCCACCTGATCGTCTGTCCACGCGCCGATCCCGGTCTCGGGGTCGGGCGTGATGTTGGGCGCGGCGATGTTGTTGAGTTCGGGAATCGGCATGACCCAGCCGGCGCCCTTCCGCTCGCGCAGGATCGGATACTCCGGCTGGGAGAAATCGTGCGCGGTATGGCAGTGGAAACAGTGGGCCGGGCCCTCGGCCAGATACTCGCCCCGCGCCAGCCGCTCGGGTGTGACCGCAAGCGGCTCGGGTGACGTCGGCCGGGCATTCGGTCCCAGCACCACCTGCCAGCCGACCGCCGTGATGGCGCCGAGCACGAGCACCACGACGAGGACGACCAATCCAAGCATCACTGTTTTCGCACGCCCGCCCACGGTTGTCCCTCCGGTCCGAGCGTCCAGATCGATGTGGGGGGCGCATCCTAACACAGCCTTGCGGTCCGGCCGGCTGGCCCGGCCGCACAGACAACAGACTGAAGACCGAGTGGCGAACGGCCGACAAGCGGGTACTGATGAAGTCGAGACGGCTCGAGCCCCAGCACGCCTCGCACCAATGGAATCGCCGGAGGTACGCGCGCCTGATCGGTCCGTACCCGGGTCACTGGAGCCTGCCGAATGGCCCGGTGAACAAGGGCCGCGTGGCTCAGCTCAGCCTGAACGGCTGCTTTGTCGCGACGCCCCAGACGCCGAATCGGGGCGAGCGGGTCATCGTGACGGTCGATGCGGGTGACCACCCCACCATGCCGCTCTCGGGCACGGTCGTCAACTCGCGCTGGAGCGACGGCTTCGGCGTCAAGTTCGACCCGCTGTCGCCGGCGCATCTCGAGGCGCTCAACGCCTTGATGGACACCCTGCGCGCGCGCCGGACGACCTACTGAATCCGATCGAACCGCCCGGGCGCCTCAGCACCCGGCACGCGGCTAGTCCTTCCGCAGGGCCGCCAGCGGATCGAGGCGCATCGCGCGGGCAGCGGGCACGAGACACGCAGCCATCGCGACGACGAGGAGAATCGCGGTTATGACCGCGAAGGTCACCGGATCGCGCGGCGAGATCTGCACGAGCACGGACGCCAGCACGGCGCTCGTGAACCACGCCCCGGTGAGCCCGAGCGCCAGGCCCACGGCCGTCTGTACAAGGCCTCGCCGCAACACCAGCCACAGCACCTGCGCCCCTCCCGCACCAAGCGCCATGCGCAGGCCTATTTCCGCCGTGCGCTGCGTGACCGAGTAGGCCATGACCGCGTAGAGCCCGACGGCCGACACGACGAGTGCCAGAAACGCGAGGATCGCAAACAGGCTGCCGAACACCGTGAAGGGCCACCTCGCCTGCGCCAGCATCTCGTCCATCGTCCGCATGGAGAACACGGGCTGATCGCGATCGATGGCCTGCACTTCGGTGCGGACGGCGTTCATGATCGCCGACGGCGCCATCCGGCTGCGGACGACCAGCAGGGCGCTGGCCGGCGGCTCCTGGCGGAACGGCACGTAGACGGCGGCGGCCGGCTCGGGATCCTGCGGCGAGTTGTGGCGAATCGAGGGACTGACACCGACGATTTCCCGCCAGACGGGCGTGGCGTCGGTGGCCGTGGGGAACCGAAGACGGCGGCCGACGGGATCCTCCCCGGGAAAGAACTGCGCGGCAAATCGCTCATTGACGATGACGACTTCCGAACCCGGCGCACCATCGGTCGCGGTGAAGGCCCGTCCGCGGGCCATCGCCACGCCGACCGTGTCGAAGAAGTCGGGCGTGATGGTCACGGCCGACGCTGCGGGCCGGTTCTCTGGCGTGACCGCCGGGCGGCCGTCGATTTCGAACCCGCGGCTGCCGGTGCCGGCGAGCGGCAGACTCGTCGAGAGCGAGACGGCCTCGACGCCGGGGATCGCGGCCACGCGCGGACCGAGGGCGTCGAAGAACGCCGTGCGCGAGGCGGGCTCGCGGTAGCGCGCATCGGCCAGTTGCACGCGCATGCTCATCAGGCCGTCGGTCCGGACGCCGAGATCGAGCGACGAGACCATCAGGAAGCTGCGCATCATCAGGCCCGCCCCGACGAGCAGCACGAGCGTGAGGGCGAGTTCGGCGACGACCATCGTGGAGCTGAACCAGCGGGCGCGCCGGCCCGCCGTGCTGCCCCGCGACCCGTCCGACAGCACTTCGTTCACATTCGTGCGCGACACCTGAAGCGCCGGGGCCAGTCCGAAGATGATCCCGGTCGCGACGCACACCGCCGCCAGGTACGCCGCCACGACCCAGTCGATGCGGAAATCGATCCAGTAGGGCTTGCCGACGTCGGCCACCGCGGCATCGAACAACCGCACGCCGACCATGGCGATGAGGAGGCCGAACACGCCGCCCAGGACGCCGAGCAGCACGCTTTCGGCGAGCAACTGCCGAATCACGCGCCACCGCGTGGCACCCAGCGCGAAGCGCACCGCCATCTCCCGCGCCCGCCGGACCGACCGCGACAGCAGCAGGTTGGCGACATTGGCACAGACGATGAGCAGGACGAAACCGACCGCGCCGAGCAGCGCGAGGAACACGACGCGGATCTCCCCGCCGTTGAAGCGGTCGTTGAACGTCTGGACCTCGGTCGCACTCACGACCGGCTCGACCTCCGGATGGGCGGCCGCCAGCTGCGCGGCAATCGCGTTCATCTCGGCCTGTGCCGCCGCACGGCTCACATCGGCACGGATCCGTCCGAAGGCCATCAGGCCGCGCCAGCTCCGGCGCTCCTCGACCTCGGTCGGCGCGAACGCCGTCCAGAGCTCGGCGTTGGTCGGAAACATCATGTTCTCCGGCATCACGCCGACAATCGTCGTCGGTTCGCCGTTCAGACGGACCGTGCGGCCGACGACCGACGGGTCGGCACCGTACCGGTTGGTCCACAGCCGATAGCCGAGCATGACGACCGGCGCCGCGCCGCGGGCCTCGTCACCCGGCAGAAAGTCGCGACCGTGGAGCGGGCGCTGGCCGAGCACGCCGAATGCGTTGGCCGTCAGGCGCGATCCGCGGGCCTGCTCGGGCGCACCGCGATCATCACTGATGTTGAAACTGGTGTTGGCCACACCCGCGAGGCCCGCGAACGTCCGGCTGGCCGCACGCCAGTCCTGCAGATCGGCGTACGACACGCCGATGCGGCCGTTCCGGGTCTGGCCTTCGACGATGAAGAGCTCGTGGGAGTCGGGAAACGGCAGGCCCCGGATGAGCACGGCGTTGACGAGCGTGAAGACGGTCGCGTTGACGCCAATGCCGAGCGCCAGCGCCACGACGGCCACGGTCGCAAACCAGCGATCCCGGCCGAGGAGCCGCAGGGCGAAGCGGAAATCTCGAATCATGCAGAACATTTACGCTCGGGAGCGCAAAGGGTTCACCGCCGGACCGGCCCTGACCCGATCGCATATACTGATGAGGCATCTGTCCAGACGCCCGCCAGCGTTCGAGTAGTGCCCGTTCCGGGCACGCGCCGACCGGCCTCGCAACCCCGGAGACCGGTCCATGGTTCATCTTCCAGCCGACGTCAACGCGTTCGAGTTCGTCCGGGTGTCCGCGCTCCGTGCCGCGCAGTTGATGCGCGGCTGCACGGCCAGGGTTCCGAAGGCCTTGAAGGCCGTCACGACGGCCCAGAACGAGGTGGCCGCCGGCAAGGTCTGGGCCGAAGTCAGGGAACCCAAATGAAGTCCGGGCCGGCCGACACCATTCCGCTGCCCGACATGCTGGCCAACCTGCGCCAGCTTGTCGCCGCGCTCGACCGGCGGGTACCCAGGTTGGAGCGAGCGGCCGAAGCGGGTATCGCGCGCGAGGCGGCCGAGTTGCGCGACCGTGCCGAGAGCCTCATCCGCCAGATCGAGGCGACGGTCGCGAAGTCGCGGGCCTGACGGGCCGACTCACCTCAATCCATTCCCGCAGGCTGTTGACCCACCAGAGGCGCCTCGCCCGGCCCAGGTCGTGCGGGACCAGCAGGCGCTCGCCCACCTCGCCGGACTCGACGAGGCACTCGCGAAACACCCCGCCCAGCAGCCCGCACGTCCTCGGCGGCGTCCATCGCCTCCCGTCGAGTTCGAGCACGACGTTGGCGCGCGTGAACTCGGTGAGCTCCCCCTCCCTGTTCTGCAGCAGCACATCAAAGACATCCGGATAAACCCTCGCCTGTCGCTCGTACAGCTCGCGGCGCGTTGTCTTGTGGTGCAGGAAGGGGTCTGCCCGATCGACGGGCAGCGTCGAGACGGCGATCGAAAGGGGCCCGGGGGGCAGCCGGTCGAGCGGACGACTCGATACGTCGACGTGACCGCCGGGCGCAAGGCGCACGCGCACGCACCGGCGGCCGGTCTGATGCTCGCGCGCGTGTGAGGCCAGCGCCGCCTCGAGCGCGCCCGGTTCACACGCAAAATCGAAGTACGCGGCCGACTCCCGGAGGCGGGCGAGGTGCCGGTCGCCACGGACGTACCGTCCGTCGTCCAGACGCAGGGTCTCGACAAGACAGAACGGCGGGGGGACCGTGAGGCACGCCGTCTTGGCAAGTGCCTCGGCATGCTCGTCTCCGGGCGCCGAGTCCCAGGTGATGCCGCCACCGGTGCCGAAGACGGCGCGGCTGGTGGCCGTCTCCACGGTCGTCGTCCGGATCGCGACGTTGAAGACCGCATCGCCGTCCGGTGTCGCGTAGCCGATGGCGCCGCAGTAGACGCCGCGCGGCGACGACTCGAGCGCCGCGATGAGCCGCGTGCTCGCCGACTTGGGTGCTCCGGTGATCGACGCGGCGGGAAACAGCGCGGTAAACACCTCGCCGAGCCGCGTGCCCTCCCGGAGGTCGGCCGCGACGGTCGACACCATCTGGAACACGGTCGGATACCGCTCGACGTCGAAGAGCGAGCCGACCCTGACCGACCCGACCGCGGCGACCCGTCCCAGGTCGTTTCGCGCCATGTCGACGATCATCACGTTCTCGGCGCGGTTCTTTTCGGAAGCCGCCAGGGCGGCGCCCGCGGCCGTGTCTTCGGCCGGCCAGCGGCCCCGGGGCGCGGTGCCCTTCATCGGCCGGGTTTCGATCCGGCGGCCGGTCAGTCGAAAGAAGAGCTCGGGCGACAGCGACAGGATCTGCCACGGCCCCAGGTCGAGGTACGCCGAATACGGCGCGCGATGGGCCGCGGCCAGGCGCAGGTAGTGCGCTTCGAGCGACGCGGCGTCGATCTCGCCGTGCAACCGGAACGTGTAGTTGGCCTGGTAGACGTCACCGGCCGCGATGGCCTCGCGCACCGCGGCGACCGCACGATGGTGGTCGGCCGGTGTGACGGCGGGCGTCCACAGGGCCAGGCCGCCGCCGGCCCCGGCCGGGAGTGGGGCCGGTCCGAGATGTGCCACAAGCGTGGCGAGTGGATCGGCCGCCACCGGCGCGTCGAACACGCCGAACCAGAGAAGCGGACCCGCCGCGGGTTCACGGGTCGTCAGCGCGGCATCGAATGCGGGGGCGGCCTCGTAGGCCACGACGCCTGCCACATGCCGGCCCTCCTCGAGCGCCTGCTCGACCGCGTGCATCGCCTGCATCACATCGTCGAGTCGTCCGGCCACGATCGAGCGGACGGGCCGCTCGTACCGCACGGGCGCCGGACGGCCGTCCACACCGGCGAAATCGAAGCGCAGGCGCACGCCCGCGAATCTATCACCCGCCCCGGTGCGAGGCGCCCCCTGCAGGGCGCCCGCCAGAAAGACGAACGGCCGGGCGCCCCCGAAGGGAGGCCCGGCCGTCCGGCGTGAGTAGTGTGTGGTGCTAGGCGAGCCGAAGGTTCTCGGCGCGCGGCCCCTTCGGTCCCTGACCCTTGACGAACGTCAGGGCCTGACCTTCGCGGAGCTCCTCGAAGCGGCTGTCGACCAGGGCCGACTGATGGAAGAAGTACTCCGTGCCGTCCTCGGCCTGCACGAAGCCAAAGCCTTTGTCGCCGACGAGTCGCTTGATGGTGCCGTTGATGGGTGATGCCATGTCTGTCTCTCCTGCTGCGGTTGAGTCCGGCGCGGCCAAAGTGCCGCGCCGAGCGTTCCCGGCCGCCCGACGTCGTAACCGCTCGGCGTCAGGGGCGGCACACCCGGCTTTCGGGCCGGGTGGAGCTTCGATGAGAGCTGGAGACGTGGATCCGGAACGTGGACACGAACCGGGGCGACGGCAGGACTCAAGAAAGCGAACGGCCTTCAGCATACCACGTTCTGCCGATCCGCGCTGGCAGGCCGCCGGGGCCTGCGGCAGCGCCGTGCCACAATACCCCTGAAGGGCACCATGTCCACGGCGACTGCACACGTGACCGCGCGCGTCTCCTGTTCGTCCTGCCACAGCGCGATCGAACTGGAATGCAGGGGCCTGCCGGGCTTCTGGGGCTACCAGTCGTACAACGAGTACCACTGCCCCGCCTGCGGCAAACAGAATCACGCCCGCACCACTGGCGCGATCGTATCGGCCCGGCTCCTGCGCGGCGGCGAACGAACGGACGCGGGCCGCCCGTAGCGCCGCCGGCACGCCCTACAAGGGCTCGTTCGAGCAGTCGGACGCGACCTCGCGCAGCGAGGTCACGCTCTGGCGCCTCAACGCCCGTTCGGCGGTGTTGGCCGCCGACGGCGGCGACGGGCCTTCGCCCGGCCCCCAGGCGGGTCCCGTGATGGCCACCCGACGGTTCACGTGCGCCGAGAGATCGACGCCCTCGGCCGCGTCGACGAGCAGGTGGTCGCGTGGCGGACCACCGGACTCGCCGGCCGACGCACCGCGCAGAATGAAGACGGTCGAGGCGCTGCCGGTCCGGAGGCAGCCGGTCAATGTCGCGGCCGATTGCGCCGCGACGTCCGACGCCGATGTGCCGGCCAGGCTCCATGTCACGCCGGCAACACCGGCCACTGTCAGTCCCACGACGAAAACGCCTGTCGCTGTGTTCATGTCGATCCCTCCCTGAATGTCCCGACCTTCAACGGACGACGAAGATGAGGTCGAAGCCCGCGGCCTCGGCCCTCTGTGCGCCGCTCGACCGGCTCCCACCCTGCGCAAGCGACGTGACGATGCGCAGAAACTCGCTCAGCCGGTACTCGAATGAGACTTCGCTCACATCCGCCGCCCCGAAATCGTGTCGGAAGCCGACGAACAACCGGTCGCTGACCTGCCGTCCCACGAGCACCGAGGCGCCCGAGGTGCCGGACTCGGGCGCCCGGATGTCGAACTGATCGAGATCCAGGGCCCGGGCCACCGAGTCGGCGATCGGCGTGGCGATGGCGCCCACGGCGAGTGAACCGGCCCGCGAGGCCAGGCTGGCGCGCTGATCGATGGGCAGCCTGTTCATCGACTGGTTGAACACGATGAGCGACAGCACGTCGCCCTGATCGAGCGGCGGATCGCTCGACAACGAGATCTGCGGCCGGCTCGGCGACCCGGCCACATGGACCGAGGCGACGACGCCCGAGATTGTCCGCTCGGCCTCGATGTCGAGCGCCGGCTCGAACGGATCGCCCTGGAACCTGGCGCTGCTGCCTCGCACGATCGTGAACGGCCGGCCCTGGAACTGGTACTGGCCCCTGACGACGTCCAGTCGTCCGAGCACCTGTGCCGGCTCGCCCACTTCCTTGGCGATGGCGAGTGCGCCGCCGACGGTGACGTTGACGTCGCCGAGGTCAATCGGCCCGCCACGGGTGCGCAACCCGCGTCCACGCACGAGGACGTTATCGGGCACATCCAGCGTGATCGAATAGGACGCGCGCGTCAGCGGGCCCTCGTCGGCCGGATCGTCGGCCGTCACCGGGGCGTAGGCGGCATTCAGCCGGTCAAGAATGCGGTCGATCTCGAGCCGGCCGCGTTCGATCTCAATCGTGCCGGCCAGCAGTGGCGTGCTGACGTCGCCCATGACCTGCACGTCGGCGCTGAGGGCCACCTCGCCGAGTTCGTTCCGCAACACCGTCAGCTCGTCGGCGACGACGCGCAGGTCCAGGGTGTACGGCGCGTCGGTGACAATCGCGACGGTCCCGTCCACGTAGGCGGTCCGGCCGCTGAGGTCGCGCAGGCGCAGCGTGCGGACCGTCAGCTCGCGGCCGGCGATCGTGACGTCGGCCGTCACCCCTTCGTAGGTGACCCCGGTGGCCACCACCCTGAACCGGCCGTCGGCAAGCGTCATCGTGCCACTCACATCCGGCACGGTCCCGGTGATCCGGGCGTCGAACCGGCCGGCGCCTCCGAGGTCGGACAGTTGCGGAACGAATGGCTGGAACAGCCCCAGGTCGAGATCGCCCGACCGAATCGTTAGGTCGTACCGCCCGTCGTCACGGTCACCGACCGGCATCGTGCCGCTGATGCGCATTGCCGACACCGGTCCCGCGTCGAGATCGGCATCGAGTTCGAGCTGGCCGCCCGCATACCGGGCGTCGGCACGAAGCGCCCGATACGGTGCGTCATTGACGCTCCCCTCGCCGGTCCTGGCCTTCAGGGTGAGGACCGGATCGGCCAGCGGTCCCGTCATCGTCACGTCGGCGTCTACCCGTCCGGTCAGCGCCGGAGCGCCGGGCAACCAGTCGGCCACACCGGCCAGGTCGAGATTGACGACGCGCACCGACAGCACGTCGTCATCTGCGCCAAGTGCGCCCGCAATCGACACGGTCTCGTCGCCATGCGCCAAGGCAAAGCCCGTGACGCCGAGCCGATCGGGCCCGTAGTGAATCGTGGCGCCCGGCGTGGTGAGTTCCCACCGGCGGCCCTCGGTGGCCAGCGTGAACCGCCGGACGAGAATCTCGTCGAGAGGGCCGACACGCGCCTGGGCTTCGACGTCGAGCGACCGTGAGCCCTGGGTGAGCGTCGCGTCGACGTCCACGCGCTGGTTCGCGTATGTGAGGGTCGACGTCACCTGATCGATCTGGTTGCCGCCGACCTCGATGAGGCTGCCCTTCACCTCCAGGCGTCCGGACGCCTGCCCGAAGTCGAGGTCCGGCACCCGGACCGCATAGGTGCCGCCGAGCGACAGCGCACTGGTCGTTCCGACGCGCACGCTCGTGGCATCCACCCGGCCGGCCACGTCGATTGCCTCGGCATCACCCGTCACCCGGCCAGTCACCTCGGCGCTCCCGGCAGCTTCCACGCCGACCAACCCCGCCCAGGAGGACAGGTCAGCCGCCGCCAGGGCGAACGACAGATTGGACTGCCCCGCTCCGGCCAGCACGACGATGCCGTCGGCCCGGCCCGACACGTCGTCGCCGGCGATCTCGAGGCTCGACACCGTCAGGCGGCCACCATTGAGGACGGCGTCCGCCTCGACTCGTGTCAGGCGCGTGTCCCATGCCGTGATCCCGGTGAGCGACACCCGGCCCGATGCCCGGACATCCCCGAGGGACCACTGGGCGGTGACGTCGGGAACCTCGAACCGGCCGGTGAGCGCTGCCGCTCCCGAAACCGGGACCGACGCGATTGCCGGATCCCAGGCCGCCAGATTGCCAAGTGCGCCGTCGATCCGTCCGGTCACGGAGACGTCGAGGCGGTGATCGACCAGGCTCCCCGTCGCGTGCAGGTCGTCGATCGTGACGCCGGCGACACGCGACGCCTTCAGACGAACATCCGCGGTTCCGGTCAGCGTGTCCCGGGACGTGCCGGAGGCATCGAGGTCAACCGAGGCATTCACGCTGCCCGCCAGCCGTTGCAGCAACCCTGACTGATCGGGCAACACGGCCGCCAGGCGAGCCGGGTCGACACCGTCGACATCGACGCGAGCCGTGTAACGCGGCACGCCTGACGACAGAACGAGTCGTCCGGTCGATGCCGCATGGACAACCGCGCCTGCGATCTCCGACCGATCGAAGTCTGCCGACAGATCCCACGTGTCGCGCGAGCCAGTCACCGCGTAACGGCCCACGAGGCTCGACGGAAGCCGCGGCAACTCGAGCCTGGCCGGCAACTGCTCGAGGTCGACGCCATCAAACGTGCCCGTCGCCGTCAGTGTCGACGTCGGCTGGTCCCAGCGCGCAGTCGTTGTGACACTTGCCCGGTACGCCACCCCCGAGGCCCTCGCCTCGATCGCCCGATCCCGGTAGGTACCAGCGGCGCGGACGGCCGTGGCGCGGTAGCCCTCGTAGGTCACGTCGGGCGTCGAGACCTCGAAGGCCACAACGGCGCGGTCGAACACACCGTCCGGCACGCGGACGTCGTACTCGCCTTGTCCGCTGAGCCGGCTGAGTCCGTCCAGTTCCGCGAAGAAGGCGCCGGGCATCCAGTTGGTGGCCCGGGCACGACCCTGGAATCGCCACTCGTCGGACGCGACGGTCACCTCGGTACGACCCGCGACGACCCCGTCTGGCGACGCGACGGTCCACTCCGCGTCGAACACGTCGAAGGAACCGCTGGCTGTGACCGAGATTGCAGACGAAGGCGGCACCATCGACAGGGCGGGCGTCCAGGCCTGGACGACGTGCGCCGGAATGTTTTCCGCGCTGGCAGAGAATCGGCTCGGCTGACCGGCGTGGCGCGGCACCGTGACGTCGACGGCGAGGCGCGACGAGCCGGTCTCAATCCGCACGCGCTCCCCGGTGATCTCGTCCGACGTGACGCGCAGCGTGCCAGTGAGGCTTGTGACCGGCGTGCCGCTGGTCACGTCGACGCCCGCCATGCGCAGCACCTCGACGTGCAGTGTCCCGTCGTTCGCCGCGATGCGCGAGGCAAGCGACACCTCCTTCACCTGTCGGGCCACGCCCGACAACGGGACGACGTCGATGGTGCCGCCGACAATCTCCAGACGATCGATGGCGAACCGGGGGCCGTCCGAGGCGGCCGGCTGCGCCCGTTCACGCGTGAGCCGCGCGACGTTCCACCCCCGCTCATCTTCAACCATCGAGAAGCGAGGATCGACCATCGTGACCTGCTCGAACACGAGCCCCTGCCGCGCCACGACGACCGGGCGGAAGCGGATGGTGACCGTTCTGGCCGTCAGCACCGCGCGGCCATCGAGCGTCAACGACACGCCGCTGAGCGTCACGTCGCCGAACACAGAACCCGAGAGGCGCTCGATCGTCAGGTCGGCCGCCAGGGCCTCGCCGGCGCGATCGACGATGAGCCGGCGGACGCGCTCCTCGGTCCACGCACTCTCGAGCACGCCCCACGCCGCGAGCGCCAGGAGGACCACCGCGCCGGCGATCCAGGCGAGCCGGCGCGGCCACCGGGAATCAGAACGCATGACCGAAGCTCAAATGGATGCGCCACCGCCGACGCTGGGGCTCCCCGTCGATCCGAAGACCCGGGATCGGATTGACTTGCACGCCGACATCGGCGCGGATGGCGCCAAACGCGGTCAGCCAGCGAATGCCGGGCCCGGCCGCCACGCGAAGGTCGCCGGGCCGCAGCGATTCGTCGACCCACGCGTTGCCGGCGTCGACGAAGAACACCGCGCCGACCTGCCCGGCGATCGGCATGCGCAGTTCGCTCGAGATCTCGAGCACCGACCGGCCGCCGAGCGGCAGGCCATCACCCGAAAGCGGTGAGACCTCGTACCGGCCCCAGCCGCGCAGGCTCGTCGAACCGCCCAGGAAGTACCGGGCTGAAAACGGCACCAGTTCGTCGTTCGGTGAGACGAGCACACCGGCGCGCAGCCGGCTGGCCCAGACGACCGATCGCCCGACCGGCAGGTAGACCCGGCCGTTGACCAGCACCTCCTGATACTCGAACGTGCCGCCGAGCCACGGCGCCGCGTGTTCGAAATGCGCCGACACGGCGTACCCGCTCCGCGGGTCAATCGGCCGGTCAATCACCGCCTGCTCGATGTCCGCGCTGAGCGACCCCAGGCGTCCGCGTCCGCTGCCACTGGTCGGGTCGAGGCCAAGTGCGATCAGTTCGTCGACATTGGTGACCGCGCCGAGGGCGTCGGGATCGATCGTGTACTCGAGCGATTCGTTGGTGTACGTGACACGGGCCGTTCGATCGATCGGCGCCAGATCGAGCCCACGCGCGATCTGCGCGCTTCTCGTCAGGTTCGTACGCACACCGATGCGGCGCGACGAGAAGGTCGGCTCGGACTGCCAGTACGCGCCGGCTTCGACTCCGGCCGCGATCGGGCGGCCTCCCAGATAGGGCTGACCGACCCTGGCCCCCAACCCGCTCAGCCGGGCGGAGTACCGGCCGTCCAGCCCCAGCTGCCGGGCGTTTCCGCCGAAGTTGCGGTGCTGCCACTCGATCGAACCGCGCGGTCCGCTCTCGGTGCCGTATCCGACACCCATCTGGAAGCGCGTCGGCCGGCCTTCCTTGACCGTGACGGTCATCGGCAGGCCCGAGTCGTCGGGCGCCGCCTCCTGGGTGCGCGCCACGTGCGCGAAGTCGAACAGACCCAACGCGAACAGGCGCCGCTGGCTTTCGAGCAGCTGGCTCTCCCGATAGACATCACCGGGCTCGAACGCCAGCGTGCGCAGCACGACGGCCGGTTCCACCGACTCCAGGTTGACGATGGACACGTCACCGAACCGGCCCGCGGCGCCGGGCGTTGCCTCAATCGTCAGGACGAGCGACCGGTCCGACGCGCCGGGTTCGGCGCGGCTCTCGACACGCGCGTCCGGGTAGCCGCGATCGCGCAGCACGAACGTCACCCGCTCAGTCGTCGCGAGGAGCGTACGGCGGTCTCGTGTTTCACCGGCCCGGATGGGGAGCCGCGCGACGTCGAGCGGCACGTCGTCTGGCATGCCGAGGAGGACCACGCGCTCGATGCGGACCGGCTCACCTTCGTCGAGGTGAATCGTGAGACGGACCGCCGCGCCGTCGTCGGTGAACTCGACGTCGGCCGCACGCACGCGCGCATCGGGATAGCCCCGGTCGTCGTAGAAGGCGACCAGGCGCTTCAGGTCGGCTTCGAACGCCGTCCGGCTGAACACGCGGGGCTCCGACCACGGCAGGATGCCGGACCGGCGAGTGGCCAGGACGCTCGCGAGCTGCCCGTCGTCGAAGGCGTCGTTGCCTTCGAAGCGGAGGGCGGCGACGCGAATGCCCTCGCGCTCGTCGCACGCGGACACGCCTGGCAGGGCGGCCAGGATGCAGGTCACGAGCGCGAGCGGGCGCCAACGCGATGACCGGGCGGATGCGGGGGTCCGAGTCACGGTCCCCCCAGCGTACCAGCCTCGGGCCGTCAGGCGCTGTTCTTGATGCGAATCACGTTCCGGATGTTGCGCGCGGCGTCAGCGTCCAGCCCGAGCAGGCGGGCCAATCGGGTCAGAAACGCGCTTTCGGCGCGCGCCATCCGACCGTCGACGAGCACGATGTCGGCGGCGACGGCGAACGCCGCGAGCCGGTCACGCACGGCGAGCTGGCGCGCGGCGGCCTCGATGAGCGCCGTCGGCCCCCGCGTGCCGAGCATCTGGCGCATCCGGTCGATGCGCCGATCGACGACCTCGCCCGAGCGGCGCCTGAACCGGCGTGTCGCCCAGATGATGTCGTGCGCCCGGGCGGCTTCCTCGGCCGAGACGTGCCCGCTCGCGTCCATGGCGGCAATCACGAGGGCGATGAAGGCGTCGTCGCCATCGCGGACTCGCAGGGGATCGGCCTGACGCCTGGTCGAGGGCATGGCTACAAGGATATCCCGCGGCGCGATCACGCCACCTGCCCGGGCTCCGCCGCCCGGACGGTGAGCACCGGGCATTCGGCGTTGCGCACGACCTGCTGCGTCGTCGATCCGAAGAGCGTGAGCCCGAGACCGCCGCGGCCCTGCGCGCCCATGACGATCAGATCGGCGGCCGCATCGGCTGCGTGACGCAGGATCTCCCGGTGCGCCCGGCCGACGACGACCACGTTGTCAATGTCGCTCCACGTGCGCGACTCGCCGGCCGACAGTTCCTGGACGCGCTGGCGGGCATCGCCCACGAGGTGCCCGCGATACTCCGAGACATTGAAGTGCGCGGTCGTCCTCGGCTCGTGTTCAGGCAGCCACTCGACGACGTGCAGCACGGTCACCGAACCATCGGCCTGCCGCGCCAGATCCAGCGCGAAGCCGTAGGCCTGGAGCGCCGCCGGTGAGAAGTCCATCGGGCAGAGGATCTTCTTGAACTGGACTTCAGCCGGCAATACGCCGGTGGCGTGCGGCGGCACGGTCAGCACCGGACATGGCGCCTTGCGGAGCAGCTTCTCGGCAACCGAGCCCATCATCAGGCGCTCGAACCCGCCGCGACCGTGCGTCCCGATCACAAGCAGATCGGCCGGCATGGCGACGGCGTGGTCGATGATCGTGCCGACCGGATCGCCCGACAGCGCTTCGACCGACAGACGGGCCTCGTCGGCCCCGGCGGCCGCGACGACGCGTCCGAGCTCGCCCACGACCTCGTCATGCGACGGAGGATGAACAAACTGAAGCGTGCCATCGAGTGCCGTCGGGCGGACGGCGACCGGGTCGAACGTCGGCACCACGTGCAGGACGGTGAGGGCGGCCTCGTACCACCGGGCCAGTGTCGCGGCGCAGGCCAGGGCACGGCCGGCTGACTCGCTGAGATCGGTTGGACAGAGGATTCTCTTGAACTCGACCACGGGTCCTCCCCTTCGCTCGGGCAGCGCGGCACACCTGACACGGATGACCGGAGCAATCAGCGTACCTGATACCAGGGGCCCGGCCGTTGCGAACTGGCTGGAGGGCTCCGGGGCCACCGGCGGGCCGGGAGGGCAATATCTCTCGGAAAGCGCGGGAAAACTCCCCGGATGAATCCCGGCCGTACCCTCGACGCCAATTGGGATCGAGGCCGAGATCACGGAGCGCGCGCCGATCGATTAGCATCAAGAAGACCGAGGTTGCCCCTCATGACCAGACCCTTCGCCATCGCCGTCGTTCTTGCACTCGTTCTTTCATCTGGCTCGGCCGCCCAGCACATGCCGGGGATGCAGCACGGATCGGCCAGCGGCCCGACTCAGGCCGGGCAGGCCGCCTTTGCCGCCATCAGCGAGATCGTGAAGCGGCTCGAAGCCGACAGCACCACCGACTGGTCGAAGGTCGACATCGAGGCGTTGCGCGCGCACCTGGCCGACATGGACCTGGTGACGCTCCGCGCACGCGCCGCGGCCCGCCCGGTCGACGACGGACTGGCCATCGACGTCACCGGTGACGCTGAAGTGGCTGCCGCGATCACCCGCATGGTGGTGCCGCACGCCACGATGCTCGACGGCATGACCGCGTGGCGCGCGACGGCGACACCCATCGCGAGCGGCACGCGCCTGACGGTGACCGCCCGGACGCCGGGCGATGCGGGCACGATCGCGCGCATTCGAGGCCTCGGCTTCGCCGGGCTGCTCGTCCAGGGCGATCATCACACGGCGCATCATCTGATGATCGCCAAGGGTCTCGGGCACGGCGTGCATGACGCGCCGTGACCTGCTGCGGCACGCCCGATGTCGAGCTGACGATCAGGGCCGCGGCCGATGAAGCGCACGGATCGATGCAGCCCCGGTGTCCTCAATTTGCTCCACTGGTCTGTCGACGTGCGGCGCCCGATACAGTTTGACGAGAGCGCCGTCGCGCGACTCGAAACCGAACGGACCAGAACCATGAACTACCGCACGATTGGCGTCCCAACCCTCCTGGCCGCGGCATGCCTGCTGCAGGCCTGCGAACAGGTGAAGAGCGAAACCCCGATGAGCCCGAGCATCGCCGGCCCGATTGCCGGCGTGGAGATCACGCCGCCCGAGCCGGTCCAGCCCACTCCGGGCGCCCGCCTCCGGACCAACGGCCCGCCGGTGACGCTCGTCGTGCAGAACGCCTCGACCAACGGCGTCCGGCCCCTGTCCTACGCCTACGAGGTCGGTCTGGACGCGGCCTTCTCGGACGTTGTCCTGTCGGCGAAGGGCGTGGCCCCCGGCCCCAACGGGCAGACGAGCTTCCAGGTGCCTGAGGCGCTGGTCTCCGGACGCGCGTACTTCTGGCGCGCCCGTGCCGAGGACGGCGCCAACGCCAGTTCGTTCTCGTCGGCGCGCAACTTCCTCGTCGTCGATCCCCCCGTGCTGTTTGCGCCTGTGCCACTTGCGCCGATCGACGGCACCCGCGTCGGGTCGATCACGCCGACGTTGCGCGTGGCCAATGCCGGCCGGACCGGCGACGTGCAGGCGGTCTTCTACGCCTTCCAGGTGTCGACGAGCAGCGGCTTCGAGTCGATCGTCGCCTCGGGCATCGCCGACGAGGAACCGGTGTCGACCCAGGCCTCGCTCGATGCCTCGCTCGAGTTCAACCGGACCTACTTCTGGCGCGCCCGGGCGCACGAATCGACGACCGAGAGCCCGTGGTCGAACGCCGCCGTGTTCCTGACGCCGCTGGGCACCGCGCCATCCGGCGGTGGTTCGGGCGGCGGAGGGGGCGGCGGCTCGCTGCCGCCCGGCACGCCGTGTCCGCTGCCGTCCGGCTCGGGCCCACCGAACGCCGCCGAAGGCACCGCGCTTGTCGCGTGTATAAAGAGCGACCTGGTCAACCGGGGCTTCAACCTGTCGGGCACCTGCGGCGCCTTCGAGATCACGCTGCGCGTGACGTGGGCGCTTCGCGATCGGGGCGCACGGCTCGAGCTCTGGCCCGGCACGAGCTGCAACGGCTACTCGCACGACATCGTGCTCTTCATGCCGAGCGGCGAGTCGGTCGACATCCTCA
>DATKDF010000109.1:0-8905 GCA_035512795.1 Vicinamibacterales bacterium
ATGTCGTACTTTCCCGCGCAGGCCGACTACACGCTCGGACCCGAGCGGTACCTCGAGCAGATCCGGAGGATCCGGGACGCCGTGAACGTGCCCGTCATCGGGTCGCTCAACGGCACGACGCCGGAAGGCTGGCTCGGATACGCTCAGCTCATCGAGCAGGCCGGCGCCAGGGCCCTGGAACTGAATTTCTACTACGTCGCCACCGATCCCGACGAGACGAGCGGTGCGATCGAGCATCGGCTCGTCGAGATCGTCCGCAACATCCGTGGACGGGTGACGATCCCGATCGCGGTGAAGCTGTCGCCGTTCTTCTCGTCGCTGCCGCACCTGGCCCGGGAGCTCGTGCACGCCGGCGCGGACGGGCTCGTGCTGTTCAACCGCTTCTACCAGCCCGACATCGATCCCGAGATGCTCGAGACGGTGCCGCGCCTGCACTTCTCGACGTCGGACGAACTGCTGCTGCGCGTGCGGTGGCTGGCGATCCTCCACGGACGCGTGCGGGCATCGCTCGCCGCGACCGGCGGCGTGCACACGAGCCAGGACGCGCTCAAGGCCATCATGGCCGGGGCGAGTGCGGTCCAGATGGTGGCCGCGCTCCTTCAACACGGACCGAAGCACCTCGCAGTCGTGCGGCGCGAACTGCAGCACTGGCTCGAGGAGTGCGAGTACGACTCGCTCCGCCAGGCGCTCGGCAGCATGAGCCTCGAACGCAGTCCCGACCCGGAAGCCTTCGAGCGCGGCAACTACGTGCGCGCGCTGCAGAGTTGGCGGCCATGAGGACCCACACCGGATCTGAGCTGGCAGGAGGATCGGCGAGCGATCGCGGCGACGCGCTGACCGTCGTGCTCGTCCGGCCGACGCGATACGACGAGGACGGCTACGTCGTGCGGCACTGGTTCGGGACCCTGCCGAGCAACACGCTCAGCTGCCTGAACGGCCTCACCGAGGACGCGGTGACGAGCGGCGCGCTGGGTTCGATCGCCGTGAAGGTGCTGGCCTTCGACGAAGCGGTCGATCGCGTCGATCCCCGGACGCTCGGCCGGACGCTGCGCCGTTCGGGCACACGCGTGCTCGTGGCCCTCGCCGGCGTCCAGACCAACCAGTTTCCCCGGGCCTGCGACCTCGCGCGGCAATTCATGGCCGAAGGGTTCGCCGTGATGATCGGCGGGTTCCACGTGAGCGGGTCGACGGCCACGGCTCACGCAATCACGCCCGAGTGCCAGGCGGCCATCGACGAGGGCGTCACGCTCGTCCTCGGCGAAGTCGAGGACCACTGGACGACGCTGCTGCAGGATGCCGCGGCGGGCCAGTTGAAGCCGCTGTACGACTACCTGGCGACCCCGCCGGACCTTCGGGCCAAGCCCCTGCCGAAGGTGTCGCTCCGGCTGCAGCGGAAGTTCGCGGTGCGCGGCTACGGCACGATCGACGCCGGTCGCGGCTGCCCCTTCACGTGCTCGTTCTGCACCATCATCAACGTGCAGGGCCGGACGATGCGCAGCCGCGGCGCGGCGCACATCATCGACCACATCCGGGCGCACTACCGCATCGACGGCCGCCCCGGCATCAATCACTACTTCTTCACCGACGACAACTTCTCGCGCAACCCGGAATGGGAGGCCATCTTCGACGGCCTGATCGCGTTGCGCGAGCGCGAGGGCATGGCCATCGACTTCATGATGCAGGTCGACACACTGGCCCCGCGCATTCCCCGGTTCGTCGAGAAGGCTGCGCGGGCCGGATGCGTGCAGGTGTTCATCGGCATGGAGTCGCTCCGCGACGACAACCTCAAGGCCGCCAGCAAGCGCCAGAACAAGGTCGAGGGCTATCGCGACCTGATCGCGGCCTGGCACGAAGCGGGCGTCCTCTGTCACGTCGGCTTCATCATCGGGTTCCCGCACGACACCCGCGAGCGCATCGCAGAGGACGTGCGGACCCTCCGCGACGAGCTGCTCGTGGACCAGGCGTCGTTCTTCGTCCTCACGCCCCTGCCCGGTTCCCGCGACCACCGCGAGGCCGCTGACGCCGGCGTGCCGATGGATCCGGACTACAACAACTTCGACTCGTTCCGGGTCGTCACGCCGCATCCCCTGATGTCGGATGCCGACTGGATGCAGGCGTATCACGACGCGTGGACGTCGTTCTACTCGTTCGAGCACATGCGCAAGGCCCTGCTGCGGCAGAACCCGCACACCTACTGGGGCATGCTCAAGTGCTTTCTCTGGTATCGCGCGTCGATGGTCGAGGGGACGCATCCGATGGTGACGGGCTTCGTCCGCCTCAAGGACCGCCGGTCGCGACGGCCCGGGTTACCCATCGAGAGCCGCTTCCGGTTCCTGCGCCGCCGCGTGCGCGACCTGGTCGGCCTGACGGCCGGCTATGCCCGGCTGGTTCTCGAGATGCAGGAACTGTGGCTCGCGACCCGCATTCGCCGGGAGGAGTACGCGTTTGTCGGCGACCTCCGCGCGCTCAAGACGACCGCGACCACCGCGCTCGACGTCAAGACCGGGTGGAGCCGGCTGCATGCCGCCCTTGCAGCGCGGATGGACGACCTCTGCACGACGGCCGAGGCGCCGGCCGCGCGCGCCAGCGCGGCGATGGTCGCCCGCTTCGAGGCGCTCCGGCAGGCGCTCGGCGTGCGGGCCGACGAACTGGCCCGCGCCGCCGCCGCGTGCGAGGTGCGCGTGCCGAGCCTGCCCCCCCTGCGGCCGCGATCCGTGGTCAGCCGGCTGGCCGGTCGCCTCAACGTCTTCGGCGCGCCCAGCCTCGAGTCACGCCGGGCGCTCACGTCGTACTGGGAATCGGCGTGGCCCCATCTGCGGCACCTGCGCGTCTGGCGGATCAACCCCTTCGCGCTTGCCTGGAACGGCGCGCGCGACCTCAAGAACACGGTCGTCTTCTTCACCGTGATGACCCGCGAGCGTTACTGACGCGCTCTCACCAGCCAAGGAGCGAACAGCCGTTGCGGCAGAGTGGAATGGTCCTGGGTCTCCTGGCGGCAGCCGGTCTGCTGCTCTCGGCCGATTTGCCCGCCCGGCAGTCGGTGCGGGTCGACAAGAACCTCGCGGCCCGCATGCGTGACGGCGTCGCCCTGCGGGCCGACGTGTATCGGCCCGACGCGCCCGGTCGCCGCCCGGTGCTGCTGCAACGCACGCCGTACTCCAAGAACGCCGGGGCCGCGGCCGTCGAGGGCTTCCGTGCCCTGGCGGCGCGCGGCTACGTCGTCATCGTGCAGGACACGCGCGGTCGCTACACGTCGGACGGGGTCGCCCGGCCGCATGACGAGGCCGAGGACGGCTACGACACGATCGCGTGGGCGCGGTCGCTCCCGTACGCCGATGGGCGCGTCGGCATGTGGGGCGGCAGCTATCTGGCGACCACCCAGCTGCTGGCCGCGACGCTACAGCCCGAGGGCCTCGTTGCGCTCTTTCCATCGTCTTCGTACGCCAGTCGGTACGACATGGTGTTCCAGGGCGGCGCGTTCTATCTGGGCGACGGCCTGTCGTGGAATCTCGGGCAGGCCATGGACGTCCGGCGGCGCCTGCTGACGCCGGGCCTCGACCGGGACGGGCCGATTGGTCTCGATGCCGACACCCGCCGCGCCCTGAACGAGCGCTGGCTGTGGCACGTGCCGCTTGCCACGATGGACGCGATGGACCTGCACCGGTTCGCGCCGGGCTACCGGCAGATGCTCGACCATCCGGACTACGACGCGTTCTGGGAGACGTTCGACATCGCGGCCCGCCACGATCGGTTTCAGGTGCCGGCGTTCCACATCACGGGGTGGTACGACACCCTGCTCGCGGGCACGCTCGCCAACTTCACCGGGCTTCGCGCGCGCGCCGCCACCGATACCGCGCGCCGACATCAGCGACTGATCGTCGGGCCCTGGACGCACGCGCGGCCGACGCTCGAGAACACGCGCATTGGTGACGTGGACTTCGGGCCCGAGGCCGGGCTGGCCGTCGATCGGCTGCGCGACAGCTGGTTCGACTACTGGCTGCCGGCCGGCGGGGACCGCACACGCGGCGCCTACGATCCGGACACGACCGCCCCGGTGCGCCTCTTCGTCATGGGCGAGAATGTCTGGCGCGACGAACAGGAGTGGCCGCTCGCGCGCGCCCGTGAGACGACGTTCTACCTGCGCAGTGACGGCCGCGCGAACACGCGCGGCGGTGACGGCACGCTCAACACGCGCGCGCCCGGCGAAGAGGCGCCGGACCGGTTCACCTACGACCCGTGGCACCCCGTGCCGACCGGCGCGGCGGGTGGATACTCGCGCCGTCCGTCGGACCAGCGAGCGGTCGAGGACCGGTCTGACGTCCTCGTCTACACGAGCGCGCCGCTCACATCCGATCTGGAAGTGACCGGGCCACTCCGCGTCACGCTCTGGATTGCCTCGTCGGCGCCCGACACCGACTTCACCGCGACGCTCGTCGACGTCCATCCGGACGGCACGGCACGGGCCCTGAACGACGGCATCCTCCGGGTGCGCTACCGCCACAGCCGGACGACGCCGGCCCTGCTCACGCCGGGCGCGCCCACCGAGATCACCATCGACCTCGGCGCGACGAGCAACCTGTTCCGCGCCGGGCACCGAATCCGGCTTCACGTGTCGAGCAGTAATTTCCCGCGGTTCGATCGCAACCCGAACACCGGCGGGATCTTCGGCCGCGACGGGGAGATCGGCCGGGCCGACCAGACGGTCTTCCATGACGCGGCCCGCCCGTCGCGTCTCATCCTCCCGGTGATTCCACGATGACCAGATGTCTTGTCGCCCTCACGGTCGTGCTCGCGGCCGGGTGCTCGTCCGAGCCGCCTGGGCCGTCACTGCTCGGCTTCGGCCCGGCCCAGGCCGCGTACGAGCGCGAAGCCGAAGCGCAGTTCAAGGCTGCGGTGTCGATTGAGGCGATGGCCAACATCCACCGGCGTGTGACGGCCCGGCCGCATGTCGCCGGAAGCGCGGGTTCGATGGAGGTCGCAGGCACGGTCCGGCAGGCACTCGCCGAGGCCGGGCTCGACACCGAGGTGCACGACTATCACGTACTGCTGTCGACGCCGCGCTCGGTGTCTGTGCGCATCACCGCCCCGCGGCCGCAGGCCCTCGTCGTCACCGAACCGGCGTCGCCCGAGGATCCCGACTCGGCTCACGCCGAGCTGGACCCCGGCTACATCGCCTACTCGGCATCGGGCGCGGTCAGCGGGCCCGTCGTCTACGTGAACTACGGACTGCCGCCCGACTACGTCGCGCTCGAAGCCGCCGGCGTCGACGTCACGGGCAAGATCGTGCTGGCCCGCTACGCGCGCAGCCACCGGGCGGTGAAGGTCCACACGGCCGAGACGCACGGCGCACGGGGCATCCTCATCTACAGCGATCCGGCCGACGACGGGCAGGCGCGTGGGGCCACGTGGCCTGACGGGCCGTGGCGGGCAGACTTCCAGATCCAGCGCGGCAACGCGAAGTACAACTGGTTCTGGCACGGCGATCCCCTGTCGCCTGGTTTCGCGGCGGCGGCCGAGACCCCGGTGCTGGCCGAGGCCGCCGTGCCGACGCTGCCCCGGATTCCCGCCGTGCCACTCGCGTGGAAGGAGGCCGAGAAGATTCTGCGGCAACTGGGCGGACCGGCCGTGCCGGAGGGCTTTCAGGGCGGCCTGCCGTTTCCGTACAGGCTGGGCCCGGGGCCGGTCACGGTGTCGCTGGACGTGCGCATGGATCAGCGCCGGCGGCCGGTGCGGAACGTGATTGGCCGCATCACCGGCCGCGACCCGGATCGCTGGGTGATGCTCGGCACGCATCACGATGCGTGGTCGTTCGGCGGGATGGATCCGGGCAGTGGTCTGTCGACGGTGTTCGAGGTCGCGCGCGGTCTGGCGGCGCTCACCCGCACGGGCTGGGTGCCCGAACGCTCCATCGTCTTCGCCTTCTGGGACGCGGAGGAGTTCGGGTTGATTGGCTCGACGGAGTACGCCGAGGCGTTTGCGGCCGAGCTGCGGGCGAAGGCCGTGACATACATCAACACGGATCTTTACATGCGCGGGCGGTTTGATGGCGGCGGCACACCGTCGCTCCGCGACTTCCTGGTCGAAGTGACCCGGGACGTGGCGGCGTTCGAAGGGAGCGGCAGTGTCTACGACGGCTGGCGTGCCGACGCGCTCGGGCGGCTGCCCGCGGGTGAACGACCGGCCGACGAGGCCGGTTTCGAAGTCGAGCTGGCCGCACTCGGGAGCGGCGCCGACTTCGTCGCGTTCCAGGACTTCCTGGGGCTGCCGACGCTGCAGATGGAGTTCGACTTCGAAGGCAGCTATGGCGCCTATCACTCGAACTACGACACGCGCACGTACGTCGAGCGCTGGAGCGATCCGGGTTTCGTCGTGGGCCGGACGCTCGTGCAGGTGATCGGTCTGTCGGTGATGCGCCTGGCCTCGGCGCCGGTCCTGCCATTCCGGTACGCGTTCTACGCCCGGACCGTCGATCGGTTCCTCGAAGCGGCGCCGGCCTGGGCGGTTGACCCGGCTGGTGGCACCGTCGTGCGTGTCGATCTCGCCGAAGCGCGCCGCCTGGCACAGGCGATTGCCGGGCGCGCCGACGCGCTCGAACGGCAGATCGATGCCGGCCTCGCCGGCGGGTCGATCGAGCCGGCGCGGCAGCGCGCGCTCAACGACGGCCTTGCGCGGCTGGAACAGACGCTGCTCGACGAGAGCGAACCGGCCGACCGGCGCTGGTACCGTCACGTCATTTACGGGTGGAACATCTACTCGCTCTATGCCGGGCAGCCGCTGCCCGGCCTGGCCGGGGCCGTCCGGCTGCGCGATCAGGCCGCGGTCGATCGCGAAGTGGCGCGGATCGAGGCGGCGCTCGCGCGCATGCTCGCGGCGATCGAGCGGCTGTAGCGCGGATCCGACCGGCGGTGCCCGCCCCTGAATACGGTAGACTGCGCACCGATTCCGACATGGCCACTTCCACACGTCTCCCGTCTTTCTGGACTGCTTTCGGCCCCGGGCTGCTCTGGGCCGCGGCCGCGATCGGCGTCTCGCACCTGGTGCAGTCGACGCGCGCCGGCGCCGATGCCGGCTTCGCGCTGGCGGGCGTCATCCTGATTGCGCTCGTCCTCAAGTACCCTTTCTTCGAGTACGGGCCGCGCTACGCAGCCGCCACCGGCGAAAGCCTCGTCGAGGGGTACGCACGCGTCGGCGCCTGGGCGCTGTGGCTGTACTTCCTGATTACGATCGCGACGGCGCTCATCATCCAGGTCGTCATCGTCGTCTTCACGTCGTTCCTGCTGCAGACGGCGCTCGGGCTCACGATGCCGCTCGCGGTGGTCGGCGGCCTGCTCATCCTGACGTGCGCGGCGCTCCTGCGCCTGGGCCGGTTCCGGGCCCTGGATCGGACGGTCAAGTTCGTGCTCGCTCTGCTGGCGCTCTCGACGCTCTTTGCCGCCGTGCTGGCCGTACCCCGGACGGACCTGTCCTCGCTGGCGGTTTGGCCGCCCGCTTCGGCGGCCGTGCCGTTCGCTTTCATCCTGGCCCTGGCCGGCTGGATGCCGTCGGCCATCGACATCTCGGTTTGGAGTTCGGCCTGGACGCTCGCAAAGAATCGCGATACGGGCACCGAGGCGAGCGTCAGGCACGCGCTGCTCGACTTCCGGATCGGCTACGTCGCGACGGGCGTGCTCGCGTTTGCGTTCCTGTTGCTCGGTGCGACGGTCATGTATCAGTCGGGCACGTCGTTCAGCCCGCAGGGGACCCAGTTCTCGCTGCAACTGGCCGATCTCTACAGCCAGACCCTGGGTGCCTGGACCCGACCCATCGTCATGGTCGCGATGGTCACGACGATGTTCTCGACGGCGTTGACGGTCATTGACGGGTTTCCACGCGCGCTCGCGCGCAGCGTCCGGGTCATCCGGTCGGGCGTGGCCGACGGGGCCCGGGCCGACACCGACCGCGTGTACTGGGTGTCGGGCGCGGTGCTCGGCGGGCTCACGGTGCTCGTCATGCACCTGCTGGTCGGCAGCCTGACGACGATGGTGGACTTTGCGACGATCGTGTCGTTTCTCACGGCGCCAATCCTCGGGTACCTGAACCTGCGCGTCGTGACCGGCGCCAATGTCGCGCCCGAGCACCGGCCCGGCCCGGCACTGGTGTGGCTGTCGTATGCCGGGCTGATTCTGCTGGGGGGCACGGCTCTCGTCTACCTGGCGTCGCGGTTCTGACACGCCGCGCGGTAAGATGCCGCCGATGTCTACACACCGCCTCGTGCACGATCCCTCCCTGCCGAAGCCGGCCGGTCCGTACTCGCCGGCGACCGTTTTCGATCGCCTCGTGTTCGTGTCCGGTCAGGGGGCGACCGACGCGACGACCGGCGCGCTCGTCTCGGCCGACGTCGAGGCGCAGACCGAGCAGTGCCTGCGTAACGTCGAGAGCATCCTGAACGCCGCCGGCACCGATCTCCAGCACGTGCTCCGGTGCGGCGTGTTCCTCGTCGACATCTCCGAGTTTCCGAAGATGAACGCCGTCTACGAACGCGTCTTCGCCGGCCATCGGCCCGCGCGCACGACCGTCCAGGTGTCGGCTCTGCCGGGTGCGGGGCTCCGCGTCGAAATCGACTGCGTCGCGTATGTGCCGTGAAATCCAGTTCAGCGAATGGAGTGAATTGGAGTGAATGAGCGAATGACGTGAGTGAATGAGTGAAGGCAACAATATACTTGACTGACCAGCCGGCCTCGCCGGAGAATGGTCAAGCCTAGCAGGCTGCCCGGATTGGCCGGGTGCTCAAGTTGCGTTGACCCGGAGGCGTGTATGAAGTGCCCCGGGAACGAAAAGCGATCTATCTGAGCCATGCGCGAGGGCGCTACGGCTTTAAGCGCAAGGTCCACATGGCCTTTCTCGCCTATTTCGATGCCAGCGGTTC
>DATKDF010000110.1:0-35765 GCA_035512795.1 Vicinamibacterales bacterium
GACGTATGCGGCGATCCGGCCGCGCTGCGGCCCCGGGCCGGCCACGGCCGTCTACGCCGCACTCGTCCCGTTTGCGGCGGTGACGATGTTCCTGTACGGCTACACGGCGATGGGCATCTTCACGACGAGCGCGTTCCTGAAGGGCACGGTGTTCTTCCTCGTCACGAGCGTCTCGGCGGCGCTGGCAGGCGCGTCGGTGTATCGGGAGTAGGCCCCCCCGGCACGAGCCCGCGGATACCTGCGGACCGGTTGAAGCGGTCTACTCCAGGAGGCCGCCGAGTTGGGCTGGCACGGCCTCAATGGAGGGGGAATCTACGGCGCGGTCACGGGAACGCATCGTAGGCCTCGGCGCCGGATCTCGATAGACCAGTTCGCCACAAGAAGGTCAGCCCCTCACCGCCCCCCACCCCCGCCCCGTCGTCCACCCTGGGTGGGCGCGGGTGGTTCGACATGAACCGGGTAGCCGTCGATGAAGACGTGCCGGACCTGGCCGCCGTCGAGGATCTCGCCGCTCGTCACGACGACGTTGGCGATCTTGCCGGCCTCGAGTGAGCCGGTCCGGTTGTCGGCGCCGGCCATCCGGGCCGCGCCGATCGTCAGCGCTTCGAGCGCCTCGTCGGCGGCAAGACCGCCGTCGCGGACCGCGCGCCCGGCATTGCGCACGAAATCCGCCGGTGACGCGCCGCCCGACATGAAGGCGAAGGGCACGCCCGCGGCCGCCAGGGCGGCCGCGACCGTGGGCGCCTCTTCCTGATTCTTCAACTGCTGCAGCGACGGCGAGCCACCGCCACCACCCCGCCCGCCCCGGCCGCCACCACCGGCCTGCGCGGTGGGGAAGTTCAGGCTGAGCACCACGCGGGCCTTGGCCGCCAGGAGTTCCGCCGTGCGGCTGGCCGCGCCGGTGCCGCCGACGATGATCGGGTCCAGATTGAACTCCCTGGCGAGCTCGAGCGCCCGGTCGATCTGGCGTGCCTCGTTGGCGTCAAACGCCGCCGGAATTCGGCGGTCGAGCACCGGACCGAGCGCGTCGAGCGGCGGCTCGATGACCGGCCGCGGTCCGCTGCCGCCGCGATCGATGAAGGCGCGCGCCTGCCGCTGCCACTGCGCATCGTGCAGACCCTGTTTGGTGAATGCGATCGTGCCGAGCAGCGCCTGCGGGTAGCCTGGGCCGCCGCCCCGGCCGGCCATGTCGATGTGGCTGGCGACCGGCGACTTGATGACCGCCAGGCCCTTCCGGTAATCGCCGACGTTGCTGATCTGCGGATCGTCGGGCGGCAGGATGACATTGACGAGCGCGCTCTGCCCCTTGAAAATGCCGGAGTTCGGGACGGCCAGCACGGTGGTGACGCCGGCGCTCGCGAGCGCGGTCAACTGGGCGTTGTCGCCCACGAGGTTGGCGGCCGCCAGGTAGTCCGGCCGCAGCAGGCTGGCGCGCTTGGCGCGTTCGGCCTCTTCGCGATTGGCAAACTGCGCGGCCCCGCCCCCGCCCCCGCGTCCCCCCCCGCCCCCGAAGCCGCCCCGGCCGGCGTCGGCTGGCGCCTCGTCGGTCGCAAACGGCGCGGAGCTGGCCATGTCGATGAGGCCAGGGTAGACGTGCAGGCCCGATCCGTCGATGACGACAGCGTCGTTCGGCACGGTGACGCCCGGACCGATCGCCTCGATGAGGCCGCCCCGCATGACGATGGTGCCGTTGGCAATCGGGGCGCCGGCTGCCGTGTGAATCGTGGCGCCCCGGACGGCGTAGCGCGGGCTCGACGTTGTGGCCGAGACGAGCGGGCCGACCGAGGCAACCGCCGTCAGCACGCCGACTGCCTGAAGAAAGACCAACCGTGACGAGCGACTATTCATGACTGCGAGTCTCCCAACCGTGTGCCCGGCGCGGCGCCGGGCCTCAGGCACTACTGCCGTGACATGTACCGCCGGAACAGGTCCGTGTGCTTGCTGTCGAGCGGCACGTCATTGCCGGCGATCACGACATGCTGGATGCGCGACCGGATCTCGAGCGGGTCGCCGGTGACGACAATCAGGTTGGCGAGCTTGCCGGCCTCGATGGTCCCGAGCGCCCGATCGGCACCGAAGATCCGAGCGGCATCAATCGTGAGCGCGCGAACGGCCCGCTCGCGATCGAGCCCCCACGCGACGGCCATGGCAGCCTGGAACGGCACGAGCCGCACGCCGTCGTACCCGCCGCTCGAGAACGCGAACGTCACGCCGGCTGCCGCGAGCTTGCCGGGCGCCTGGTAGGTCGCCGCGTGGAACGTGTCCTCACCCTGCGGCATCGAGAAGATCTCGCTCAGGATGACCGGCACGTTCTTGCGCGCGAGCAGGTCGGCCTGTTCGAGCGCCGCCATGCCCGACGTGCGAATGACGACGTTCACGCCCTGCGCTTCGGCCCAGCCGATCGCATCGCGGATGGCGTCGGCGTTGCCCGCCTGCACGTAGAACGGCTGCGCCTTCTGGAGCACGGGGATGAACGGCTCGAGGTCCCAGTTCATCTGGCGGTTCGCGTCGGCCATGTAGGCCTTCGTCCGCGAGAGGAGCTCGTTCAGCCGGCGAACCTGATCCTGCACGTTCGCGCCGCCGCCGCCACCGCCGCCGCGGCCACCGCGCCCGCCGCCACCGCCGCCGGGCCACGACATCCCGAGGCCGGCCGCGGGCCGGACGGCGTTCTCTTCCCACGTCCAGCCGTCCAGATTCATGAGCGGCACGTCGCCGGTGATGACGCCGCCGCCCATGAAGACGCCGACGTTGGTCACGCCCTCGACCCGGGCGACGGGGATCGCGTCGCTGTCCGACTGGTACGCGACGCGCGTCCGCAGCATCTGGTTGAACTCCAGCATCTCGCTGACGTCGTCCATGCCGCGGACACCGGGTTCGTTCAGGCCGAGATCCGACGCGGCGTCGATGAAGCCCGGATAGACGTTCGCGCCGCGGGCGTCGACCGTGCGCGCGCCCGAGGGCACGGACACGTTGGCGCCGACCGCCTGGATGCGATTGCCGCGGATGACGACCGTGCCGCGTTCGATGGCCGGGCCGGCGCCGGTCACGATGCGGGCGTTGGTGATCGCCCAGGCCGGGCCGTTCGCGTTGTACTGCAGCTCGATCGGCGCCGGCGCGATCGAGAAGAGATTGCCCGGGCCATCGCTCGGCGCCGGCATGGTCGGGGCGGCGGCGCCGCGGCCGCGCGCGCCGCCCTGGCCCCGGCCGTCGCCGAGCCGCGCCTGGAGCGCCGCCTTCTCCTGTTCCACCTGCGCGACGCGCGCCAGTTCAGCCTCGCGGTCGTAGTAGAGCTTGCCGTCGATGTACGTCCGCTCGACGATGGCGTAGGTGCTGAGCGGGTTCTGGTTCCAGATGACGACATCGGCGTCCTTGCCGACCTCGAGGGAGCCCACGCGGTCGGCGATGCCGAGCTGGGTGGCCGGGTTGATCGTGACGAGCGCAAACGCCTGGTCGTCGTTGAGATCGCCCCAGCGGACCGACTTGGCGGCCTCGGTGTTCAGCCGGCGCGCATGCTCGGCGCTGTCGGAGTTGATCGACACGGTGACGCCCTTGTGCGTCATCAGCGCGGCGTTGCCCGGAATCGCGTCCTCGGCCTCGATCTTGTACCCCCACCAGTCGGAGAAGGTGGACGCGCCAGCGCCGTGCGCGGCGATTTCCTTGGCGACCTTGTAGCCTTCGAGCACGTGCTGGAATGTCGCGATCTTGAAGCCCATCTCGTCGGCGAGCCGGATGAGCGCGAGGATCTCGTCGGCGCGGTACGAGTGCGCGTGGACGAGCCGCTTGCCCTCGAGCACCTCGACGAGCGCGTCGAGCTGCAGGTCGCGCCTGGGCGGCAGCGCGTCGGCGGTGGTCGTGCGCGTCCGTTCGTAGTCCTGCCACGCCTTCTGGTACGCCTTGGCGCGCGTGAACGCATCACGGATGACGAAATCGACTCCCTGGCGGGTGCCCGGATACCGGCGCAGGCCCGTGTTCGACGACAGGCCCTGCCGCTTCGGGTTCTCGCCGAGCGCGAACTTGATGCCGGGCAGCGCGCCGTCGATGAGCAGGTCCGCGGCCTTGTCGGCGCCCCAGCGCAGCTTGATGACCACCGTCTTGCCGCCGATCGGGTTGGCGCTGCCGTGCATGATGTTGGCAATCGTCAGACCGCCGGCCAGGTCTCGCTGAATCGCGATGTCGGTCGGGTCGAGCACGTCTTCCATGCCGGTCATCGAGCTGACCGCGGTCTGGCCCTCGTTGATCGCGTCATTGGCGATGTGCGAGTGCGCATCGATGATGCCCGGCGAGACGAACTTGCCGGTGCCATCGACGACCTCCGCTCCGGCCGGAATCGACACGTTGGCGCCGACGGCGGCGATCTTGCCGTCGCGCATGACGATCGTCCCGTTGGCAATCGTGCCGCGGGTGGCCGTCATGATGGTCGCGTTCCGGATGGCGACCACCCCCGAGGCCGTCTGGCCCCCCTGACCGCTGAGTGTGACGGCTGAGGTCGGCAGCAACGCCGCCGCCAGAAGCACGAGTCCAAACCATGCCGGGCGCAGAGCACGCTGTATCACGGGAGCCTCCGAGACTCGGAAAACCGAAGAAGTGGGGGAAATGTATCGTACCCGCGGGCTACGACAGAAGATCGAAGTTGCGTCGGCCCGTTCGCTGATCTATGGTCAGGGCCGTACGTCCGTCGCGCTAACCCTTGGAGACTCCCATGACTTCGCTGCCTGTCCGTTCGCTCGCGACGCTGGCCCTGGTGGCCGCTCTGGCCGCCTGTGCGCCCGCGCCGCCGCCCGATACCACTGATACCACTGCCGAAGATACGGCCGCCATCAACGCCCTTCGCGACGGCTGGTCCGCGGCGTACAACGCCGCCGATGCCGACGCGCTCGCCAACAGCTACACCGAGGACACGGTCAGGATGAGCGCCAACGAGCCGTCCCAGGTCGGCCGCGTGGCCGTGCGCGACGGGTTCCTGGCCGAGTTCGGCGCCGGCCAGGGGACGGCGACGATCAGGTCCGACGAAATGCGGTTGATGGGCGACTGGGCGTTTGACCGCGGCACCTTTTCGGTCAGCATCGTGCCGGCCGCCGGCGGCGACCCGGTCATGGCCGAAGGCCGCTACCTGGTCCTCCTGCACAAGCAGGCCGACGGGTCGTGGAAGATCGCGCGCGGGATGGACAACAGCGCGACGCCGCTCCCGATGGCTGCCGGCGGGAACTGACGCCCGCTCAGCCCATCAGCAGGCTGAGCAGTGCCTTCTGGGTGTGGAGCCTGTTCTCGGCCTGATCGAAGACGACCGAGGCCGGCGAGTCCAGCACGCTGCTCGTGACCTCGTCGCCCCGATGCGCCGGCAGGCAGTGCATGAAGAGTGCGTTGCCGGCGGCCGTCATGAGCGCGTCGTTCACCTGGAACGGCGCGAACGCGCGGGCGCGGTCGTCGGTTTCGGCTTCCTGGCCCATTGATGCCCAGACGTCGGTGTACACGGCATCGGCGCCATCGACGGCGGCCTGCGGATCGTTGGTGACCGTGACGGTGGCGCCATGGCGGGCCACCGCCCGTGCCTCGGCGACGACCGACGCCGGCAACTGGTAGCCGGTCGGCGACGCCACCCGCACGTGGACGCCCAGCATCGCGCCGGCGTGCGCGAGCGACGCGGCGACGTTGTTGCCGTCGCCGACAAACGTCAGGACGCGCCCGCGGACGTCGCCGAACGTTTCGCGGAGCGTCATCATGTCGGCCAGCGCCTGACACGGATGCTCCTCGTCGGTGAGCGCGTTGACGACGTGCAGGGCGGGTGCGGCCCGGTCGATCCGGACGACCTTGTCCTGTTCGAACGTGCGGACGATGACGCCGGCCACCCAGCGTTCGAGGTTGCGCGCGACGTCCTCGACGGTTTCCCGGCCGCCGAAGATGACATCGGGCAGCGGCTCGATGACCTCGCCACCCAGCTCGCGCACGGCGATGACGAACGTCGTGCGCGTCCGCAGCGACGGTTTCTCGAAAAGCAGCGCGATGTGCCGGCCGGCGAGCGGGCCGGTCGTGTCGCGGCCGGCCCGGCGGTCGCGCTTCATCACAGCGGCCGTGTCGAGCACGAGCTCCAGGCTGGCCGGCGTCAGATCGAGCACCGACAGGAACGACTTCGGCAAGGCCGGTCGGTCCACCGCCGCAAGGGCTTTCGCAGTCTTCATCGCGTTCTCACTCCCTGTCACGCACAGGGCGCCGCTCGGCGCCTACGTCCGGTACTCCGCGTTGATGCGCACGTACTCGGCGCTGAAATCGCAGGTCCACATCGTCGTGTCATGGCCGCCGCCCGTACCGAGGTCGACGACGACGGTCATTTCCTGCCCGCGCAGGACGGCGGCGGCCTCGGCGGCCCGTTCGTCGTACGGCACGCCGCGAACGAAGAGGGCGACGTCGCCGATGCACACCGACGCCTCGTCGAGCCGGAAGTCGGCGCCCGATCGGCCGGCCGCCGACACGAGCCGGCCCCAGTTCGGATCGGCGCCGTGAATGGCCGTCTTGACGAGCGGCGAATTGGCAATCGCGCGCGCCGCGAGCCGGGCATCGGCCGCCGTCGCCGCGCCGGTGATGCGCACCGTCACGAGTTTGGTGGCGCCTTCGCCGCCCCGGACGATT
Organism: Vicinamibacterales bacterium; assembly: GCA_035512795.1. Lineage (GTDB taxonomy): Bacteria > Acidobacteriota > Vicinamibacteria > Vicinamibacterales > SCN-69-37 > DATKDF01. Next base: position 6,625 of record DATKDF010000110.1, read on the forward strand.
TCGCGCGCCAGGTGGCCGGCGACGGCCATCAGGGCCTCGACGAAATGCCGATCGTCAGCCCGCTCGACCGTCACACCGGCCGTACCCGAGGCGAGCGCAAAGATGGTGTCGTTGGTCGACGGCTCGCCATCGACAGTGATCGCATTGAACGTCCGGTCGGCGACGTGGCGGAGGGCCGCGTCGAGCACGGCCGGATCGACCCGGGCATCGGTCGTCAGATACCCGAGCATCGTCGCCATCCGCGGCTCGATCATGCCGGAGCCCTTGGCCATGCCGCCGATCGTGTAGCGGCCATCCGGCGTCTCGACGATCACCGCAAACGACTTCGGGAACGGGTCGGTCGTCATGATGGCCGCCGCCGCGTCGTCGCCGGCATCGGTCCGCAACGCGAGGCGCGCGGCGTCGATGCCGAGGCGGACCTTGTCGAGACTGAGCGGCACCCCGATGACGCCGGTCGAGGCCACGAGCGCGTGCATCGGATCGCAGCCCACGGCCGCGGCCGCCGCGTCGGCCATCGCGCGGGCCACCGAGAGGCCCGACGCGCCCGTGCAGGCATTGGCGCACCCGCTGTTGGTCACGATGACGGCCGCTCGCCGGCCCGAGGCCTCCAGCCGCTCGCGCGAGACGAGCACCGGCGCCGCCACGGCCTTGTTGGTCGTGAAGAGCGCGGCCGCCGGCACGGGTGCGTCCGCCGAGAGGAGCGCCAGGTCGAGCGGCGCGACCGCATCGGCAGACCGGCGCTTGATGCCGCACGAGACGCCTGCCGCCCTGAAGCCGCCGGGCGCGGTGATGCCACCGGGAATCGGACGCAGCATCGGACAGTCCCGGCCTCAGGCGACCCGGCGCTCGGCCACGCGCGCGACGGCCTCGAGGGGCAGGAGCATCGCGTACTGGGCGCAGTTGCGGAAGAGCGGGCACGGCACGCACGTGTTGACGACCTTCGCAGGCACCCAGAGATGCGGCACGATCGAGAAGTTCTGCCGGATGAAGAACCGCGGGTCGTGCGTGAAGGCGGTGAGCGAATCGAAGCCGGCCGCGCGCGCACGTCGCTTCAGTTCGTCGACCATCCGCGTGGCGAGCCCGACCCGGCGGAAGTCCCCTGCGACGACGAGCGACCGGATCTCGGCGACCGACGCCGACAGAGGCGCCAGTTCCCCGCACGCCGTGAGGGCCCCGGCCACGTCGCAGACGACGAAGCGCGCGGCGTGGCGGCGCAGTTCATCGAGCGTGCGGGGCAGCAGGTGGCCCTCGTCGAGGTGGGCGCCGATGAGGGTATGGAGCGCCTCGGCATCGGCCGGGGTCGCGGGTCGCAGGACGAGATCGGTCAACGCTGGACTCCTTGAAGCGTGGCGGCCGTGAGCGCGGCATCCAGAATCGCCACGGCCTCGTCGACGTCGGGTTCGGTCACGATGAACGGCGGCAGCAGGCGCACGACGGTCGTGGCCGTGCGATTGACGAGCAGGCCCCGTTCGAGCGCGGCCGCCACGACCGGCGTGGCATCAAACGCCAGGTCGACCGCCGCGATGAGGCCCGCGCCGCGGACTTCGCGAACCACGTCGGCGTGCTTGAGCGCCAGTTCGCGGAGGCGCGTCGCCAGGTAGGCCGCCACGCGGCGGATCGACACGAGCAGCCCGCCCTCGAGCTCGTCGAGAAACAGGAGGGCTGCCCGCGAGGCGAGTGGATTGCCGCCGTAGGTCGTGCCGTGGTCGCCCGGTGACAGCATGTCGGCGACCGACTGGCGCAGAAGCGCCGCGCCCACCGGCACCCCGGCGCCGAGCGCCTTGCCGAGGGCGACCATGTCGGGCGCAAGCCCGACGAGTTCGCCCCCGAGAAAGGTCCCGGTTCGTCCGCTGCCCGACTGCACTTCGTCGGCAATCACGAGCGCGCCGGTCCGCTTGCGCGCCGCATGGATGGCCTCGACCAGTTCGCGCGAGATGGGCCGCACACCGCCCTCGCCCTGAATCGGCTCGATGATCATCGCCGCCGTGTCTTCGTCGACCATCGCGTCGAGGAGCCAGGGTTCGGCCGGGCTCGCGAACTTGACGTCGGACAGCAGCGGCGTGAATGGCTCGCGGTAGTGCGGATCCCACGTCACCGACAGCGACCCCATCGTCCGGCCGTGGAACGAGTGCGTGAAGGCGACAAACTTGCTGCGATCCGTCTCGCCCCTGGTGCGCCAGAACCGGCGCGCGAACTTCAGGCAGGCCTCGTTGGCTTCGGTGCCGCTGTTGCAGAGAAAGGCACGGTCGAGGCCGGTGAGCCGGGTCAGCCGGGCCGCCAGCTCACCCTGCCACGGGTGGTAGTAAAGATTCGAGGTGTGGATGAGCGTCGCCGCCTGCTCGGCAATCGCCGCCGACAGTCGCGGATGGGCATGACCGAGCGACGCCACCCCGATGCCCGAGAGGAAATCGAGGTACGCCCGGCCCGAGTCGTCGATGAGGCGCATGCCGTCGCCGCGAACGAAGACCACGGGCTGCCGCTTGTAGATCTGGAGTACGTGCCGGGCGTCGAGATTCCTGGCGTCGTGCGTCGTGTCGGTCGTCATCTGCGAGTCTCCACTCAGGCGAACCGCGCCGACGGGTGCGGTTCGGCGCCGAGTCGTGTTCCCGGCGCTCCGTCCAGAGCCTGCGTGGCGCCGATCGTGCGGCCATCAACGAGCCGGATGCCCGAGACGCCGCCGGTTAGGGCCGCACGGCAGGCGCGAAGCTTGGCGACCATGCCGGCCGTCGCCGTCCCGTCAGCCAGGATCGCGTCGATGCCATCGAGGTCGAGCGAATCGATCGTCCGGCCCGCCAGGTCGAGCACACCGGCCGTGGCGCCCACAATCACGAGATCGGCAAGCGGCAGGCCCGCCGCCAGCCGGCACGCCATCACATCGGCATTGACGTTGAGAACCTGCGCGTGTTCCGACACGCCCAGGCTCGCCACGACCGGAACGAACCCGTTCTCGAGGAGCACCCGGACGAGCGTCGTGTCGGGCTGCACCGGGTCACCCACGTGCCCGAGATCGACGAGCGACCCCGACCGCGTCGGCTGCGGTGCGACGCGGTCGGCGCGGCCGAAGCCGGCATCCACACCCGACAGGCCGACGGCAGGCACGCCCACGGCCACGAGCGCGGCCACCAGTTGCGTGTTGGCCAGTCCGCCGAGCACCGACACCACCACGTCGAGCGTCGCGTCGTCGGTGACCCGAAGCCCGTCGACCTTCTGCGGCCGGATGCCCTGTCGGTCGCAGGCCGCATCGACCGCACGTCCGCCGCCATGGACCACGACGAGCGGCCGCGTGATGGCCGAGAGCGCCGCGGCGATGCGCGCACGGCCCTCTGCCGTTTCGAGGAGCTCTCCGCCGAGTTTCACGACGAGCGGCCGGTTCACAGCAGGCCCGCCTTCTCGTCGAAGCGGCAGGCGACGTTCAGGTTCTGCACGGCCTGTCCGGCCGCGCCCTTCACGAGGTTGTCGAGACAGGCGACGATGACGAGGCGTCGCGTGGCCGGGTCGAAACGCCAGCCAATGTCGCAGAAGTTGGTCCAGGCGACGTGCTTGATCTCCGGCAGCGCATCGCCCGTGAGTCGCACGAACGGTTCGGCCATGTAGCTCGACGTGAACGCCTCGGCGATCGCGCTCTCGCCCGTGCCGGCCGTCGTCTTCGCATAAATCGTCTCGAGAATGCCGCGGTCGAGCGGCACGAGGTGCGGCACGAACGTGACGTCGCTGCCGAGCTCCTGCTCCATCTCGGCCACGTGGCGGTGGCCGAGCACACCGTAGGCCGCCACCGAGCCGTGGTTCTCGGAAAAGTGCGTGCGGTCGCTCGGCACGCGGCCGGCGCCCGAAATGCCCGACTTGGCGTCGATGACGATACCGGCCGCCGGGTCGATGAGGCCGGCCCTGGCAAGCGGCAGGAGCGCGAGCAGTGCAGCTGTCGGGTAGCAGCCGGGATTGGCCACAAGCGCGGCCTTCTCGACGTCCGCCTTGAAGTGCTCGGTCAGTCCGTACGCCGAGCCGGCTGGCAGGTCGTGAGTGTCCGGGTACCAGCGGGCGCGGGCATCGGCATTTCGGATGCGAAAGGCGCCCGAGAGATCAATCACGCGCAGGCCGCGGTCGAGGAGGTCGGGCACCAGAGCGGCAGCCGCCTTCTCGGGCACGGCCAGAAACGCGACGTCGAGAGTGCGGCCCAGCCGGGCCGTGTCGAGCGGCTCGACCTGGCCGGCCCACACCCGGTTGAGCCGCGGCAGAGGCCGGGCCGCTGAGTCGGCGGTCGACGACATGGCCGACTCGAGCGAGACGTGGGGATGGCGGGCGAGCAGCGCGACCAGCTCCTGGCCGGCATACCCGGTCGCTCCCACCACACCGACACGCACTGTAGGCGAATACATATTCATAAGAAACGTTAGGTATACACATGCTGGCAGGCGGAAGTCAAGCGATAGTACCTGTATTTGCTTGCATTTTAGATATGCAACCGGTGTATGATCCTTGGCCTGGCTGAATATTTATGAAGACATGGAGGCAGGCACAGATTCTGGAGGTCATCGACCGCGAGCCGGTGACGTCGCAAGAAGAGGTCCGCCGGCGCCTGGAAGCGCGCGGGATCTCGGCCACTCAAGCGACTATCTCCCGTGATCTCAAAGAGTTGCGGCTGGTCAAGCGAGCAGGGGACGGCGCCTACGTCCGGCCAGGAGCCGATGCCGGAGCAGGTCCGGCCACCGGCGAACACCTGCGCCGCGCGGTGACCACGCTCGTCCGCTCGCTCGAGCGGGTCGACGCGCTCGTCGTCGTCCGAACGGACCGGGGGCAGGCGCAGGGGCTGGCCGAGTGGATCGACCGCGCTCAGTTGGCTGAGGTGGCCGGCACGGTTGCCGGCGACGACACCATCCTGCTGGTCTGCCGCGGTGGCCCGGCGGCTCAGGCACTCGAGGAGCGATTCCGCGGAATGCTCATAGGGCAGGTATCGACGTGACGTCCCGTTCCCCGAACAGAGTGGTCCTGGCTTGCGGCGGCGGGCCCGAGACCTCGGCGATTGGCTGGCTGTCGGACACGTCCGGTGCCGAAGTGGTGGCCGTGACGATGGACCTCGGGCAGGGGCTCGCGCTCGAGGACATCCGTGAGCGAGCCCTGGCACAGGGTGCGGTCCGGGCGCACGTCCTCGACCTGCGCGACTCGTTCGCGCGTGGCCACCTGCTGCCGGCCCTTCAGGCCGGCGCACTTCAGGACGGAGACCGCCCGCTCGTCTCGGCGCTCGGCCGGCCGCTGATGGCGCTCCACCTCGTGCAACTGGCACGCCTCGAGAACGCCGATGCGGTCGCGCACGGCAGCTCGAGCACAGATCTCGACACCCTCGTGCACGCGCTCGAACCGGCCCTGCAGGTCATGGCCCCGGCGCGTGCAGGGGGTTTCTCTCCAGTCGACCTGCTCGAACCCGCCCGGACGGCGGGGACTGACGCGCCGGCCGATGACAGCCGGCCTCAGCCCCGGTCGGCCCAGGGCTTGCTCGGCGACCCGGCACACGTCGACATCGAGTTCGAGCGTGGTGTGCCCGTCCGGACCAACGGTGTCGCGATGTCGCTTGTCGAGCTCATCCAGAGCCTCGAGACGATCGGTCGGGCGCACGGTGTCGAATCGCCGGCGACCGGAGCGCTGCACGCGGCGCACCGCGAACTGCAGGCGGCCGTCGCGCCCCCGCACCTGCCGCAGATGGCCGCCCTGGCGGCGGCCTACGTGACGCTCATCGACCACGGCGGCTGGTTCACGCCGGCGCGCGACGCACTCGATGCGCAGGTGGCGACCGGCCTCGATCGTCTGACCGGCACGATTCGCGTGAGGTTCAGGCAGGGCGAATGCCGGGTGGTCGGGTGCCGCTCGCCGTTTGCCGCGATGACGGTGAGCTGACGGGGCGAGAAAAGGCGTCAACCGTCAGCCCGAGGCTGTAGCATCAGCAGGATCACTCCGAACCATGTGGCACGGCCGTTTCTCTGCGCCGCCGAACGAGCTGCTGTTCGACTTCGGCAAGTCGCTGCCGGTCGACCGTCGCCTGCTCGACGACGACGTCACTGGAAGCGTGGCGTGGGCGGGGGCGCTCGAACGGGCGGGTGTCCTGTCGGCTGCCGACGCCCGCGCCATCGTCCAGGGGCTCGAGGGTGTGCGGGCCGCCGTGGCGGCCGATCCGTCGATCGTCGATGGCGCGCCCGACGAGGACGTGCACTCGCTCGTCGAGCGCCTGTTGATCGAGCGGATCGGTGAGGCAGGCCGGCGCCTGCATACGGGACGCTCACGCAACGAGCAGGTGTCGCTCGACACGCGTCTGTACGTCCGTCGCCGCCTTCCGCTGCTGCAGCAGCGGTTGGTCGACCTGGTGGCCGCGTTTGTCGAGCAGGCCACGCGCTCCGGACAGGCGGTGATGCCGTCGTACACGCATCTGCGACGCGCCCAGCCGGTCCTGGTCGCGCACGTGTGGCTGGCGCACGCCGCCGCACTCCGGCGCGACGTGGGACGCCTCGACAACGCACGCGACGAAGCTGACGCCATGCCGCTCGGCTCGGGCGCCATCGCCGGCACCGCCTACGCGGTCGACACGGCGTGGCTGGCCACCCGCCTCGGCTTCTCGCGGACCGTGCCGAACAGCATCGATACGTCCGGCGACCGCGACTTTGTCGCGGTCTTCCTGTTTGCCTGCACGCTGGCGATGACGCACCTGTCGCGGCTGGCCGAGGACATCATCCTGTTCACGTCGGAGGAGTTCGGGTACTTCGAACTGGCCGACGAGGCGGCGACCGGCTCGAGCCTGATGCCGCAGAAGAAGAATCCGGACCCCATGGAACTGGTGCGCGGCAAGGCCGGTACGGCCATCGGGCAGCTGGTCGGCTGGCTCGCGGCGATGAAGGGCACGCCGCTCGGCTACAACAAGGACTATCAGGAGGACAAGGCCACGCTCTTTGCCGCCGAGGACACACTGGCCCAGTGTGCGGCGGCATCAGCGACACTCGTGCGCGCGATGACGCCGAGACCCGATCGGATGCGCGAGGCGGCTTCGGGACTGCTCCTGGCCACCGAGGTGGCCGACTACCTCGTCGGACGTGGTGTCGCCTTCCGCACCGCCCACGAGATCACGGGACGCATCGTCCAGGATCTGGTGGCCGATGACCGTGACTTCGCCGCGCTCGACCTGGCCGGCTGGCAGCAGTACGACGCGCGCTTCGACGAGGACATCTTCGCCAGGGTCACACCCGAGGCCGCCGTGGCCGCGCGCCTCACGCCTCAGTCGACCAACCCGTCGGCGGTCGAGGCCGCGCTCGACGAGACTCGGGCATGGCTGCGGTCGCGCACGGCCGGGTAAGATCCTCGTCGCCGCATGCGCGCCCTGCTCCTGGACTTTGGCAACGTCGTCGGCTACTTCGACCATCGACGAGCCTGCCGGCAACTGGCCGAGTTGTCCCGGACGGCGATGACCGAAGACGAGGTGTACCGGACGGTCTTCGAGAGCCCGCTCGAACCCGACGTCGATCGCGGGCTCGTCTCGACCGCGGCGTTCGTGGCGCTCCTCCGCGAGCACCTCCACCTCGACGCGGCAGACGACGCCATTGCCCGCGCCTGGTGTGACATCTTCGAACCGAACGTCGATCTGATTGCGCAGTTGCCGGCGCTCAAGGCGCGCGCCGGCCGCCTCGTGCTGGCCAGTAACACCAACGAGCTGCATTTCTCCTGGATCCGGCGGCAGTTTGCCGACGCGCTCGGCTGGTTCGACGCCTGCGTCGTGTCGTACGAGGCCGGCGTGCTGAAGCCCGACCGCGCGTTCTTCGAACACTGCGCGCGCGTGGCTGGCCAGGCACCGGCGGCCTGTGTCTTCGTCGACGACAAGCCCGCATTCGTCGACGCCGCCCGCCACCTCGGGATGGCCGGCGTCGTGTACACGCCCGGCCTCGACCTGCTGGCCGCGGTCGAACGCGCGACGCCCGGCGGCCGGCCATGACGCGGCCGGCCGGGGAAGGCGCGCTCGACGACGTGCTCGGCCAGCTCGGCAACCTGGTCGACGGGCCGTTCCGCCGCGAGATGGTTGCCGGACTCGCGAGCCGCGGCGACGGCCGGATGGCCCTGGCCGAACTGGGCACGATGATGCGAACGCATCGTTGGCCGGCCGCGGCGCGCCGCGTGGACCTTGCGGCGGCCGTCCGGGCGCTGGACCGGCGGACACGCGCCGACGGGTTCCACGCCCTGCACGACTGGGACGGCGTGGCTGGCCGCATCAGCTCCGAGCCGATCGCCGTCGAGCTTCTGACGCTTGCGATCGAGCGACGGGGTGCGGGTCAGGCCGAGCCGGCTGTTCTGGCGATCCTGTTCGACTACTACGTGCTGTATCTGCTCGCACTCGCGGCGCTGCGGGTCTGGGACGGCCCGGATCCGGATGCGGCGGTCGATCGCATCGCCCACGTCCTGTCCCTCCTTCAAGGCCCGGCCGGCAGCGGGCAGCAGTTCGTCCGGATCGTCGAGACGCTGTGGCTCGTGGGCACCTCGCACTACGAGGCCGACGAGGGGGCGTACGTCCGGCTGCTCGACCGGACGCGCGGGCTGCGCGCGGCCCGTCAGGCGGCGCTGGCGCTCGGTCATGCGGCGGGCATGGGGTGTCACCTGCGCTTCGGGTTCGAAGCGACCTACGCGCGCAACATCGGCGCGATGCGCGACGACAACGCCGCCGACTACCCGTGGCTCTCGTACGCCCTCGCCACGTCGCTCGCCGAGTACGATCGGCTCGCCGGCGACGAGGCGGCCGCGTCGGCCCGCTTGGCAGTGGCCGACGCCATCCTGAACGGCTTGTCGCCAGATCCTGAGGCGTTCGTGGGCGACGCTGCGATCCAGGCCCCGATCGACGCCGCCGAACGCCGCACGATCCGCGAACTCGTCGCCGGTCATCGCACCGCGCTCGCCGCCGACTTCGCCCGCCTGCGTCCGGCTGACGACGCGTACTCGCCGCTGTCGCTCTTCTGTAACTTCTGTCAGAACGTCGTGAAGGGCGCCGTGCTCGACGCAGTGCTCTGGGGCGAAGCCTCACCCGTGTCGCTCGACGATCTGCTGTCGAGCCGGTCTTCCGGCGAGGCCGGCGATGTGGCCAGGCTCGGCGTGGTGCGCACGCTCATGGGGTACGCGCGGAGCAATCCGCATCGAATCCGCGGCCGGCTCATGCCGGTCATCGTCTACGACCCGCATGCGGGCCGCCGGGCGTACGGTGCCGTCCTGCGCGCCCTGGGCTGACGGCCCGTCGGCGGTATACTGCGGCACCACCTGCGCGCGGACGCGTTCTCCGGACGGAGGGCTGACATGCGGCGACTGCTCATCTCGACTGGCCTGCTGGTCTCTGCCGCGGCGATCGTCGTCGCCAGTCAGACCGCACCCGAGCAGGCCATGGCACGGGCCGCCGGCGCCCTCATCGCGACGCTCGACGAGCCGCAGCGGGCCCGGCTGCTCTGGCCGTTCGACTCCGACGAGCGCCTGAACTGGCACTTCATCCCGCGCGAACGACAGGGCCTGTCGCTCGAGGACATGAACGAGCGTCAGCGTGAGGCGGCCTTCGCGCTTCTCCGGGCCGGTCTCAGCCAGAAGGGCTACAGCAAGGCCGAGACGATTCGCAGTCTCGAAGTCGTGCTCGCGGCCACCGGCAGCAGCCTCGTGCGCGATCCGGAGCTGTACTTCTTCACCCTCTTCGGGGATCCGTCGAGCCCCACATGGGCGTGGCGGTACGAAGGGCATCACCTCTCTCAGAACTGGACCATCGTCAGCGGCCGCGCGACCGCGACGACGCCGGCGTTTTTCGGCGCGAGTCCGGCGGAGGTTCGCGCCGGTCCGATGGCCGGTACCCGCGCGCTCGCGGCCGAGGCGGATCTGGCGTGGAGCCTGCTCGGGACGCTCACGCCGGAGCAACGGCAGCAGGCCGTAACCGCCACGACCGCGCCGCGTGACATCATCACCGGCGCCGAACGGGTGGTGTCGATTCTCGACAACGTCGGCCTGGCCGCCGATCGGATGACGCCCGCCCAGCAGGGCACGCTCATGAGCCTGGTCGAAGAGCACGCCTCGTCGCAGTCGCCGGCGCTTGCGGCCGCGCGGATGGCCCGGGTGCGGTCGGGCGGCCTGACCGCGATTCGATTTGCCTGGATGGGCGCCACGACCCGCGCGGCCGGCGCCGGGTATTACTATCGGATCCAGGGCCCGGCGTTTCTCATCGAGTATGACAACACGCAGAACAATGCCAACCACCAGCACATCGTCTGGCGCGACTTCACGGCAGACTTCGGCCGCGACGTGCTCGGCGACCACTACGCGGCCGACCCTCATGGGCTCGCCGTTCTCATCGATCGCTGACTCGAGGGGAGGACGTCGTGGCTGATCTGGCGATGCTCGTGCTGCGGGTGGTGCACATCTCTCTGGGCGTCTTCTGGGCCGGGTCGGCGCTGATGGTGGCCGGCTTTCTCGAGCCCACCGTCCGCGCGCTCGGACCGGACGGTGGCCGGTTCATGCAGCACCTCGTGCAGCAGCAGCAGTTCACACGCTACATGACGATCGCCAGCGCGCTCACGGTCCTGACCGGCCTGGCGTTTCTCGGGCACGGGATGTCGAGCCAACTGTGGCGTGCGTCGGCCTACGGGCAGGCCATGATGTTTGGCAGCCTGACCGGCGTCGTGGCGCTCGGCCTGGGGCATGGCATGAGTGCACCCGCTGCTCGGCGGCTGGGCGTGCTGATGGCCGGCATTCAGGCATCCGGGCGCGCGCCGGGTGCCGACGAGCAGCAGCAGATGCGGCAACTGCAGAATCGCCTCCGCGCCGGTGGCCGCTACTCGGCCGTGTTCATCACGCTCACGGTCATTGCGATGGCCGCCGCGCGACATCTCTAGCCTCGTGACCGGGGCGGCTGCTTCCCTCGTCCGGCCTGCGGCGGTCCTCGTCATTGTTCTGGTGCTCGTCGTCGCCGGCCGACTCGACGCGGCCGCGCAGACAGGAACCGTGCGCGGCGACGTCCGATCGGTTTCCGACGGGCTGCCGCTTGCCGGCGTCGTGATTCGCGCGGTGGCGGTGGGGCATGCCGCGCGCGGACGACGCGTCGTGTCGGATCGGCAGGGCGCCTTCGTCGTCACCGGCCTCGCGCCAGGGGCGTGGGAACTCCGGACTGCCTATCGGGGATTCGTGAGGCTCACCCGGCTGGTCGAGGTACGGGCCGGCGAGACGGTCGAGACGTTGCTGCAGCTGACGCTGTCGCCGATGCGTGAGGAGCTCAATGTTCCCGGTGGCGATCCGGCGCTGGCCGATCGCGTGTCGGCGTTGACGGTCGTGCCGGCCCACCTGCTGGATGTGTCGCCCCTCACCGGTGACTCGTTCACGTCGCTCCTGCCGATTCTGCCGGGTGTCGTGCGTCAGCCGGATGGACGTCTCAGCCTGAACGGCGGCCGGCCCGAGCAGAGCGGGCTGCAGGTGGGTGGCGCCAACGTCACCGATCCCGTGACCGGCGGCTACGGGATCGACCTTCCGGTCGACGCGGTCGAGTCGGTGACGCGATTCTCGAGCCCGTACCGGGCCGAGTACGGACGCTTCTCGTCCGGCGTACTGCGGATCGACACGCGCCGGTCCGAGAACGACTGGCGGGTGTCGGTGTCGAGCTTCATGCCGACGCCGCGGCTGCGCGGCGGCCAGATCCAGGGCCTGTCGAGCTTCAGCCCGCGTTTGCTCGTCGGCGGGGCGATCGTGCGCGATCGGTTGTTTCTGACACAGAGCCTGCAGTACGAGACACGGACCGTGCGCGTGCCGGCGCTGCCCGAAGGCCAGGACCTGCACAAGCTCGAGCGCATCAGCTCGTTCACGCGAGTCGATGCGACGCTCGCCGACGGGCATACGCTCGTCGGGACCCTGGCGCTCTTCCCGCGCGAGCGCCGCTTCGTCACGCTCGATACGTTCAATCCCCAGGCGGTGACGCCCGACGTGCAGGAGCGCGGGTACCAGATCGACCTCCAGCACCAGTCGGTCATGGGCGAGCAGCTGCTCGTCACCTCTGAGGTCAATCTGCGGCAGTACGACGTGGACGTGCTGCCGCAGGCCGATGGGCCGATGGTCTTCACGCCCGACGGGCGTCAGGGCAGCTTCTTTCACCGCGACGAGCGCCAGAGCCGCAGTTACCAGTGGATTCAGACTGTGAGCCGGGGGGTCGACCGGACGTCGGGCACTCACCTGCTCAAGGCCGGCGTCGACGTGCTGCACAGCCGCTACGACGGGGTCGTCACCAATCGGCCGGTCGAGCTCCTCCGGGCCGACGGCTCGCTCGCCGAGCGCATCGAGTTCCCTGGTGCTGCGCGGGTCAGCACATCGGGGACTGACGTCGCCGTGTTCGTGCAGGATCGCTGGCGGGTCTCGGACCGCCTGCTCATCGAGGGCGGCCTTCGGCTCGATCGGGATGGGGTGCTCGATCGCTTCACGTGGTCACCACGGGGCTCGGTGACGGTCGGCCTGCTCGCGAGCGGACGCGGGATCCTGCGCGGCGGTATCGGGATGTTCGCGCGCCGCACGCCGTTGAATATCGGGACGTTCGAAGATCTGTCGGCTCGCGTCGTGTGGCGGTTTGCCGCCGACGGCGTCAGTGTGTCCGCTCCGGCGGAGATCTTCGTGCACGCGTCGGCGGCTTTCGACGTGCCCCGGAGCGTCGTCTGGTCGATCGGCTACGACCATCGCCTGACCGAGCGGCTGATCGCCCGCGTCACCCAGCTGCGCCGCGACGGCCGGCACGAGTTCATCGTCCAGCCGGTTCGTGGCGCCGAGGGGGCAGCCATCGTGCTCTCGTCGGACGGACGATCGGATTACCAGGAAACGGAGCTGACGCTTGCCTACAAGGGCAATGGCGGTCTGGAGGCGGTGGCCAGCTACCTCCGTGCGCGCGCCGACGGTGACTTCAACCACTTCGACCGGTTCTTCGGCGACCTGCCGACGCCCATCATCCGGGCCAATGCGCGCGGGCCGTTCGACATCGACGTGCCGCGCCGCCTGCTCCTCCGCGGCTCGTTTCCGCTCAGCGGCGGCCGCTGGATCGTGGCGCCGCTCGTCGAGATCCGGAGCGGCTTTCCGTACTCGGCGGTGGACGAGGACTACGAGTTCGAAGGCACGCCGAACGCGGCCGGCCGGTTTCCGGTACTGGCCACCGTCGATCTCGCCCTGAGCCGGCGGCTCACGATCAAAGGCAAGGACATCCTCGTCGGTGTCCGCGGCTACAACGTCCTCAACCGGTTCACGCCGCGCGACGTGCAGCAGAACCTGACGTCGCCGGCGTTCGGGTCGTTCTACAACGGCATCGAGCGCCGGTTCGGCTTCGTGCTGCAGTTGAATGCGCCGGCCGGTGGTACGTGAGGTGATCGTGACAGCGGTCGCCGGCGGGCTCTACGTGTTGACGATGGCCGTGGGCCTTGTGGCCGAAATCGGACGGATCGGCTTCGGCCGCCTGCATCACGTGCTGTATTTCGCGACGTTTGCGGCGGCACTGGCCGCTGCCTGGATGGAGTTTCACCCGGGCCTGCTCGTGACCATCGCGGCGCTCGCCGGCATGCCCGTCACACGGCCCCGGACGATCTGGCATCCGGCGCTTGCCGCGTGCGGGCTCGTCGGCTATGTTGCCGTGGTAGCCCTCCCGTAACAGCCATGACACTCGAAGAAACGCTTCGCCGCCGTTCGACCACGAACGGCCCGTTCCTCCCCGACCCGGTGTCGCTCGAACATCAGCATCGCCTCGTCGAAGCGGCGTCACGGGCGCCGAGTCACTTCAATTCGCAGCCGTGGCGCTTCATCCTGATCACCGATGAGGCCGTGCGGTCGAAGATCTCCGAGATCGCCGGCCGCACCATGCACGACCTGCTGGCCAGTGGCGGCTTCTTCTCGCGCTACAAGAAGTACTTCCGCTTCTCGCGTAAGGAGATGGACGACCGCCGCGATGGCATCCTGATCGACCAGATGCCGGCGCCGGTCAAGCCCTTCGTCAAGTCCGTGTTTTCCGAGACCGGGCAGAAGGTGCTCAACACGATTGGCGTGCCGAGGACGCTCGCCGAAGACAACCGCAAGCTCGTCGCCGGCAGCCCGCTGCTCCTGGCCGCGCTCCTCGCGAAGGACGAGTACCGCCCGCAGGAGCTCTCCGGCTTTTACAGCCTGCTCGGCATCGGGATGGCCATCGAGAACATCTGGCTGACGACGGTCGAGCTCGGCATGGGCATCCAGTTCGTCTCGACGCCGATGGAGTTTCCCGAAGCCTGGCGCGAGGTCAAGGCGCTCCTGCGCGTGCCCGACGATCTCGAGCTCATCGCCGTCTACCGGCTGGGTTACCTGCCGGCCGACCGCCCGCGGCCGCGCATCGACTGGACAAGCTCCCACCGGAAGCGGCTGTCGCAGTACGTGTTTCGCAATGACTGCTCGCAGCCCGAGCCGGATCGCGAGCCGGTCACATGACGGTCCACGTGGCCGGCATCGCGACGGCCGTGCCGGCCTGCATCCTGCCACAGGCGAACGCGCGGGCGTTCGCGCGCGGGTTCTTCGCTGACAGTTTCGACGACATCGACCGCCTGCTGGCGGCCTTCGATCACACGGGCATCGAGCGGCGGTACCTGGCGCGGCCGCTCGAGTGGTACCGGGAGCCGCGCTCATTTCCCGAGAAGAACGCCGTGTACCGCGAGGCGGCGCTCGAGCTCGGCGAACGCGCCAGCCGGGGCGCGCTCACCTCGGCGGGTGTCAAGCCCGGCGACATCGGGGCGCTCCTGTTCGTGTCGACGACGGGGCTCTCGACGCCGAGCCTCGACAGCCACCTGATCCAGCGGCTCGGCCTGCCGGCCACGACCGTTCGCCTGCCGGTCTGGGGACTCGGCTGCGCCGGCGGCGCCGCCGGCCTGGCCCGCGCGGCCAATCTCGCCGTGGCGCTCGGGGCGCCGGTCCTGCTCGTGGCGGTCGAGATCTGCAGCTCGACCTTCGTCCACAGTGACCGCAGCAAGGCGAACCTCATCGCGACGGCACTGTTCGGCGACGGTGCCGCGGCCGTCGTCGTCACGCCGGGCAGCGGTGGGGCCGAGGTGCTCTCGGGCCACAGTCATCTGGTCGAGGCGAGCGAGGACGTCATGGGCTGGACCCTCGCCGACGAGGGGCTTCAGGTCGTCTTCTCGCGCGACATTCCGCAGATCGTGCGCGGCCTGGCCGGCGACGTCGCGGCCGCGGCGGCCCGGCGCGCGGGCGTGCAGCCGGCCGACGTCTCGCGGTTCATCTTTCATCCGGGCGGCGCGAAGGTGCTCGCGGCGTATCGCGAGACGTTCGGCCTCACGACTGACGGTCTGCGCCATGCGGCCAGCGTGTTGGCCGACTACGGCAACATGTCGAGCCCGAGTGTGCTGTTCGTCCTCGAACGGTTCCTCGCAGCCGAGCCGCGGTCGGGCGAGCCGGCGCTGCTCCTGGCGCTCGGGCCGGGGTTTTCGGCCGAGTCGGTCGTCCTGCGCTGGTGACGATGACGCCGGCCGCGGTGATGCTCGTCGCGCTCTCCGTGGCGGTCGTCGTTCAGCGCCTCGCCGAGCTGCGCCTGGCCACGCGGAACGCGCGCTGGGCTCGCGCCGAGGGCGCGGTCGAGCACGGCGCCGGCCACTACCCCGCGTTCGTCGTGCTGCATACGGCCTGGCTCGCCGGATGGATTGCGGAGGGTTGGACCCGCGGGCCGTCGCTCACGCCGGCCTGGCCGCTCTGGCTCGCCGGCTTCGTGTTCGCCGAGGGATTGCGCTACTGGGCGATCGCGGCGCTCGGCCGACGCTGGAATACCCGCATCCTCGTCATTCCCGGCCGGCCGCTCGTCTCGTCCGGACCGTACCGCCTCCTGTCGCATCCGAACTACGTCGCGGTCGCGATCGAACTCGTGTCGGTGCCGATGGTGTTCGGCGCGTGGCTCACGGCCGCGATCGCGACGATGGCCAACGCCGCACTCCTGCTGTTCGTCAGGATTCCGGCGGAGGAACGGGCGCTTCGTGCGAGCGCCCCAAGCCGTACGTAAGGCCGAACACGACCAGTAGTGCCGGCAACAGCAGCAGATCGCTCACGAGCGCGGTCAGCATCACGACGCCGCCGAGCAGGCCGAGCAGGGCGAGCGGGGGAAACGACGACAGCAGGTTCAGCGCGAGCCCTGCGCCGATGACGATGGTGGTAATCGCGACGGCGCGACCACTTCGGGTCAGCGCCGTCGCGATGGCCACCGGCAGGTCGTCGCCGGCCTGCACGCGTTCCCGAATCCTGACGAGCACATGGATGGTGTCGTCCACCGCGATGCCGACCCCAAACGCCAGAATCGTGCCCGAGAGCGGATCGAGATCCAGTCCGAGGACGCCCAGCGTGCCGTAGCCGGCCAGGACGGGCAGGGCGTTGGCGACGAGGGCCACGAGCGTGACGGGCAGGCTCCGGAAGAGTGCACCGAACATGGCCGCGATGACGGCAAACTGCAGCAGCAGGCTCTGCTGGATCGCCGACCCGATCGCGTTGACGCCGCGATAGGCCAAGAGTGTCGTCCCCGTCACGGTCGGCTGGATGCCGACCGGCGCGAACGTGGCGGTGGCTTCGTCCTGCACGTGCGTGGCAAACGCCGCAAATGCGCGGCCGCCGCCCTCGGCGACGCGGATGCTGACCCGGGCACGGCCACGATCGGGCGAGACCATCCGCGCCGGGTCGACCTCATCGGCCAGCCGGTCGTAGGCCGTGCCAATCGCCTCGGGTGAGCCGAGCACGAGGCCCGTGGCCGCGGCAATGAACTCGAGGCTGCGGCCGGGTCCGAGGACGGCCCGGACGCCCGGCTCGGTCATCGCCCAATCCTCGAAGGCCGCCGTCGCGTTCACGACGGCCGGTCGAAGGAACGCGCCCTCGTCGCCTTCGAGTTCGACCTCGAGCGACAGAGTGCCGCCCAGGGACGAGTCGAGCACCGCGCCCGCCTCGCGCACCGGATGGTCCGCGCGAAGCAGGCCGGACAAGCGGTTGTCGACCGTCACCCGCGAACCGGCGGCGACAAGCGCGACCGTTACGAGCATTGCGACGGCCACCACGAGAGCCGGCCGGCGCGTCGACAGCCGCGCCATCGCCGACAGCCATGGCCGTTGACCGTCTGGTGACGGCAGGGCGTGCGACACGCGGAGGCAGACGGGTATGAGCACGAAGACCGTTGCATAAGCGGCACCCATGCCGGCCGCCGCGAACAGCCCGAAGCGTCCGAGCATCGGGGGGCTGCCGATCGCGAGTGACAGGAACGCCATCGCCGTCGTGGCCGTGGCCAGTGTGCAGGCGAGGCCGGCGTGTTCGACGGCCAGCAGCACGGCTTCCCGAGCGTCGTGCCGCCGCCGTTCCTCGTGATAGCGCGCGAGCAGGTGCACGGCGTCGGAGAGCGCCAGCACGGGAATCAGGGTGAAATACGCTTGATTGAGGAGGCCGATGGGCTCGCCCGTCCACCCCATCACGCCGAGGAGAAGGACGAGCGGCAGGAGGGCCGCGGCACCTGGGATCAGCACGCCGTGGAGCCGCCGGAAGAACCAGAAGAGCGACAGGCCAACCACGAGCAGCGAGGCCGGCACGAGCACGATCTGGTCGCCGCGCGTGAGCGGGACGAAACTCGCTCGGACGGCCGGCACGCCGGCCATCTCGAAGGCGAGCCCCTCGACGCCTGCGAAGTCGTCCAGAACCGATGCGAGCCGCTCGACAACGGGCAGGAGCGCGGCCGGATCATCGGACGAGATCGCCAGCTCGACGACGACGGCTGCAGACCGGGCGTCGGTCGACAGGAGCAGCGGCACGAACGGCAGCCGGGCCAGGAGTTCGTCGCGAGTCATCGGCCCCGCCGGATCGAGTGGCGGCAGGGCCCAGACCGGTTGGGCCCGATCGAACGGCTCGCCCGGCGGCGCGACGCGCTGCGTGGCCACCGAACTGACGTCACGCACGGCCGGCACCTGGCCGAGCGCTTCGGCGAGCCGGCCGATGGTCTCGATGCGATTCCTGGTGAGGAGGTCGCCCTCGTTTGCCCGGACGACGACCATCAGCACGTTGTCGTCTGGTCCCCAGCGATCGGCGAACCGGTGGAGCTCGGACGCCGCGTCGCCACTCGCGTAGAAGCTGGCTGACGAGAAGTCGATGCGGAGGCCCGTCGCGCCCCAGCCGCCGAGCACCACCAGACCGGCGACGAGCGCGGCGGCGGCGCTGGGGTGGTCCCAGGCGAGGCCGCCGATTCGGCGAAGCGTGATCCTGACGACGCGTTCGATCACGGGTACACCCGCCGGCCCTGGGGGCTACTGCGCCAGCTTGCGCCGGGCACTCGCGACGCGTTCCCGGTCCATGTCCCCATCGGCCCAGTGATCGAGAAATGTCGTGTAGAGCGACCGCGCGCGGGCGGTGTCGCCGCGGCGGTCGAGAATCTCGGCGAGCAGGAAGTGCGCCCGGACCCAGTCGTGTGCGCGGAAGAGACGTTCGTGTCCGAGCGCCACGACCCGCTCGAGCCACCTGGCCGCTTCGGCCTCGCGGCCGGCGGCCAGGTTGGCGATGGCGGCCGCATGGAAGAAGTGCACATGATTCGATGGCGTCGACACGGCGCCCCGTGGGCTCAGTCCGCTCGCCGCTCTCGTGACGAGGTCGGCCGCCGTGGCCGCATCGCCGGCTGCCAGTGCGACCAGGCCGCGCGCGAGTGCGGCCTGGCGGGCTGGGGCCGGGCCCGGCGCCCGCGTCGCGGCCTCGTCGATGGCGGCCAGAGCCTCGCGTGCCGCGTCCAGGCGCCCGGCCGCCGCACGAGCCAGGGCCACGTTGTGCAGCACGACGAGCTCCAGATCGGCCTTGCGCGCTTCAGCCAGGGAGACTTCCGCCGCGGCCAGCGCGTCGGCCGTCCGGTCCAGGCCGAGGAGCAGTTCGATGCGGATGTTCCGTCCGACCAGCCGGTCCTGGAGCGACGCGCCGTCGAGCCGTTCCATCTCATCGAGCCGCGCGAACGCCTCATCCGACCGACCCTCGAGCGTGGCCAGAATCGTGGCGCTCACGAGCCCAAGCCACCGGCTGAATGGACTGGTGGTCTCGCCGAACACCTTCACCACTTCCCGCGCGTCGTCAGGACGACGCTGCAGGGTATGGGTGACAAACAACCCCCACATCGGGAGAAAGTCGGTCGGATTGAGATCGCGCGCGCGGATGAAGGTGGCACGGGCCTCATCGAGTCGCCCCTCGAACACCAGCACCTCGCCCAGATGATGATGGGCGACGGCGCTTTCGGGTCGACCGGCCAGAAAGGCTTCGATGACCCCTCGCGCCCGGCCGACCTCGCCACGCGTGGCGAGCAGTTCGGCCAGATTGCCGTAGGTCGTCGGGTTCGACGTGCCGCGGCGGATGAGCTCCTCGTACTCGGCGACCGCTTCGTCGTGGCGTTCGAACTCGGAATAGAGGAGGGCCAGATTGTGCCGAGACGCCTGGTGCTCCGGATGCAGGGAGAGCAGTTGCCGGTACGCCTCGGCAGCCTGGGCGCGCGTCTGCGGTCGGCGCGAGTAGAACTGCCCTTCGATGTAGAGCCGCTCTCGCGGTGAGAGGCGCGCGCTGTTGTCGAGCGCCAGCCTCGCGTGCGTCTGACTGCGGTCGGACAATCCCAGGTTGCCGGAGATGACCGCGAGCTTGGCGTGCGCCATGGCAAAGGACGGATCGATGGCCACCGCCTGCTCGAGCAGCGGGACGGCCTGGGCTTCGAGAAAGCGCTCGTGCAGGTCCATCGCTTCGGCGTAGTAGCGATACGCCTCGATCGACGACGTCGTGATCTCCTGCAGTCCACGGTCGAGGCCGAGCTCGGGCCGCGTGCCGGGCGCATTGAGCAGGCCTCCGGGGCGCCCGGCGCCGGCGAGCGCCGACATCTCGCCCTTGATGCGGCGCGTCAGCTCGTCGACGAGCGAGAACAGGCTGGATTCGCCCACGCCTTCGACCCGTTCGGCCGTCACAATCCGTCCGCTGGCCGCTTCCTGGAGCCGGGCGTTGATCCGGATGGTCTCGCCGGCCTTGACGTAACTGCCGACAAGGACGCGATCCACGCCCGCTCGTTCGGCGAGCTGCTGGACGACATCGGCCGGAATGACGCGGTCGTCCGCCCGGTTGAGCTCGTTCAGGATCTGGTAGATGCGGTCGGTGCCGAGGACCTCGAAGTCGGATGACTGTGACAGGTCGGTGACCATCATGTCCGTCAGGCCTGTCCGCATCCAGTCGAGCGCGGGATCGCCCGTCTGGTTCTCGAAGAACAGGACGGCGACGGCCGGCCGGTCGCCGTCGCCGACCGCCACGGGCGCGCGGTCCCACGGGCGCCAGAACCAGAGCGTGGCGAAGACCCCGAACGCCAGGACGATGGACAGGATGGCGACGACGCCCATCCGCGCGGTCGCCGGCGGCACGGCGATCGCGGCGGCGCCCGACGAGAGCGACGCCGACTCGAGCCGGCGGCGCACGGCGCGCAGGTCGACGACCACGTCCTTCATTCCCTGGTACCGGTCGTCCGGATCCTTGGCCGCACACTTCGCGATCAGGCGCTCGAGGTCGCCCGCCGCCTCGCCCGGCAGGCCCGGCGCCGGCGGCAGCGGCGGCAGCGGCTGCGTCAGAATCGCGTGCAGGGTGTCGAGCTGGCTCTGTCCCTGAAACGGCACCCGTCCGGTGGCCAGTTCGTAGAGCATGACGCCGAAGGAGAAGACGTCGCTCCTGTGATCGACCCGGAGGCCCCGCGCCTGTTCAGGCGACATGTAGCTGGCCGTGCCCACGACCATGCCCGGTTCGGTTTCGGGCACGGCCCGCGTCGCCGTCGCGGTCTCGGACGAGCTGGGTTCGACGAGCTTGGCCAGGCCGAAGTCGATGATCTTGGCGTGGCCATCGTCGGTGACCATGACGTTGGCCGGCTTCAGGTCGCGGTGGATGATCCCTTTGTCGTGCGCGCGGGCGAGTCCCTCGGCGACTTCGACGGCCAGATCGAGCGCACGCCGCACGGGGAGCCCACCGCGCAGTACGACGGCCGAGAGCTGTTCGCCGCGCACCAGTTCCATCGCGATGAACGTGACCCCGTCGGCTTCGCCGACCGCGTGAATGACCGCGATGTGGGGATGCTCGAGCGCTGACGCCGCGCGGGCCTCCTGCAGCAGGCGCTCGCGGCGGGCCGGGTCGTGCACGAGATCGTCAGGCAGCACCTTCAGCGCCACTTCACGGCCGAGGTTGGTGTCGAGCGCCCGGTAAACGACGCCCATGCCTCCTCGGCTGATTTCGCCGAGGATCTGGTAGTGCGAGAGGGTGCGGCCGACCATGTCCCCGGCGGGCATCTTACCGCGTCGGGTCCCGGCGGCTACCAGTGGAACGCCGTGCGGGCCGCCGCTGCCGACAGGCTGGCGTGGAGCGCGACGGCAGCCGGCCGGGTCAGATACGGAATAGCCACGCGGTGCGACGCCGCGCCGGCGCCCGCCGTATCGACGCTCACGCGGGCCATCGCCCAGCGCCGGTCGAACGGCGACTCGACGAGCTCGACGCTCTGCACGCGCGTGTAGCGCGCAATCGTCAGGTGCCGCCTGAGCCAGCCGCTCCGGAACAGGACGGCGCCGTCGACGACGGCCCAGCCGAGATGCGCGACCGTGCGCCCGGCGGCCACACTGTGCCAGGCCACGAGCAGCCCGAACAGGCTGAGCGCGTACCAGCCGATCGCCAGGGCGGCCAGACCGGCCACGACGGCCGATGTGATCAGTCGTCGCCGCAGCTCGCGCGTGAGCGCTCCCTCGGCCGGCGCCTGCCACGCGAGGGCCGACAGGTCGAGTTCGGGCAGCACCTCGCGGATGAGCGCCTCCGACCGGGTCCCCGCGATCACCGGCGCCAGCGACTCCCGGCGGCGTTCGCCGCCGTCCGGGCCGGAGCCGCCGGCCGTGTCGACACGGATGGTCACGCGGTCGAACAGCCGGTGCAGGATGCCGTCGGTGACCGTCAGCGTCTGAATCCGGCGCAGGGGAATGGTGGCCGACACCCGCGTGATGAGCCCGTACTCGGCGCGCAGGTCCTCGCCGGCACGCGACACCCGGAAGCCGTGGAGCCGGATGATCGCCAGCACGACCGAGAGGAGTCGAATCAGGATCAGCACGCCCGCAATCGCCGCGACGACGAGCCCGAGCCGCTCCAGCGTGACGCCGCCGACCCAGAGTTCGCCAATCGCGTCCCGGATCCGGCCGCTCTCGACGACGTCGTCTCCGGCCACGCGGTTGATGACGCGCTCGGTGACGCCAGCCTCCCACAGCAGGCCGATGAGGCCGGCGATCACGATGCCGCCGCGATTCTCGATGACGCCGTGAATCGCCAGTTCGCGCGTCGGCAGCGCCAGCAGCACGCGGGGTGTGTCGAGCTCGGCCGGCGCCGCCGGGTCCGTCTCGCCCTCGGCGGCTGTCGCCGGCGCCGTGCGACGGCCCGCGAACACGCGCTCGCGCATCTCGCGATAGGCGTCCCACGTCACGACGCTCAACCGTGCGTCGGTCTCGGCGCCACTGCCGGTATCGACGCGCACGTCGACGACGCCGAGCAGCCGGTGCAGCACGTTCTGGATCGCGTCGAGATTCTGAATGCGCGCAAAGGGAATGTGGCGCTCGTTGCGCACGAAGAAGCCGTGCTTGACGACCAGCTCATGCTCTTCGAAGCGATACCGGTAGTAGTAGTAGCGGAGGACGGCCACGAGCGTGTAGAGCGTCAAGGCGAGCGGCGCGATGGCCTCGAGCCCGCCCCGGGAGCCAGCCACCAGGGCAAAGACGAGGGGAATGCCGAACTCGCGCAACTGCGCGATGAGGCCGAACAGAATCGACGCCGGGTGCAGGTGCTGTTCAGACGGCATCGGGTCCGCTGTCGGGCAGTAGATGATCGCGGATACGCAGCGCCGTCGCGTGCGCGAGCCCGTCGAGCTGGATGCGGGCGAAGTCCGTGCCGGCCGTGTAGATCACCAGCGTCCCCAGCTCGTAGCTGCGCTCGATGGGCCCCTGCGACACGTCGGTGTGCTGCACGCGGGACCGCGGCACGTGGATGATCCGGCGAAACACGACACCGCGACGGATCTCGATGCTGGTGGCATCAACCGAGTACGACCGATAGCGGTAGGCCACAGGCGGCCACGCCCACGCCCACCAGACCAGCAGCCCGACACCCGCGCTCCAGAACGCGACGGGCGCCCAGCCCGGCAAACCACCCGGCGCGCTCAGGATGACGATGACCACGAAGGGCAGCGTGCCGAAGGCAGCCACCGCCGTGAACACCGCTCGCGCCAGGCGTTGAACCGCAATCAGGCGCGGATCGAGCGGGCGGCTGCGGCCGTCGGCAATCGAGCCGGGCGCGTCCGGTGTGGCCGGTTCGAAGGGGCTCTCGTCGGTGGACATGTAAAACGCGGTTCCCTGTCGAGCTCAGCGTAACGCTGTCACCAGTCGCGGGTCGATCCGTGACAGCCCGCCCGTCCCGGCCGCCAGCCAGATCGACGCGTGAGCGACGGCGAGCGGGCCGCCGCCACCGTCGCCGGTGAACACCTGATCGACGCGATTGGTTCGCGGATCGATCCGCACGAGTGGCGTGCCCGGCGCCGAGACCCAGACCGAGCCCTCGCCAACCGCGATCGTACCTCCATCGGCCTTCACACCCAGTGCGATGGTCGCCGTCACACGCCCGCTCGCCGGATCGATGCGGACCACGGCGCCTGTCTTCCCGGCGAGCGCCCACACGGCATCGGCCCCGACCGTGATCCGGCCGGGTGAGCCGGCCGCGGCCATCGACTTGTCGACGAGATTGGTGTGCGGGTTCACCCGGACAACCACGTCGGCGGCGCCGCCGGCCGCCCAGATCGACTTCAGGCCAAAGGCGAGCGCCGACGTTCCGCGCGGCAGGTAGACATCGGCGACCGCGTGGCCCGAGTCCGGGTCGACCCGGAGCATCGTGCCGGCCTCGTCAGCCAGAATCCAGAGGCTGCCGATGCCCGTAGTCAGGGCGCCGCCAGTCGGTTGGAGCGCGCCGAGCGGGGTCGTCTTGACGGCCAGGGACTCGAGGTCGACCCGAGCCAGGGTGCGGGTGTCACAGAGCGGAATCCAGACCGCTCCGAAGTCCACCGCCAACCCGCCACACGGCTCACCGGGCAGGGCCACCGTCCCGGGTTCAGCCTTGCCGGCCGGATCCAGCTTCACGACGCGGGCCGGCTCCCGGACGACAGCCCACACGTTACTCGCAGCCGAGCCGATACCCGTCACAGTGCCGATATCGTGGGTCGCTTCGGCCGAGACGCGGGCGAAGGGCAACGAAAGAGCCGGCCGAATGGCTGCAGGGTCGGGTATTGACTGCGCCAGAAGCGGCGCGAACGCCGAGAGAACAAGGATGAACGCCGGCTTGGCGCCACAAGGCATGGTCGCCCATAATACCGGTGAAGTCGTGAGGTGGTGATGTCCGGTCCTGCGCGGCGGTCGATTGGCTCGGCCCTCGCTTTGCTGCACCTGGCGATCCTGACGGCGGCGATCCGGGCCCAGACTCCCGCGGACTCGTCGCCCGCCCCGTCTCAGGCACAAGCCATCCAGTTTTTCGAGGAGCGCATTCGGCCCATTTTCGTCAGCTATTGCGCCGACTGTCATGAAGACGACGAGAGCGGCGGCCTGCGGGTGGATTCGCGGGCGGCGCTGCTCAGAGGCGGCACGTCCGGTCCGGCGATCGTGCCGGGCAAGCCGGACGACAGCCTGCTCATGAAGGTCGTGCGCCACGCGAGCGGCTTTCCCAGGATGCCGCGCGTCGGGCCGCGACTCGGCGACGAGCAGGTCGCCGCGCTCGCAAGCTGGATCGCGTCGGGTGCTGTGTGGCCGGCCAGCGCCGGCGATCCGGTAGCGCCGCTGCCGTCGCACGAGCGGACCCTCACGGCCGAGGAGCGTGCCTTCTGGGCCTTTCAGCCGATCGCGCCGGCGGCCGTGCCCTCGGTCGGCGACACGGCGTGGCCGGCATCCGACATCGATCGGTTTGTACTCGCGCGTCTCGAGGCCGAAGGGCTCGAGC
Source organism: Vicinamibacterales bacterium (assembly GCA_035512795.1). Taxonomy (GTDB): domain Bacteria; phylum Acidobacteriota; class Vicinamibacteria; order Vicinamibacterales; family SCN-69-37; genus DATKDF01. Next base: position 31,666 of record DATKDF010000110.1, read on the forward strand.
CGGTCGGGCCAGCCGACAAGCGGGCGCTTCTCCGGCGGGCGACCCTGGACCTGACCGGCCTGCCGCCGACGCCCGAAGCGGTCGACGCGTTTCTCGCCGACCAGTCGCCTGACGGGTTCGCCAGGGTCGTCGATCGGTTGCTGGCCTCACCGCAGTACGGCGAAGCGTGGGGCCGGATGTGGCTCGACGTCGCGCGATATGGCGAAGACGACTATCGCAGCCTCGACCCGATGGGCCGGGGCTTCAACCCGTACCCGAACGCGTATCTGTACCGCGACTGGGTCATCAAGGCGTTCAACGACGACATGTCCTGGGATCGGTTCGTCACGGCCCAGGTGGCCGCCGATCTCGACGAGGATGCCGACGCCCGGATGCGGAACCTGCCGGCGCTCGGGTTTCTCGGTCTGGGTCCCTGGTACTACGACAACGGTGCCGTGGAGATCACGCGCGCGGATGAACGCAACGACCGGGTCGATGCCGTCAGTCGCGGCCTGCTCGGCCTGACGGTGGCCTGCGCGCGCTGCCACGACCACAAGTACGACCCGATTCTGGCGCGGGACTACTACGCGCTGGCCGGCGTGTTCCTGAACACCGAGTACCACGAGTATCCGCGCGCGCCCGAGGCGGTCGTCACCGCCCACAAGACGGCCGAGAAGACGATCGAGAAGAAGGAAGAGCTGCTGGCCGATTTCCTGACCAAGGAGTCGAAGCAGCTCGCCGAGACGCTCGCGTTTCAGGCGGCCAGGTACATGAAGGCCGCCTGGCGGGTGCTCGGCGACCCGAAGGCCGACAAGCTTCGCGTGGTCGACGGCGAGAAGCTCGATTTCGAGCTCTTCGAGCGCTGGCTCCGATTCCTCGCCAAGCCGCAGACGTTCTACCCGGACCTGGCCGACTGGCAGGCGATGATCGAAAAGGGAGGCACGGCCGCCGAGGCCGACCGGCTGGCCACGGCCTTAGAGGAGAAGCTCGTCACGCTCGTCATCGACAAGCGTGCCATCGACGAAGAGAACGAGATCATCCGGGCGCAGGCGCTGCCGGGGACGAAGCCGAAGAAGCCCGCCAACCTGCCGAACGAGTTCAAGACGAACGACGACTTCTGTCCCGGGTGCGCACTCGAATTGAAGAGCCTTGCGGCCGAGCGGATGAGCCTCTGGACCGACGTCTTCATGCGCGATCTCGAGGACGAGGCTGCCCCGGGGCAACCGATGCGACCGGGTCTGCTCGTCTTCCGGGGCTGGGGCCTCGAGCGGCAGCTCGGCCCGGATCGGCGCGACCTGGTCGCGGCGCTGCGGGCCGACATCAAGAAGATGCGTGACGCGCTGCCGCCGAAGTACCCCTACGTGCACGGCGTGCGCGACCTGGCCGAGCCGGCCAATCTCGAGGTGCACCTGCGCGGCAACCCGCACCAGCTCGGCGACGAGGTCGCCCGCGGCTACCTGACCGTCCTCAGTCCCGAGAGCGGTCGCGTACCGTTCACCACAGGCAGTGGACGCCTCGAACTGGCCAGGCGCATCGTCGCCGAGCCGATCGCCATCCGCGTGATCGTCAACCGGATCTGGAAGGGGCACTTCGGCACGGGCATCGTCGACACGCCGAGCAATTTCGGCATCAACGGCGAGCGTCCCACGCATCCCGGGCTGCTCGACTACCTGGCGCAGCGGTTCATCGACAGTGGGTTGTCGATGAAGACGCTGCACCGGGAGATCATGCTGACGACAACCTATCAGCTGAGCGACGACGACCAGCCGGCCGCGTCGGCGGTCGACGCGGGCAACCGGCTGTACTGGCGGGCGAACCGGCGGCGGGTGACGGCCGAGCAGCTTCGCGACTCGGTCCTGTTCGTGTCCGGTGCGCTCGACACGCGGCTCGGCGGGCCGTCCGAACGGCTGACGCCACTCTACGATCGCCGCACGATCTACGGCACCGTCAGTCGCTACAAGATGGACGAGTTCCTGCAGTTGTTCGACTTTCCGAGCGCCAGTCAGACGGCCGAGAAACGCTTCGTCACGAGCGTGCCGCTGCAGCGGCTGTTCCTGATGAACAGCGACTTCATGCAGCAGCACGCCGAGCGCGTGGCCGTACGGGTGGAGGCCGAGCCGGACGACGACGCGCGCATCCGGAAGACCTATCGGCTGCTGTTCGGCCGCCTGCCGACCGAGGCGGAGCTCGACGCCGGCCGCGAGTACCTGCGCGCCGAGCCCATGCGGCAGTACGAAGAGCAGAAGGCGGCCTCAGCCGAGGCGAAGCCGGCAGCGATGGTGCCACCACCACCGCCGCCACCGGCCCCCCCCGGGCCGCCCCCCGCGCCGGGCGCCGACGGCATGATGGCCGGCCTCGCCCCCGGCGCCGGGTCGGATGCCGAGCGCAAGGACTACCTGCCGGTGACGACCTTCGGGCGATACGTGAAAGTGCTGCTCAGTTCGAACGAGTTCGTGTTCATCCGCTGACGAGCCATTGATGTCTCACCGAGGTCCCCGCCCCGTCACGCGCCGCGACGCCCTCTGCACGATGGGCAACGGCTTTGGCATGCTCGCCTTCGCCGGGCTGGTGGGCGAGTCGCTCTCGGCCGCCGGGTTCGCCCAGGCGGCACGGGGCGACTTGAACGGCGGCGTGCACCATCGCGCCCGGGCCAGGCGGGTCATCTTCCTGTTCATGAACGGCGGGGTGTCGCAGGTCGACAGCTTCGACCCGAAGCCGATGCTCGACAAGTTCCACGGCCAGCCGCTGCCGGGCGGGTTTGTGGCCACCGAGCGCAAGACGGGCACGCTGCTCCGGTCGCCCTTCAGCTTCAGGAAGTACGGGCAGAGCGGCATCGAGGTCAGCGAGCTCTGGCCGCACGTGGGCGAGTCGGTCGACGACATCTGCTTCATCCGGTCGATGCATACCGACATCCCGAATCACGAGCCGTCGATGCTGATGATGAACACCGGGCACAGCCAGGTGGGACGGCCGTCGCTCGGTGCCTGGATGACCTACGGCCTCGGCAGCGACAACCACAACCTGCCCGGCTACGTCGTGCTCTGTCCGACCGTGCCGACCACCGTCGGGCCACCGCTCTGGAACAACGCGTTTCTGCCGGCGGTGCACCAGGGCACCTTCATTCCGAGCCGCACGGAGCGGCCGGACCAGATCATCGGCAAGGACTTCGACCCGAAGCAACTCGTCTCGTTCATCCACCACAAGGACTTCACGCTGGCCGAGCAGCGCCGCGAGCTGGATCTGCTCGGCCAGCTCGACGCCATGCAGCGGGGCAGCCGGCCGGCCGATCCTCAGCTCGACGCGGCGATCAGTTCCATGGAAGTCGCCTACCGGATGCAGACCGAAGCGCCCGACGTGTTCGACATCCGCAAGGAATCGAAGGCGACGCTCGAGTTGTACGGTTCGGGCAGCACGGCCCGCGGCTGCCTGATGGCCGTGCGGCTGGCCGAGCGCGGCGTCCGGATGATTCAGGTCTACTACGCCGCCGGCGATCCGTGGGACCATCACGACGACATCCAGCGGCACCGGACGAACGCCCGGGACTCGGATCGGCCATTCGCGGCCGTCATCAGGGACCTGAAATCACGCGGGCTCTTCGACGACACGCTGGTCGTCTGCGGGTCGGAGTTCGGCCGCACGCCGGTCGTCGAGGTGGGCGGCGGCGCCGGCACGGTCCAGAACGGCCGCGATCACAACCCGTTCGGGTTCACCATGTGGCTGGCCGGCGGGGGCGTCAAGGGCGGCATGACCTACGGGGCCACCGACGACTTCGGGTTCAAGGCCATCGACAAGCCCGTGCACGTGCACGATCTCCATGCGACGATCCTGCACCTGCTCGGGATCGACCACACCGAGCTCACCTATCGCTACAGCGGCCGCGATTTCCGGCTGACCGACGTCGCCGGCACCGTGCTGCACGAGATCATCGCGTAGGGGCCGCGCACGTCTCGTTGCCGGCGGCGTCGACGGCACAGACGCGATACGTGGCGGCGGCATCGATGTCCGCCGGCACGTCCGCGCGCCAGAGATACTCGCCGTACCACTGCATCGGCACCGTGCGCACGCCGCTCGGCGTCGTCCACTCGACGTCGACCCGCCGCCATTCGGTCGGGAGCGTCGGA
>DATKDF010000111.1:0-18453 GCA_035512795.1 Vicinamibacterales bacterium
ACCGCAAGGGCCACCCGCGTGTGCAGAATTCTGGCACGCGGGAGGGGGAAACGCTCCGACCACTGGTTGAACCGGTCCCACGTGAGCCGTCGTTGGCTCCGCCGTCGAAGGGCGCGGAACCAAGACCGACGGACTTCAGCACAGAACGCGTTCAGCGCATGCCAGTTGCTCGGGAGCGCGTAGTACCGGTAATGCCCGCGAAGTACACTGCAGAGCCACGCGTGTTGCAGCGGCAGCGGCGAATGCATCCGTCGTCGCAGCTCGTCACGCACGGCGTGCAGCTTGCGGGTCAACCGTCTTCGGTCGGTCCGCCGCTTCACGACGAAGCGTCCCTCTCGGCTCTGCGCACAATAATGCGTGAACCCGAGAAAGGCAAAGGTGGCCGGCCGACCCACGCCGCGCTGTCGTCGCCGTTCGGTCGAGAGTTTGCCGAACTCGATGAGGCGCGTCTTGTCGTCATGGAGCGTCAGGCCAAATCGTGCCAGCCGCTCTCGTAGGTCGGTCAACATCTTCCGTGCTTCCGCGTCGTAAGTCGTCGGCGTACCGCACGATGACGACGCGTCCGTGCGCGTGCCGCCTTCTCCACTGATGAACCCACAGGTCGAGCGCGTAGTGCAGGAAGACATTCGCGAGGAGCGGGCTGATGCCCGCGCCCTGCGGCGTCCCTTCGGTCGTCTCGGACCAGACTTTCCCTTCGAGCACACCGGCGCTCAGCCATCCGCGGATAAGCCCGAGGATTCTGGGGTCGGCGACTCGATGTGCGAGCATCCGCAGCAACCACTCGTGATTGACGGAGTCGAAGAAGCGGCGGATGTCCGCGTCGAGAACCCAGTTCACGTACTGCGTCATGAACGCGGTGTGCAGCGCCCGCAACGCCTGGTGCGGACTCCGACCCGGCCGGAATCCATAGGAGAAGCCCACGAAGTCGACTTCGTAGATGGCGCTCAGAATCTCGGCCACCGCTCCCTGGACAATCTTGTCCTCCAGGGCCGGTATGCCCAGCGGTCTGCGGCCACTGTCGGATTTCGGGATGTGCACGCGGCGAACCGGCGACGGCCGGAATCGTCCACGATGCACGCGGTCACACAGGTCTTGCAGCTTCTCCGGCAGGCCCTGTTCGTAGGTTTCGACCGTTTCCCCGTCGACTCCCGCTGCCGCACCACGCTTCAATCGACCGAACGCTCGCGTGAGCGCTTCAACATTCACGTGATGCAACAGCGCCGTGAATCGGGTCTTCTTGTCCTTGCTGGCGGCTTCGCGGACTCGCACGAGGGGTGACGGAAGCACGCTCCGGCTCTGTGTCCGGTCCTCCGCTCTCTCGCCAAGCCCGTTCTCAGGCCTGCTCCTTCCCTCCGCACGCCTCGTTTCCTTCGGCGGCATCATCAGTACTATGAGCAGGTCCGACTTCCGACCTCGGCTCGAGACGTCGCTTCGGTCGTCCCTCGCGACGAATCCCCGTCGGCGGCGATGCCGACGGCCCCGGTCGGACCTCCCGGGTCCCGATGTTGACCTTTCACGCGTGATGCTGTCAGCGACCCCGGTGGAGCGTCACCCTCTTGCGTGGTGAGGGCGTACATATTGCCTTCGACGACGGGAACAGTCTCGGCCTCCACAACATTCACTCTTTCGGGGCTATCGTCCTGCACCCCACGTGACCCCTGTCTACGCTTCGAACCCGGCGTTACCGCCGCGCTCGCAAGACTTGGTTTCGGCCGGTCCGCTACGACCTTAGCCGAGCGGGACTCTCACCCGCCTGTCATTCATCAGTACTCCGGCGCACTCCCGGTTCGAGTTGAACACAATCCATTCGCCGTCCGGCGACCACGCCGGACCGCCGTTCGTCTCAGCGGTGTGCGTCAGGCGGCGTACGCCTGAACCATCCGCGTTCATGACGTACACCTGCTGGTTACCGTCCCGGTTGGACGCAAACACGATCGACCGGCCGTCCGGCGAGAACCGGGCGATCATGTCGGCGCGTGGGTGATCGGTGAGGCGGCGGACATCCGTGCCGTCGTGATGCATGACGTAGAGGTTCGGAACGGCGCGGCCGCCCGCGCCGCGATCGGCCCGTACTCGGCAGTCAGATACGCCTGGGGTTCACCGCTCGCTCACGCGCTCGAACGCCACGGTCTTCGCACCGAGATTGGGTGTGGCGCTCCGCAGCGCGAGGTCCCACGAGCGTCCGGGCTCGTCGGCTCCGGCATCCGGATGCAGCCACCACTCGCGATCGTGGCTGGCGGCCACCGGCAACCTGAAGCCGAGCAGGTCCTCGACCTGCCCGAACGTCAGGACGACGCGATCGGCAAACCGGGATCGAAGGAACTCGTAGAGCGGGCGGTAGGGACCCTGCATTGACATGCCTCCCGGCCTCTGCTGCTCACGGGCGCAGGAGGCGAATCAGAAGGGACTCGCGTCGTGTGCGGGTTGGGCGGCGGGCTGAACGCGCAGTGAGATTCAGTATATACCCCGCCTCTGTTGTATCCTCCCGCGCATGCGACAGAGGACCTTCGGCCTCCTGGTTTCACCCATCCTGCTGACGGGAGTAGTCCTCTGGGCGGCCGCCGGGCTCGGTCCGGTGGTCGACGCCCGGCAGGCGGCACCGGCCGGCGTCCCAGCTGACCTTCGCCCGCTGCTCACGCCGCGCCAGAGCGAGATGCGGATGGTCGTCCGCTGGTACACGCTCGATCGGCAGACCCTCGACGGCAATTACGCGGGCGCGACGCAGGGTGGGCGCGGCGGTGGGCGTGGCGGGCGTGGCCAGGGGGTCGCGGAGGCGCCGGCCGAGATCGTGCCCGTTTCGCCGGCGCGGCTGTCACGGCTCAAGCGGTTCGACCTGTCGTGGCAGGAGGCGCTCGCCCGACTCGACGGGTCGCGTCTCACCGACGCCGCGCGCGGGGACCTTGCGTCGCTTCGCGAGACGATCGCCGCTAACCTCCAGGCGCTCGAGGCGCAGCACGCGGCCCTCACGTCCATCTCGGCGCTCGTGCCGTTCCGCCAGACCCTCGTGGACCTCATCGAGGCGCGCATCCGCGTCCAGGAGATGGACGCCGCGCGCGCCGCGGGCGTGCTCGACACCGTGACGCGCGAGATCGCGGCGTCGCGCGCGCGCCTCGAGCGCGAGGGGGCACCGCGCCCGGCCGCGGCACGCGCGGCGCAGATGGTCGACCTCCTCCGCCGCGACATGGACGAGTGGTTCGGCTTCTACAACGGCTACGACCCGCTCTTCACCTGGTGGATGGGCGTGCCGTACAAGGAGGGCTCGGCCGCGCTCATCGACTACGCGGCGTTCCTGCAGAGCGACGTACCGGAGCCGGGCGCTGGACCGTACGCGGTACCGCCCATCTCGCCGGTCGAGCCGGCGCCCGCGAACCCGCACGGTGACGTGCCCGATCTCCAGGCGCTCCTCACGTTGCCCCAGGACGAACTCACGGAGATCGTCCGCCGGTTCCGCGGTGTCGGCGAAGGCGGCCGGCGCGGCGGCGGGCCCCCGCCGGCACCATCGGCGGACGACTATCGGCGCTGGCTCGATGCGCTCGAGACGCTCGACTTCGATGCCCTCAGCCGCAACGCACAGCTCAACTACCTGTTCATCCGGCGTACGAGCCAGATCCGGCTCGAGCGCGCCGGCGTCACCCTGCCGGCCAATCCGCCGCGCAAGACCGACGACAGCGGCATCCCCGGCGACGCGCGCGGGCGGCAGGGCCTCATCTGGGATCTGGTCGACGAAGTCATCCCGTACACGCCCGAGGAACTGATCGCGCTGGCCGACCGCGAGTTCGCGTGGGTGGAAGAGGAGATGAAGAAGGCGTCGCGCGAACTCGGCTACGGCGACGACTGGAAGCGTGCCGTCGAACACGTGAAGAACCAGTACCCGCCCCCCGGTGGCCAGCCGGTGGCCGTGCGCGACATGCTGCATGAGGCCATCGACTACCTGCGGGCGCATGACCTGGTGACCGTCCCGCAGGTGGCGACCGAATCGCTGCCGATGATCATGATGTCGCCCGAGCGGCAACTGGTGAATCCGTTCTTCACCGGGGGCACACGCATCAGCGTGTCGTATCCGACCGACACGATGACCTACGCGCAGCGGATGCAAAGCCTGCGCGGCAACAACTACGGGTTCTCGCACGCGGTGGCCCACCACGAAATGATCCCGGGCCACAACCTGACCTTCTACACCGGCGCGCGCTACGACGGCTACCGCGCCGACCTCGGCGCGAGCACGCCGTTCTTCACCGAGGGCTGGGCGCTCTACTGGGAACTGCTGCTCTGGGACCGCGGCTTCAACGACACGCCCGAAGAGCGCATCGGCGCCCTCTTCTGGCGCATGCACCGCTGCGCGCGCATCGTCTTCTCGCTGCGCTTCCACATGGGCGACTGGTCGCCACAGGAAGCCATCGACTTCCTTGTCGACCGCGTCGGCCACGAACGCGAGAACGCCACGGCCGAAGTGCGCCGCTCGTTCCAGGGCAACTACGGCCCGCTCTACCAGATGGCGTACCTGCTCGGCGGGATCCAGATCCGGTCGCTCCACCGCGAACTGGTCGAGTCGGGCCGCATGACCGCCAGGGCCTTCCACGACGAGATCCTCCGCCAGGGCTCGATGCCCATCGCGCTCCTGCGCCTGGCCACCAGCAACGAGCGACTCCGCGCGGACATGTCGCTGGATTGGAAGTTCTATGGAGACATTCGCTGAACGCGCCGATCCGCCGACTGCTCGTCAGGGCCTGACGATGTTGATCGTGAACGTCGTGGCGCCGGTGAAACTGCCGGCGTCGGCGATCTTCGCGCAGTAGGTCCCGGCCGCTACCGGCACGCTGATTTCGGCCGGCGCCGCCGCGACGGTGGCCACGGCGACGTTGCAGCCGCCACGGGCGTCCGATTGCGGCAGCCCGAGCCCGATGGTCGCCGTCACGTCGGCTGGCGGGCCGAGCTGCTCCAGCCTGAGCCTCACCGTGCCGGCCGTGGTCGCCTGAAACGTCCGCGTGGCGACGCCGCCGACCGTCAGGTCGCTGAAGAAGAGCGTCGTGCCCGGATCGCCGGGCGCCGTTTCCTTCGGGTTCTGGACAATCCGAATCGCGAAGTCCGCCGGACCGGACAGGTTGCCCGCATCGGCGATGTTCACACAGTAGGTGCCCTCGCCAAGCGATACGGTGGACTGGTAGGTCAGCCCCGGCGACAGCAGCGTGGACGATGAGACGGTGCAGCCGGTGCCCTGCGGAAAGCCGATGCCGATGGCCATCTGCGTCGCCATCGGCGTGTCGGCGCCGGCCGGCGTCAGGCTGCCAAACATCAGGCTGACGGTGCCGGCCGGCAGCACGACGAACGAGTAGAAGCGCGAACCGCCAACAGCCACGGTGCCGCTGAAGGTCTCGGTGACCGTCAGGGGACCGAGGGGTGGCGTCGGCGCGGCGGGCGGATCGCCGCATCCGGCAGCCAGCGTGAGGACGAGCAGCAGCGGTAGCAGGGCTCTCATTTCGGTCGGCTGATGTTGATGGCGAACGTCGCGTCGACCGTCAGGGTGTCCACATCCGCGATGCGCACGCAGTAGATGCCGGCCGGATACTCGCCGCGCAGCAGGGGCGTGGCGCTCGGGTTGACGGTGCGCGAGTCGACCGGCGAGCAGTCGGTGGCACGCGGCACGCCAATCGCCACGTTGACGAGCGCCGGCGAGGGCTCGCCGTCCTCGATGAGCGACAAGAGCGTCAACCCGACAAGGCCGTTCTGCGGCACCGTGAACGAGTAGAACCGCGATCCGTCGACCGGCAGCACACCGGCAAACGTCTCGACCGTCAGGGCGGCCGACAACGGGTTGCCGGTGGGATGCAGAATCTCGATGCGGTTGCCGCAGGCCGCGGCCGCCAGGGCCGGGACGAGCACGAACGCGGTCGAAAGCCGCAATAATCGGGAACGAACTGGTCGCGTCATCACTTCACGGGCACCCGAACGGCGCGCAAATGTCCTTATTCTTGTAACACGAAACCGGACGAGGCCAGGCCGGCGGTCCCGGACAAGGCCCTCCCGTCAGACGCCGGAATGGGCCGGTTGGCCGATCCCCGGCCGCCATCCGGCTGGTGCTCGGCCGCCAATCGGGTCAGAATGACCCGGGCATCTGCCATGTCGCCAGTCTCGCTCGCCCACTCGCAGCTCATCCACGACGGCCTGAAGGGGTGTGGTGTCCGGATCGTGTCGGCGCTCCCCGAAACCTGGCTCGTCCACCTGATTCGACTGGCCGACGCCGACCCCGACATGACGCTCGTCCGCCTGGCCAAGGAAGAAGAGGGCGTCGGCATCTCGGCCGGCGCGCACCTGGCGGGGGTCAAGTCCGCCATGCTGATGCAGAACCACGGCCTGCTCGCCGCGGTCAACGGCATCGTGTCGTGTGCCCAGTTGTACCGGATTCCGTTGCTCATGCTCATCAGCCATCGGGGCAGCTTCGGCGAACGCGACCCGTGGCAGACCGAAGGCGGCGGCGTCACCATCCCGGTGCTCGACGCGCTCAACATCGCCTGGACCCGCCTCGAGCGGCCCGACCAGGTCGCCAGCGGCCTCGCCGACGCCGACACGCTCGCCGGGGCGTCGAAGAAGCCTGTCGCCGTCCTGCTCGAGCGGTCGCTCATGTGGGAGGCCTGACGTGCGACGCCTCGATGCGCTCCAGAGCATCTACCCCGCGCTGGCCGACCGCGTGGTCGTCACGATCATGGGAGCCGTGGCCGCCGAGCTGCAGTCGCTCGGGCATCGCCAGAACTTCTTCTACCTCCAGCACGCGATGGGCCTCGCCTCGTCGCTCGGGCTGGGCATCGCGCTCGCGCAGCCATCGCGCCAGGTCATCGTCCTCGACGGCGATGGCTCGGTCCTCATGAACCTCGGCGGGCTGACGACGCTGGCGCGGTATCGCCCGTCGAACCTGGTGCACGTCGTGTTCGACAACGGGAGCCTGCTGTCGGTCGGAGGCTTCCCGACCGCGACATCGACGGGCACGGACCTCTCCGCCATGGCCCGCGCGGCTGGCGTGCCGCGCACGGCCACGGTCGACACGCTCGACGCGTTTGCAGCGGCGTTCGACGAGGCCCTGGCCGCCGCCGAGCTCACGACCCTCGTGGCCAAGGTGGAGCCGGTCGGACCCTCAGGCTATGTGACCGACCTCGGGCTGCTCGAAAATCGATTTCAGTTTCAGAGGTACCTGGCGGATGTCTGACGTGCTCACGCGCCTGGTCGCCGAGCTGGCCGAAGGACGCCTCCGCGTGGTGGATCTCACACAGCCGCTCGGCCCACAAACGCCGGTCATCGACCTGCCGCCGATCTTCGCGTCGTCGCCGGGTGTGTCGGTCGAGACCATCTCCCGCTACGACGACCGCGGACCGGCCTGGTACTGGAACGTGATTCGGCTCGGCGAGCACACCGGCACGCACTTCGACGCCCCCGTCCACTGGATTACGGGCAAGGACCTGCCTGACAACGCGTGTGACACGATTCCGGCGCGCCGGTTCATCGGGCCGGCCTGCGTCATCGACGCCACCTCTGCCGTGGCAGCCAACCCCGACTACCTGCTGACCGCGCCCGACATCGAAGCCTGGGAGGCTCAGCACGTCCGCATACCGGCGGGCGCCTGGGTGCTGTTGCGCACCGGCTGGAGCCGGCGTCCCGATCCCGAGTCGTTCCTGAACATCACGGTGACCGGCCCGCACACACCGGGGTTCGACGCGGAGGCCTCGCGCCTGCTGGCCCACGATCGCGACGTGCTCGGCGTGGGTGTCGAAACGGTGGGCACCGATGCCGGACAGGCGGGGACGTTCGATCCGCCGTTTCCGAACCACGCGATCATGCACGGCGCCGGCAAGTTCGGGCTGGCGAGCCTCTGCAATCTGGACGAGCTGCCGGCGACCGGTGCCGTCGTCATTGCGGCGCCCTTGAAGATCGTCCACGGCAGCGGCAGCCCGGTGCGCGTGATCGCCCTCACGCACTGAGGACCGATGAAGACGCGCCTGACGCTGACCGTCAACGGCGAACGGCAGGATCTGCTGGTCGAGGGCTGGAAGACGCTGCTCGAAGTGCTGCGCGAGGACCTGCAGCTGACCGGGACCAAGCATGGCTGCGAACTCGGCGAATGCGGCGCGTGTGCCGTGCTCGTCGACGGCGAGCCGGTGCTGTCGTGCCTCGTCCTCTCCGCCGAGTGCGGTGGCCGGGTCGTCGAAACCGTCGAAGGGCTCACGCGCGACGGTCGGCTCGACCCGTTGCAGGAGACGTTTGCCGACCTCGGCGCGGCCCAGTGCGGCTACTGCACGCCTGGCATCCTGATGACCGCCCGGGCGCTCCTCGATCGGGATCCGGCGCCGACGCGCGAGACCATCCGCGAAGCGCTCTCCGGCAACCTCTGCCGATGCACGGGCTACAACCAGATTTTCGAGGCGGTTGAGGCGGCCATCGGCCGGGCGCGGACACGCCAATCCTGAAGGCGACTGTCCAAGACCCCCGGCGTCTTTTTGAGTGGTCAAAAAGACGCCGGGGGTCTTACCATGCGCCCGTGGTGTCCTCGACCAGGGTCATCGGCCGGGCTCGGCGTCGTGTGGACGGGCGCGCCAAAGTCACCGGCCAGACGCGCTTTGCCGACGACGTCATCCTGCCGCGCATGCTGCACGGACGCCTCCTGCGGTCGCCCCACCCGCACGCGCGCATCCGCCGCATCGACACGACGCGGGCGGCCGCCCACCCGGGCGTCCACCTGGTGCTGACGGGCCGCGACTTCCCCATCCCGTACGGCATCCTGCCGGTCAGCCACGACGAGCACGCGCTCTGCCCCGACCTCGTCCGGTTCGTGGGCGATCCGGTTGCCGCCGTCATCGCCCGCGACGAGGCCGTGGCGGCCGAAGCGGTCGAACTGGTCGAGGTCGAGTACGAGGTCCTGCGCACGTTCGCGACCCCCGCCGACAGCCTGACGCACGCCACGCCGCGCATTCACGACTACGGCGACGCCGGCAACATCCACAAGCTCGTGGCGCTCGAGTTCGGCGACGTCGACGAAGCGATCGCCGGCGCCGATCACGTCTTCGACGACGTGTTCTTCTTCGAGGGCAACACGCATCTGCCGCTCGAACAGCACGCGTGCGTCGCCGTCAAGGACGCCGACGGCAAGCTCGTCCTCTACTCGAGCACGCAGACACCGCACTACGTGCATCGCGCGCTCGCCAAGGCGCTCGAGATGCCGGCGGCGCAGATTCGCGTCATCGCCACGCCGAATGGCGGCGGCTTCGGCGGCAAGAGCGACCCGTTCAACCACGAAGTGGTGGCCGCGCGCGCCGCGTGGCTGCTCGATCGCCCGGTCAAGTTCTGCCTGAGTCGCGAGGAAGTCTTCTACTGCCATCGCGGCCGCCACCCGGTGCTGATGCGGTTCCGCACGGGCGTGACGAAGGACGGCCAGCTCACGGGCGTCGACCTGCAGACACTGCTCGATGGCGGCGCCTACGGATCGTACGGCGCTGCGAGCACGTTCTATACGGGCGCGCTCCAGACGGTGACCTACCAGATTCCGCGTTACCGGTTCCGCGGCTGCCGCGTCTTCACCAACAAGCCGCCCTGCGGACCGAAGCGTGGCCACGGCACGCCGCAGAGCCGCTTCGGCCAGGAAGTGCAGCTCGACAAGATCGCCGAGCGGCTCGACAGGGATCCGGCCGATCTGCGCCTCGGCATGGTGGCGCCGGCCGACTCGCTCACGGCCAACTACCTGCGCGTCGGCACGATCGGTCTGGCCGACTGCATCCGCACGGTCGTCGACCGATCCGACTGGCGGACCCGGCACCGGAAACTGCCGTACGGCCACGGCGTCGGACTGGCCTGTTCGTCGTACCTGTCCGGCGCGGGATTGCCGATCAACTGGAACGACCTGCCGCACTCGGGCGTGCAACTCAAGCTCGACCGCAGTGGCGGCGTGACGGCCTTCTGCGGCGCCACCGAGATCGGCCAGGGATCGGACGACGTGCTGGTAGCCATCATTGCCGAGGTGCTGGGCGTGCGGCCGTTCGACGTGCGCGTCGTGACCGGCGACACGGATCTGACGCCGGTGGATCTCGGCTCGTACTCGAGCCGCGTGACGCTCATGATGGGCAACGCGGCCATTCAGGCTGCCGAGCGCGCCCGCGAGATTGTTGCGGCCGGGGTGGCTCGCAAGCTCGAGGTGCCGGCCGGGCGCCTCACGTTTGCCGACGGCCGCGTCTTCGACACCGAGGACCCCGACCGCGGCCTGACGTTCCAGGAAGCCGTGTGCGCGGCCGAAGCCGGGCACGGCACCATCGGCACGACCGGCAGCTACACGCCGCCAAAATCAGCGGCGCGGTTCAAGGGCGGCGGCGTCGGACCGTCGCCGACCTACTCGTACACCGCCGCCGTCGTCGACGTGCAGGTGGATCCGGAGACGGGCTGGATCACCGTTCCCAGGGTGTGGATCGCGCACGACATCGGCCGCGCCATCAACCCGGTGCTCGCGCGCGGCCAGGTCGAGGGCAGCGTCTACATGGGCCTGGGCGAAGCGCTCATGGAGGAACAGGCGTTCCGGCGGCTGCCGGCGCGGCTGTCGTCGGCGCTCGTCCACAAATTCCCGTCGCTGCTCGAATACAAGAGCCTGACGAGCCTCGACATGCCCGAGGTCATCACCGACCTCATCGAACACCCCGACCCGGCCGGCCCGTTTGGCGCCAAGGAAGTCGGGCAGGGCCCCCTTCTGCCGATCATGCCGGCCGTGGCCAACGCCGTGTACGACGCGGTGGGCGTGCGAATCGACGAAGTGCCCGTGACGCCGGAAAAGATCGTCCGGGCGCTGGCAGCCAAAGCCGCCGGCAAGCCGGCGCGCGTGGGTCCGTCGGCGTTTCCTGACATCGACTGGCCCGACGCGCTCGTCGTGCCGCCGCCCTGGGACGGTGGTGACGGCCGCGCGTCGAACACGCGGCCCTCGTCGGGGCGCAAGGCCGACGCCGGTATCGAGGCGGTCGCGGGAGTGAAGTCGTGATCCGGCTCCCGGACTTCGCCCTGCGGGTGCCGCGGTCGATCGACGAAGCCGCCGGGTGGCTCGGCGCGTCGCCGGCGGACACGATGATCCTCGCCGGCGGCACCGATCTCGTGCCGAACATGAAACGGCGCCAGCAGGTGCCGCGCACGGTCATCGCCCTGCGATCCCTCGGCGACCTTCGGACGATCAGGAACGGCGACGGCCTGACGATCGGATCGGCCGTCACACTCACGGAACTCGTCCGGCACGAAGCGCTCCGGAAGACCGTGCCGGGCCTCTGGCAGGCGGCCGCGCAGGTGGCGACACCGCACCTGCGCAACATGGGCACGATTGGCGGCAACCTCTGCCTCGACACGCGGTGCACCTACTACGACCAGAGCTACGAGTGGCGGAAGGCCATCAACTTCTGCATGAAGAAGGACGGCGAGATCTGCTGGGTGGCCACCTCGAGTCCGCGCTGCCTCGCCGTGTCGTCCACCGACACGGCGCCGATGCTCCAGGCACTCGGTGCCTCGGTGCGCCTCGTGTCTGCGTCCGGCACGCGCACCGTCACAGTCGCGGATCTCTATCAGAACGACGGCATGCTCTATCTCACGCGACGGCCGGACGAGATCCTGACGGAGGTCTCGATCCCTGATCAGACCGGCTGGCGAAGCACCTACTGGAAGCTCCGCCGCCGCGGGGCCTTCGATTTCCCGGTCGCCTCCGCCGCGGTGGCGGCGCGGCTCGAACGCGACGGCGCGGTGGGCGCGATTCGCGTCGTCCTCGGCGCCGTGGCGTCGCGCCCGCTCGCCTCGGCGGCCGCCGAGACCCTGCTGACCGGGCGGCGCCTGACAGACGAGGCCATCGCCGAGGCCGCCGACGCCGCGTATGTCATCGCCAAGCCGATGGACAACACCGACTTCGAGCTGGTCTGGCGGAAGAAGATGGTGCGCGCGCTCGTCACCAACGCCCTCCGAGAGGTTCGAGGGGATGACGTGCGCGAGGCACGGATGTCGCTGGCTCGACAGGTGGTGTAGGCCCTCGCGAGCGAAGGTGTCGCTGGCATCTGGGAACTGACGCTGCATCTGCAATCTACAAACTTCGGTACATTCGGCACATCTGGGCGCATTTCGGATCTGGGGGAGAGCTGAATCTCGAATCTGCGATCGAGAGCGGCTGACGGGCGTCCTCCAGTTGGCATGCGGTCGTCAGATTCAAGATTCGCGCATTCATACAGATTCCCAGATTCCAGATGCGCCCAGATGTGCCGAATGTACCGAAGTTTGTAGATTGCAGATGCAGCGTTAGTTCCCAGATGCCAGCGAGGCGTGACCTGCGTATCCGCTGAAGCGATAGAATCGGTCCATGCCGTTTCTCGTCAAGGAAGAGCCCGACAACTACAGCTTCGACCAATTCGTCGCCGACGGGCGCACGACGTGGGAAGGCGTGCGGAACCCCGTCGCGCAGCGCAACCTGCGGTCGATCCGCAAGGGCGACCTGGTCTTCTACTACCACACCGGCAAGGAGAAGGCCGTCGTCGGCATCGCGAAAGCGGCCGGGCATGCCTATCCGGATCCGAAGGACGCGACGGGCAAGGCCCATGTCGTCGATCTGGTGCCGGTGAAGAGGCTCGCCGAGCCCGTCACGCTCAAGGCCGTCAAGGCGGACGCGCGCTTCGCCGACTTCGCGCTGACGCGGATCCCCCGCCTCTCGGTGATGCCCGTGACCGCTCAGCAGTGGGCGTGGCTTCTGGCCATGGGCAAGACCCGGGGTTGATTGAGGAGCTGGCTCCCGGCCCCTCAGCTCTGCTTCTTGAGGATCAGGCCACCCAGGGGCGGCAGCGTGAGGTTGAGCGAGTACGGCTGGCCGTGGTGCGCCACCGCCTCCGCCTCGAGGCCGCCGGCGTTGCCGATATTGCCGCCGCCGTACGGCTCCGCGTCGCTGTTGACCACTTCGCGGTAGAAGCCCGGCGCCGGCACGCCGATGCGGTACGCCGGCCGGACGATCGGCGTCCAGTTCAGCACGACGACCACCCAGTCGTCCAGCCGGCGCCCGCGCCGCAGGAACGCAATCACGCTCGACTCGTGATCGTTACAGTCGATCCAGTCGAAGCCGGCCGGATCGAAGTCGATCTCATGAAGCGCCGGCTCGCCCGCATACAGGCGATTCAGGTCGCCGACGAACCGTTGAATTCCTGCGTGCCGGGGCTCGCCGAGCAGGTGCCAGTCGAGCGACGAATCGTGGTCCCACTCGCGCCACTGGCCGAACTCCGATCCCATGAACAGCAGCTTCTTGCCCGGATGCGTGTAGAGATAGAGATAGAGCGCCCGAAGGTTGGCCGCCTTCTGCCAGTCGTCGCCGGGCATCTTCGAGAGCATCGCGCCTTTGCCGTGCACGACCTCGTCATGCGAGAACGGCAGGACGAAGTTCTCGTGCCAGGCATACAGCAGCGAGAACGTCAGATGCCGGTGCTCCCAGCGCCGGTACACGGGATCCTTGCTCGCGTACGTCAGGATGTCGTGCATCCACCCCATGTTCCACTTGAACGTGAACCCGAGCCCGCCGACCCATGTGGGCCGGCTCACGGCTGGAAACGCCGTCGACTCCTCGGCGATCGTGACCGAGCCCGGATGCTGCTCGTGCGTGAGCGTATTCAGGTGACGCAGAAAGTCGATCGCGTCGAGGTTCTCGCGCCCGCCGTGCCGGTTCGGGATCCATTCGCCGTCGGGACGCGAGTAGTCGAGATAGAGCATCGAGGCGACGGCGTCCACCCGCAGGCCGTCGACATGGAACGACTCCAGCCAGTAGAGCGCGCTCGCAACGAGAAAATTCCGGACCTCATGCCGGCCGTAGTTGAACACGAGCGTGCCCCACTCGCGATGTTCGCCCTGCCGGGGATCGGCATGCTCGTAGAGCGCCGTCCCGTCAAACGACGCCAGCGCGTGCTCGTCGCGCGGGAAGTGGCCGGGCACCCAGTCGAGGATCACGCCCATCCCGGCCGCATGACACGCGTCGACAAACGCCCGGAAGTCGTCGGGCGATCCGAACCGGCTCGTGGGCGCGAAGAACCCGGTGACCTGATAGCCCCAGGAGCCCTCGAAAGGATGCTCCATCACGGGCAGCAGCTGGATGTGCGTGAACCCGAGGTCGCGCACGTACGGCACCAGTTCAGCGGCCAGTTCACCCCAGGTGAGCGACCGGCCTTGCTGCTCGGGCTTGCGGCGCCAGGAGCCGGGATGGACCTCGTAGATGGCCATTGGTCGATCGAGGTGGGCACCAGACTGGCGGCGCGCCTGCATCCAGGCGTCGTCCTGCCAGACATGCTGCCCGAACGACGACGTGACCGAGGCGGTGCCGGGCGGTCGCTCGGCCAGCAGCGCCCATGGATCCGCCTTGCTGAGCGGCGGCCCTGAATCAATGTGGATCTCGAACTTGTAGAGGCTGCCCTCGGCGACGCCGGGAACGAACACCTCCCAGAGACCACTGGCGCCGAGGCTGGAGAGCGGCTGGCGGCGGCCATCCCACGCGTTGAACTCGCCGACGACCGACACATTCCGCGCGTTCGGCGCCCAGACGACGAAGGTATACCCCGCCTGGCCACCGACGACGGCCGGCCGCGCGCCCATCTTCTCCCAGGCGCGCAACCACTGCCCTTCGCCGAAAAGGTAGGCCTCGTAGTCGGTGACCGTCCGGGACGCGCCGCCCTCCTTCACAGCACGACTCTGGCAGAAAAAGCGCCCCTCGGCTACAGCGGCATCACCCTACGGCCCTATTTGCGCCGCCAGAGAAAGTACAGCACCACCGGTACGAGGAGCCAGACCGGATTGACCGTCACGGCCCAGTCGCGAAACCCGTACCAGAGGTTCGTGAACGTGTCGACCAGGACGCTGATGGCGCCGTACTCGAGCATCGACTGGGCCAGCATCACCATGGGGGTCTCTCCCGGCTATCGGCCCGACGCCCCAGGGGTGACAGGACGAAGAGGGGCACGAGGGCCAGCACCGCGCCGACGCGGCTGAGCGTCCCGTAGCCGACGACCGACAGGAGCAGCCCGGACGCGAGACCGGCCACGGCGGCACTGCCCCAGACGAGCGAATCCACGCGGCCCTGCAGCCGCACGCGCCGCACGACACTCACACTCTCGGTGACGAGCGCGCTGGCCGCCACGAAGCTCAGGCACCAGCCGAGCCCGAGCAGCAGCAGCGCCACGGCATGCGCGGTCGAGCCTGACGCCGACTCGGCGGCGAGAATCCCGGAAGCCGACAGCACCACGCACGCCGCGACGACCACCGGCACGCGACCGATCCGATCGCTCAGGATGCCGGCAAGCGGCGACAGCGCGAACATGCCGAACGTGTGTGACGCGAAGACGACGCCGACCACATCGAGACCGTGCCCCTCATGCCGGATGTGAATCGGGGTCATGGTCATGATGAGCACCATCACGACCTGTGCCACAACGAGGGACGCGACACCCAGCCGGAGTCCGGCCGGCGACTCGACCCGCTCGTCGGGACTGCTGGAGTCACCCGCAACGCGGCCGACTCGGCCCGGACGATAGAAGAGCTGGAGCGCAAGTGCGGCCACGATGAGCGACGCGCCCGCGAGCAGGAACGGTCCGCTCACGACCGGGATCGACAGCGCGGCACTTGCCCGCCCGGTGGCGCCGAGCAGCAACGGCCCGACGACCGACCCGACCGTCGCCGCCCACACATTCCAGCCGATCGCCGCCGAACGGTGCAGCGGCGGATACAGGTCGGCCGCGGCATACCGTGACAGGCGATTGGCGGCGTAGCCGCCGCCAAGAACGAAATTCGCGGCCAGGAGCGGCAGGAACGCGCCGGCCGCCGCCGCCAGGGCGGCGACCCCGGCCGCCAGCGCGGCGGCCGCATAGCCTGTGACGAGCGCGACGCGCCGGCCGCGCCGGATCGTCAGGCCAGCCAGCACGGCCGACCCGACAGCCACGCCGGTGGTCGCAAGGCTCGACGGCAATCCGCTCCACCGGACCGACCCGAGCAGGTCCTCGGCAGCGAGCGGCAGAATGGCCACGATGACCGTATAGCCCGTCGACGAGGCGGCGACGCCGGCAAACAGGGCTGCTGCCGCCGGCCGCGCACTCATCGAACGGTGAAGGCCGTCGCCTGGCTGGCCGATGCGCCTGCGGTCGAACGGACCTCGACGCCGAGCACGTACGCCCCGGGCGAGAGCCCGTCGAGCGGCAGAGCGAACTGATGACCGTAGACGCGGCCCGCGGTCTCGCGGTGGCTGCGCGTCTCGCGCGAGGCGAAGGCTTCGCGGCCAGCCGCGTCGAGCACCCGCACGACAATGTCGACGTCGTGCGGGCGCGTGTCGTGATCGTAGAGTTCCGTATAGACGAGCACCGGCTCGGCGCGCGCGAACTCTCGGCGCGTGGTCGGACGCTGGCCGAGCAGGCGCGCGAGTGCGCCGGAGCCGGGGAGCAGCGCGAAGTCGAACGACTCGCTCGGCGCGGCGAAGACGAGGCTGCCGATCTGCAGCGGCGCGGCACCGAACGCGGGCACCTCGAAGTCGCCGGCAATCGACCCGGCCCGGCCGCTCCGCTGTTCGAGCCCGGCGATCTTCATGTGATACTGGCCGGGCGCGAGGTCCAGCTCGGCGATCATGCTGACACCGGACGTCTCGGCCCGCCCGTGCGACGCGGCGCGCAGGGCGAACGCCGCGACCCGCGTGCTCGCCGCCACGACGCGGCCGTCGTCGTCCAGAATCTCCCAGGCGACGAACAGGTCGTTCCGGAAGCCGCGCTCGTCCGCTTCGTACCGGATCTCGCCGGGCGGAAGCTCCACCGACAGGTGCACGCGTCCACCGCCGCGCGGGGCCTTGAGGACGTGGGGCACGGCGCGCATGCGGAGGCCGTTCGACAGCGCCGGCGCCGCCAGCACCTCGGCCAGCGTCGTCCCCGCCGACTCCTTCGTCCGCGCGTCGGTCTCGCCCGAGGCCGGCGCATAGTAGCCGCGACGCGCGCGCACCTGGACGCCCGGTCGGGTCACGCGCACGGTGACGCGGCGGAACTCGCCGTTCGTCCCGGGCGACGTCGAGTAGTAGCCGAGCAGGTAGTACGCGCTCGACTCCTCGACGATGCGCCGGAACGGCCGGCGCAGATCGTTGGTGTTGAGCACCGCCGCGCCGCCGGTCTCTTCGGCGACGATCCGCAGGGTGTCGAGCGACGCTTCGAGCTCGCGGCGCAAGTTGTTGAGCGTGTCCTGTAGACCGCCCTCGCGCAGGCCGTCCGGGCCGGGGGGCGGCGGCAGGCAGCCGGGCGACTCCGGCGGATCCTGCAGGCAGAAGGGCATGGCGCCGATGCTCATGCCCTCGCCGGCGATCGACAGCCCGCGCGGGTCCACCGGATAGATGTGCACGTTCGACTCGAGCGCGCGCGCGACCATCGGGCGCAGCGCCCCGTGAATCTCCGCGACGTCCGTGCCGCCACCCAGGCGGTTGGCGCCACTCGCCGGCGCGCGATCGTCGTAGTCGAAGCCTTCACTGAAGAACACGACGGCTTTGCGGCGTCCCTGCAGCCGCGAACCGTAGCGCGCGACGTCCTCGAGGACCGAGAGCGACTGCTGTGCGCGCTGTAGCCGTTCGGGCCGATCGGCGTCGACGAGGGGCCCTCGCTGCTCCGGCGCGAGGTTCTGCTGGATGCGTGCGTCCTCGAGCCGGTTCAACTCGGCCGACGGCAGACGACGCCCGAAGAACCGTTCGACGGCGCGGCGCAACTCGCGTTTGTCGCCCGTCAGGGGTTGATTGGAGCGCGTCGCCGACACGTGCACGACCGCGGCCACGTCGCCGGGCGTCATGAATTCCTCGATGAACGTTCTCGCCGCTTCGCGGACCTTCCCCGATCGCTCGGGCGCGACGTGCAGGTCGTCGAGCACGATGAGGTACACGCGCGATTCGGCACGCGTGTCGTTGCTCATGACGTCGGTACGTGGCAGAGGCGCGGGCGCCGGCCGTCCCGTTGCAGAGGTTCCGGTCGCGGACGTGGCAACCGGCCCGGGCACCGGCAGATCGACGATCGAGAACGCCGACACGGCCTGCCGCTCGCCGTTCTCGTCCACTTCGAAGTCTTCGGGACGCAGGTCGCGCACGAACGCGCCGGATCCGTCGGTGACGATGACGTCGAGTTCAACGAAGTGGATCCCGAGCCGAAAGGTCGCGCGCGGCTGCTGGGCCGCCTGCGAATCGGCGTCCGGAATCGGCAGGATCGCGGCCAGCAGGCCCAGCCAGAGTGAAAATCCCAACCTGAACATGTGACGTGCCCCCGGCAGGCGGCAAGGAGATTGTACTGCGCTGGCGGTCCGGGGTCCGGTGGTCTGATGATCCCCCACATCCTCGTCGGATCGTTGTAAGGCCGGCAGCCAGGTTGGTCTTTTTCACGTGAAGGACATGAAGACGTTAAGGGCGTGAAGAACAGCCGATGCGCCCGGCGTCACCCG
>DATKDF010000112.1:0-11929 GCA_035512795.1 Vicinamibacterales bacterium
CCGCCGACGTCCAGGAAGTTGGCCGGCTCGCCACCGGCCAGCTTGATGATGTCCATCGTCGCCATGGCGAGGCCGGCGCCGTTGACCATGCAGCCAATCGACCCGTCGAGCTTGATGTAGTTGAGCGCATGCTTCGACGCCTCGATCTCGAGCGGCTCCTCCTCGCCGAGGTCGCGCAGCTCCTTCACGTCCGGATGCCGATACAGGGCGTTGTCGTCGAAGTTGATCTTGGCGTCGAGCGCCACGACGCGTCCGTCACCGGTCACCACGAGCGGGTTGATCTCCACGAGCGAGGCGTCGGTTTCGACAAACGCCCGGGCGAGTGCCGTCATGACCTTGACGGCCTTGCCGACCTGGTCGCCGGAGAGGCCCAGGGCAAACGCGAGCTTTCGCGCCTGATAGGGCTGAAGCCCAAAAGCCGGATGCAGGCCGACCTTGAAAATCCGCTCCGGCGTCTCGTGCGCGACCTTCTCAATCTCGACGCCGCCGTCGGGACTCACCATCAGGACGAGGCGCCGCGTCGACCGATCGAGCACGATACCGAGGTACAGCTCGCGCTTGATGTCGAGGCCTTCCTCGACGAGCACCCGCTCGACGATGCGGCCTTCGGGCCCGGTCTGATACGTGATGAGGCGCATGCCCAGCATCTTGTCGGCCGCTTCAAACGCCGCGTCGGCGTCCTTGACGACCTTGACGCCGCCGCCCTTGCCGCGCCCGCCGGCGTGAATCTGGGCCTTGACGACAGACGTGCCGCCGCCGAGCGACTTGGCGGTGGCCCGCGCTTCCTCGGCCGAGAAGGCCACCGACCCGCGCGGAACCGGCACGCCGAACGCCGCGAGAATGCTCTTGCCCTGGTACTCGTGGATCTTCATGTCGTGGACACCGAGGTCATGACCCCTGGCGTGTTTGCTCGCAGGCCTGGCAAACACGCCAGGGGTCTTTCAAACTCCAATCACCGTTGTCAGTTCCTTGACGGCGGCGGCCGACTTCATCAGCTGCTTCCGCTCGTCATCGGTCAGCCGAATCTCGATGATCTCCTCGGCGCCCCCCTTGCCGAGCTTGACGGGCACGCCCAGGAACTGATCCTGCACGCCGTATTCGCCCGTGAGGAACACCGAACAGGGGTAAATCGCCTTCTTGTCCTTGAGGATGGCTTCGACCATCTCGGCGGCCGCCGCGCCCGGCGCATACCAGGCGCTCGTGCCCACGAGCCTGGTGATTTCGGCGCCGCCGTTGGCCGTCCGCGTGCAGATCTCGTCGAGCCTGGCCTGGCTCAGCTTGCCCATGGCCACCAGCTCGGTGAGCGGGATGCCGGCCACGGTCGAGAATCGTGGCAGCGGCACCATCGTGTCGCCGTGGCCGCCGAGGACGAACGCGTGGATGTTGTCGACCGACACCTGGAGTTCGGTGGAGAGAAACGCCCGCATCCGGGCCGAGTCAAGGACGCCGGCCATGCCGACGACCCGCTCGCGCGGGAATCCGCTCAGCCGGTAGACGGCCTGCGACATCGCGTCGAGGGGATTGGCGACGGGCACGATGACGCAGTCGGGCGAGTACTTGACCACCTGCTCGGTGACCGCCTGCATGATCTTGTAGTTGACCTGCAGGAGGTCGTCGCGGCTCATGCCGGGCTTGCGCGGCACTCCGGACGTGATGACGACGACGTCCGACCCGGCCGTCTCGGCATAGTCGGTGGTGCCAATCAGGCGCGAGTCCGACCCGTCGATCGGACAGGCCTGCAGCATGTCGAGGGCAATTCCGGCCGCTTTGTCGCCGGCGATGTCGACGATGACGACGTCGGCCAGCTCCTTGACGGCAATCGCCCGGGCCACGGTGGCGCCGACGTTGCCGGCGCCCCCAACGACAGTGACTTTGCGGTTCATCTCGTTGCTCCAATCGATCGCGGCGCGTACTCCCAGGCCGCGCTACATATTCTCGATCATGGCCGTGGCGAAGGCCGAGGTCGACAGCTCGGTCGAGCCGTCGATCATCCGCGCCAGGTCGTAGGTGACCCGTTTCTGG
The DNA here is from genome assembly GCA_035512795.1 of Vicinamibacterales bacterium. GTDB lineage: Bacteria > Acidobacteriota > Vicinamibacteria > Vicinamibacterales > SCN-69-37 > DATKDF01. The sequence goes on from DATKDF010000112.1 coordinate 2,023, forward strand.
GCGATATTACGCTCGAGCGCCGTCACGATCAGGTCCGCCGCCTCGGTCCAGCCGAGGAACCGGAGCATCATCTCGCCCGACAGGATGACCGACCCCGGGTTGACCTTGTCGAGGTTGGCGTACTTGGGCGCCGTGCCATGGGTGGCTTCGAAGACGGCGTGACCGGTCGTGTAATTGATGTTCCCGCCGGGCGCGATGCCGATGCCGCCGACCTGGGCCGCCAGGGCGTCGGAAATGTAGTCGCCGTTCAGGTTGGGCGTGGCGATGACGTCGTATTCGGCCGGCCGCGTCAGGATCTGCTGCAGGAAGGCGTCGGCGATGACGTCCTTGATCACGACGCCGCCCGGCAGCCGACACCACGGCCCGCCGTCGAGCTCCTCGGCGCCGTACTCGCGCCGGGCCAGATCGTAGCCCCAGTCACGGAACGCCCCCTCGGTGAACTTCATGATGTTGCCCTTGTGCACGAGCGTGACGCTCTTGCGGCCGGTGGCCAGGGCGTAGTCGATGGCGGCACGAACCAGTCGTTCGGTTCCCTCGCGCGAGATCGGCTTCAGGCCGATGGCGGTCGTCCCGGGGAACCTGACCTTCCTGTATCGATCGGGGAACGACGCCTGCAGGAGGCGCAGGAACTCGGCGGTCTCAGGCGTCCCTTCCTGAAACTCGATACCCGCGTAGATGTCCTCGGTGTTCTCCCGGACGATCACCATGTCGACCAGGTCCGGCCGGCGGACCGGCGTCTCCATGCCCTTGAAGTACCGGACGGGCCGGAGACAGACGTAGAGATCCAGTTCCTGCCGCAACGCCACGTTGAGCGACCGGATGCCGCCGCCGACCGGTGTCGTGAGCGGTCCCTTGATGCCGACCAGATACGTTCGGAACGCGTCGAGCGTCTCGGCGGGTAACCAGTGCCCTGTTCGATCGAATGCTTTCTGTCCGGCGAGCACTTCCATCCACGCGATGTGGCGTGCGCCACGGTACGCGCGCTCGACGGCCGAGTCGAAGACGCGGACGCTCGCACTCCAGATGTCCGGTCCGGTGCCATCGCCTTCGATGAAGGGAATGATGGGACGGTCGGGCACGACCAGCCGCTGGTCGCGCCGCACGATCGGTTCGCCGTGAGTCGTCATCCGTGCATCGCCTCGGTTTAGGTCGGGTCCCTGATCGCGGTGACGAGTTCTTCACAGGATCTGTGGAAAACTTTGTGGAAAACTCCTGCCGCCAAGCGACGGTGCCGCGAGTTTGCAGGGCCAAGAGCGGTTTGCACTCCGTTTGTGCGCCACCCGGCCGCCGGCCAAACCGACACATTCTATACCGGGCAGATCAGTCGTGCTAAGATTCGCCGTGCCCGTCGTTTCGACAGCCGAGCTGGCACGATCGCTCCATTCCGCTCGAGTCGTCGCTGTCATCCCGGCACGATTCCAGTCCACACGTTTCCCTGGCAAGCCGCTCGCACGACTCGACGCACGGCCGATGATCGAACACGTCCACCAGGGCGCCACCCGCGCGCGCACCGTCGACGCCGTCGTCGTCGCCACCGACGACCGCCGCATCGCCGAGGCGGTGCACGACTTCGGTGGCATCGCGGTCATGACGCGCGCCGACCATCCGACCGGCACGGACCGGCTTGCCGAGGTCGCCTCCGCGCTCTCCTGCGAGGTGGTCGTCAACGTGCAAGGCGATGAGCCGCTCATCACGGGCGAGGCGATCGACGCCGCCGTCGAACTGCTCGCCGGCCGCCCGACCGAGGTCATGGGCACGCTCCGCCGCCCGCTCGACCAGGCCGGCGACCGCGACAACCCGGACGTGGTCAAGGTCGTCGTCGACGCGGAGGGCTATGCCCTGTACTTTTCGCGCGCGGCGCTCCCGTTCGTGCGGCCGGGATCGCCGGCTCCCGTCACGTGGCGCCACGTCGGACTCTACTGCTATCGCCGGGCCTTCCTGCTCGAACTGGCCTCCCTCCCCCGGGGGCCGCTCGAACAGGTCGAGGCGCTCGAGCAACTGCGGGCGCTCGAACACGGCTACCGGATTCGGACCGCCGAGACCGCCGTCAACCTCATCGGGGTGGATACCCCGGCCGATCTCGAACGCGTCAGACGCCAGCTCCACACTTCAACGAGGCAATGAGCGAACCCATGGGCGAAACCGCACCGCAGCAGCGACCCGTCAAGTACATCTTCGTGACCGGAGGCGTGGTCTCCTCGCTCGGCAAGGGCCTGGCGGCCGCTTCGATCGGCTGCCTGCTCGAACGCCACGGCTACAAGGTGGCGCTTCAGAAGCTGGACCCGTACCTGAACGTGGACCCGGGCACGATGAGCCCGTACCAGCACGGCGAGGTGTACGTCACCGACGATGGCGCCGAGACGGACCTGGATCTCGGTCACTACGAACGGTTTACGAACATGATCGCCACGCGCACCCACAACTGGACGACGGGCAAGATCTACCTGTCAGTGATCCAGAAGGAGCGGCGGGGCGACTACCTGGGACGCACGGTTCAGGTCATTCCCCACATTACGAATGAGATCAAAGAGTGCGTTCTCTCGGCAGCGCAGGGCGTGGATGTCCTGCTCGTCGAGATCGGCGGCACGGTCGGCGACATCGAGAGCCAGCCGTTCCTCGAGGCGATCCGCCAGTTGCGACAGGACGTCGGCCGGGACAACGCGCTCTATGTGCACCTGACACTCGTGCCCTACATTGCCTCGGCCGGCGAACTGAAAACGAAACCGACGCAGCACAGTGTTCGCGACCTCCGGTCGATTGGCATCCACCCCGACGTGCTGCTCTGCCGGACCGATCGCCCGCTCGAAGCCGACATCAAGCGCAAGATCGCGCTCTTCTGTGACGTCGACGAGGAAGCCGTCATCACCGCCCGCGACGTGTCGAGCATTTACGAGGTGCCGCTCCGGCTGGCCGACGAGGGCCTCGACCGCATCCTGCTCGAGCGCCTGAAGCTGCCGGAAACCGAGGCGCGCATGGACGACTGGCAGGCCCTCGTCGAGGGGATCAACAACCCCGCCGACGAACTCACGATTCACTTCGTCGGCAAGTACACCGGGTACGAGGACTCGTACAAGAGCATCAACGAAGGGCTGAGTCACGGCGGGTTCGCCAACCGTCTCAAAGTGAACCTCAATTACATCGAGGCCGAAGCGCTCGGCCGTCCGGAGGGCCAGCACCTGCTGGACGACGCGGCCGGAATCCTCGTGGCGCCCGGGTTCGGTGACCGGGGCGTCGACGGGATGATGCGGGCCGCCGAAGTGGCGCGCACGCGCAAGATTCCCTATCTCGGCATCTGCTACGGCTTCCAGTGGGCGGTGGTCGAGTTCGCCCGGCATGTGGCCGGCCTCCCCAACGCCGATTCCACCGAAGTGGACGAGCAGGCCGCCGACAAGGTCATCTACAAGCTGCGCGACCTGCTCGGCGTCGACGAACTCGGCGGCACAATGCGGCTTGGCAGCTACGCCTGCCGGCTCTCGCCCGATTCGCTCGCCTTCAAGCTGTACGGGTCGGAGATCATCAACGAGCGGCATCGTCACCGGTACGAATTCAACCGCCAGTACGAGCAGGCGCTCTCCGCCAAGGGCCTGAAGATTGTGGGGCGATCGCTTGATGGGAAGTTCGTCGAGATTGTCGAGATCGCCGGACACCCCTGGTTCATTGCGGTGCAGTTCCATCCCGAGTTCAAGTCGAAGCCGCTCCGTCCCCATCCGCTGTTTGCCGGCTTCGTCGAGGCGGCCTACCGCCGCCAGCAGGCCGCCAGCGGCGCGGCCGCCAACGTCACGGCGATCGGCGACCGCCGATCGGGACGAAGCTAGGGCGAACCGGTGCAACCCGAGGGCCGGTCCGTCGTGCGGCAGGTCGCGATCGCGCCCGACGTGGTGCTCGGCGGCTCCGGCCTCGTCCTCTTCGCCGGGCCCTGCGTCATCGAGAGCGACGACCACGCGCTCGGCCTCGGCAGGGCCATCGCCGACATCGCGCGCCGCGTCGGCCTCCCCTACGTCTTCAAGGCGTCCTTCGACAAGGCGAACCGGACGTCGCTCGGCTCCTATCGGGGCCCGGGACTGACCGGGGGCCTGGCGACGCTTGCGCGTGTGCGGTCGGAACTCGGCGTGCCGGTGCTCACCGACATCCACGAGCCCGGACAGGCGGCCTCGGTGGCCGAAGTCGCCGACGTGCTCCAGATTCCGGCGTTTCTCTCGCGCCAGACCGACTTGATCGTGTCGGCGGCGCGGACCGGCAAGGTCGTCAACCTGAAGAAGGGCCAGTTCCTCGCGCCGCGCGACATCCGGCACGCACTCGACAAGGTCGTCCAGAGTGGCAACGAACGCGTGTTCGTCACCGAACGCGGGTTCTCGTTCGGCTACAACAACCTGGTCGTCGACATGCGGGCCTTTCCGTTGATGCGTGCCCTCGGTTGTCCGGTCGTGTTCGACGTGACCCACAGCCTGCAGTTGCCCGGCGGGGGCGACGGCGTCTCCGGGGGCCTGCCCGAGCTCGTTGACCCGCTGGCATCAGCCGGCGTCGGCGCCGGCATCGACGGTCTCTTCCTCGAAGTCCACGAAGACCCGGCGAAGGCGTTGAGCGACGGCGCCAATGCCCTCGCTCTCGATAGACTCGAGGCGTTACTGCGGCGGCTCCTCAGGATTCATGCCGCGGCCGGGGACTTCACCTGATGAGCGACGAGCAGGATCCGATCGAACTGGCGCGCAAGGTGCTCGAAACCGAGGCGCAGGCGATTCTGGGGCTGATCCCCCAGCTCGACGCGAGTTTCGCCCGGGCCATCGACCTGCTCCACGGGTGCGCGGGTCGCGTCATCGTGACGGGGATGGGCAAGTCGGGCATCATCGCGCGCAAGATGGCGGCGACGCTGTCGAGCACCGGCACGTCAGCCATCTACCTGAATCCGGCCGAAGCGATCCACGGCGATCTCGGCGTCGTGCAACCGGCCGACGTCGTCGTGGCCTTGTCACAGTCGGGCGAAACGGCCGAGCTCGTGCGCCTGCTCGAGGCGATCCGGCGGCTCGGCGCGAAGCTCATCTCGCTGACCGGACGGCCCCAATCGACACTCGGCGAGGCCTCAGACGTCACGCTCTGCTGCCACGTCGAAGAGGAGGCCTGCCCGATGCAACTGGCGCCCACGGCCAGCACGACGGCCACGCTGGCACTGGGCGACGCCGTGGCGATGGCCCTGGCCCGGCGCAAGGGGTTCCGGCCGGAGCAGTTCGCCGACCTCCACCCCGGTGGCCATCTCGGCAAGCGGCTCATGCGGATTGATGCGTTGATGCACGGCGGCCGGGCCGTGCCCGTCGTGCGCGAATCGACCGCGATGCCCGAGGTCATCCACGAGATGTCGAGCAAACGACTCGGCATGACCTGCGTGACCGACCAGGCCGGCCGGCTGGTCGGCGTCGTCACCGACGGCGACCTCCGGCGGCACATGACGCGCGACGGCAACCTCATCGAGCGCACGGCCGCCGACGTGATGACCCGAACGCCGGTGACGATTGCCGGCCAGATGCTCGCCGTCGAGGCGCTGCGCCTGATGGAACAGCGGAAGATCACGGCCCTGGTCGTCGTCGACGCCGACGACCTCGTCGCCGGGGTGGTGCACTTGCACGACCTCTGGCGGACGCAAATGATATAGGACTGGTCCGCGGCCGGACCGCCAACCCATGCCCCTGTCCCCCGACCTCGTCCGCGCTCGTGCCGCGCGGGTCCGCCTGCTCCTGCTCGACGTCGACGGCGTGCTGACCGACGGCTCCATCGTGCTCGGCACCGACGGCCAGGAACTCAAGGCCTTTTTCGTTCGCGACGGCACAGCCATCGTCCTGGCCCGCCGCGCGGGCATCGAGGTAGGCCTCATCAGCGGCCGGTCCTCGGACGTCACGAGCCGCCGGGCGGCCGAGCTGGGCATCTCGATCGTCGTACAGGGTGAAGTGGACAAGGGCGCCGCGTACGACCGGATCGTCGAGGCCCTCGACCTGACGCCCGAGGAGACGGCCTACATGGGTGACGACGTGCTCGATCTGCCCGTACTCCGGCGGGCCGGACTCGCAGCGGCCCCCTCAGACGCGGCCGCCGAGGTGCTGACCGACGTCCATTGGGTCAGCCGGTCGGCGGGGGGCCGGGGTGCGGTCCGGGAGCTGGTGGAACTGCTGCTCGACGCGCGCGGCCGATGGGACGAGGCGGCCGGGACGGTGGGAACGCACTGATGCAGGACTCGCTCGTGCTCCTCGGCATCCTGCTGGCCCTGCTCGTCGGCCTGGCCGGTGGCAAGGCCTGGGAGCGCTACAAACTCGTCGAAGGCCGGTGGGTTGACCGCCGCCGTGTGCGCCAGTCGCCGCACTTCATCCTGGGTTTGAACTACCTGGTGGCCAACCAGGTGGATCTGGCCATTGCGGAACTCGAGAAAGCCGCGTCGCTCGATCCGGGCGCACTCGAACTGCGGCTCGTGCTCGGCAACCTGTACCGCGAGAAGGGCCAGGTGGGCCGGGCGATTGGGGAGCACCAGGCCCTGCTCCAGCGCCCGCGCCTGAGCACCATTGAACACGCCAACGTGCTGGTCTGCCTCGGCCTCGATTACCGGCGCGGCGGGTTCGTCGACCGCGCGGTGGCGGCCTTCTCCGAAGTGCTGAAGCTCGACCCGGAGAACGAGGCGGCGCTCGTCAACCTCGAGAAACTCCAGGAAGACCAGCACCAGTGGCAGGAGGCCTACGTGACGCGATCGCGTCTGGCCCAGATTGCCGGGCCGCCTGAGCAGCCGCGGTCGCAGTCGATTCTGGCCTTTCTCGAGAACGAACTCGGGCTGCAGGCGCTCAAGAACGACCGGCTCGACGAGGCCGCGCGTCGCTTCGAGGCCGCCATCGACCTGGACCGGGGCGTCATGCCCGCCTATCTGCACCTCGGTGACGTGCGCGTCGGGCGCGGCGACCGCGCGGGCGCCATTGAAATCTGGGAGCGCGCCATCCAGGTGGCGCCCGACCGCGCCTACCTGGCCCTCGATCGGCTCGAGGCCACCTATTTGGCGACCGGGTCGCTGCAGCGGTTCGCGGATCTCTGCCGCCGACTCATTGCCGCTGCTCCGCGCGAGTGGCGCGCGCGGACCGCGCTCGCCCGCCACCTGAGGGCCACCGACCAGGCGCCCGAGGCCCTGCACCTGCTCTTCGACGCCCTCGAGCACAACCCGCACGCGCTGGCCATCCACCAGGCGATCTGGAACACGCTGTCGGCGCTCGATCTGCCCCAGCCGCTCGTGGCGCGCTACATCGAGGTGACGCGCCGGTCGGTCTTCTACCTCGACCCCCACGTCTGCATCCGCTGCCGCTATCGCAGCACGGAACTGCTGTGGCAGTGTCCGCACTGCCACGAGTGGAACACGTTCGTCGAGGAGCGCATCACGCCAGCCACCGACACGGAGGCAGAAATCCCGGCTGGCACCGCGCCGTGACGCCCGGCGCGCGGCCGCTGCACGTGGCGCTCACCGGTGGCATCGCCACGGGTAAGTCGGTCTGCCTGAAGCGGTTCGCGGAGCTTGGCGCCGCCACGATCGATGCCGACGACGTCGCGCGCGACGTCGTCGAGCCGGGCACCCCGGAGCTCGACGCGATCGTGGCCCGGTTCGGGCCCGACATCGTCCGGCCGGACGGGGCGCTCGACCGGCCCGCGCTCGCCCGGATCGCCTTCACGCAGGAGGCGGCGCGGCGCGACCTCGAGGCGATCGTCCATCCGGCCGTCTACACGCGCATCCGCGACTGGCTGGCCGTGCAGACCGGACGCGTGGCCGTGGCCGACATCCCCCTGCTCTACGAAACCGGTCACGCCGACGCGTTCGACAGCGTCGTCGTCGCCGCCTGCCGGCCCGACCAGCAGCTCGTGCGGCTGATGGCCCGCGACCGGCTCGACGGGCCGAGCGCCCGCGCCCGCCTGGCCGCGCAATGGCCCATCGGCGAGAAGGCGGCGCTGGCCGACTACGTGGTCGACACCTCCGGGACGATCGCCGAGACCAGGGCGCGGGTCGAGGACGTCTGGAGCGCCCTGCTCGCCGCGCCGTTCGGGCACAACCGCAGGTAGGCGTCAGTGGCCGACTGGGAGACCAGTCGGCCCTACAGCGCGCCCGAGCGCTGGCGGGCCGCGGTGAGTGTGTTCCTGAGGAGCAGCGCGATCGTCAGGGGACCGACGCCGCCCGGCACGGGTGTGAGCGCGCCGGCAACCGCGTCGACGTCGGGATGAACGTCGCCGACGACGACCGAGCCCCTGGCGTCGAAGTCAGCCAGGCGGGGGTGGCCCTCACCGAAAAGCGCGACGGCCCGGGCGCGATCGGTCACGCGGTTGATGCCGATGTCGACGACGGTCGCACCCGGCTTGACGAAGGCGGGCGTCACGAGCCCCGCCCGTCCGACGGCGGCCACCAGGATGTCGGCTTCCGCGGCGACGCGTGCGACATCCACCGTGCGGGAATGACAGATCGTGACCGTCGCGTCGCGGTGCAGGAGCAGAAGGGCCATCGGCTTGCCCACGATGTCCGACCGGCCGATCACGACCGCGCGCCGCCCCTTGATCGGAATCCCCTCCCGCTCGAGCAGCTCGATCACACCCGACGGGGTGCAGGGCGCGAGCGAGGCCCGGCCCTGGACGAGCCGGCCGACGTTGACCGGATGGAACCCGTCGACGTCCTTCGCCGGATCGATCGCATCGAAGACCTGGCGCTCGGCTCCCTCGCCCATCGCCGGCGGCAGGGGCGACTGGACGAGAATGCCGTCGACCGTGTCGTCGGCGTTCAGCCGGGCGATGAGGGCCAGGAGCGTGGGGGCGGACGTCGTCGCGCCGAGCCGGTGGACCTCGACGGTCAGGCCGGCCTGATCTCCGGCCCGCTGCTTGTTGCGGACGTAGATGTCGGACGCCGGATCCTGTCCCGCCAGGACGATGTGCAGCGCCGGGGCGCGGCCGCGCGCCGCGGTGAACGCGGCCACGAGCGGCTGCACCTCGGCCCTGAGCGTGGCCGCCAGCGCGGCGCCATCCAGTCGGCGGGCCGTCAGCGCGCCACCCCGAGCTTCGAATGGCGCCGGCCGTAGGAGAAGTAGATGACGACCCCCACGGCGAGCCAGGCGGCCAGCCGCATCCAGTTGGTCCAGCCCAGCCCGTAGATCATCGCTCCGCAGACGATGACGCCCGCGGTGGCCACCACGGGAATGAAAGGCACGGTGAACCCCCGCGGGATGTCGGGCCGACGGACACGCATGATCCACACGCCGATCGACACGAGCATGAAGGCAAAGAGCGTCCCGATGCTGGTCATCTCCCCCACGATATCGCCCGGCACGAATGCCGCAAAGAGCGCCGTCAGCACGAAGAACAGCATGTTCGACTTCCACGGCGTCCGGTAGACCGGATGCACGTCGGAGAACACCTTCGGCACGAGGCCGTCGCGGCTCATCGAGTAGAAGACACGCGACTGCCCGAGCAGCATCACCAGGATGACCGACGAGAAACCCGCCAGAATCGCCACGGTGACCGAGCGCGAAAGCCACTCGTACCCGGTCATGTACTTGCTGATCGCGAAGGCCACCGACGCCTCGCGGCCCGTGCTCCGGAAGTCGTCGACCGTCGCGACGCCGCTCAGCACGTGAGCGAACAGGATGTAGAGCACCGAGCAGACGACGAGCGACCCCAGGATGCCGATGGGCATGTCGCGCTTCGGGTTCTTCGCTTCCTGCGCAGCGGTCGAGACCGCATCGAAGCCGATGTAGGCGAAAAACACCACGCCGGCGGCGCCGAGAATGCCCATCAGGCCCCCGTAGGCGTGTTCGACGCCCTGGGGGGTCACATAGGTCGTCGCGGCCGGAATGTAGGGTGTGTGGTTGGCCGGGTCGATGAAGCCCCAGCCGATCGCGATGACGGCCACCACGAT
>DATKDF010000113.1:0-4916 GCA_035512795.1 Vicinamibacterales bacterium
GCCGACGCGCCGTCGATTGGCGTGTCGCGCAGTCCCGAGTCCGTGGCGCGCGACGCCGCCAGCGGATCCAGTTCGGCCACCACGTCGTCGGCGGTGCTTCCGTCGGCGAGGCGGCCAACGAGCTGGAATCGGCGCCCGGGCGCGGCGGCGACGTCGTACGGCACGACGCCATCCGCCAGGCCCCACGTCGAAGCGGTGGGGAACGCGAACGACGCCGGCAGCACACCGACGATTGTGGTCGGCGTGCCATTGAGGCTGACGACACGCCCGACGGCGTCGGCGTCGGAGTGGAAGACGCGCCGCCAGGCATCGTCAAGAATCAGCATCGTCCGCGGGGCGCCGGGCTCGAAGTCGGCCGCGCCGAGGTCACGGCCGAGCGTCGGCGGCACGCCAAGCGTGGACACGAATCCGGGCGTGACGGCAACCGCTCTCAACTCGCCCAATTCGCCTGCGACGTCGAGCGTGTACTCCCTGGCGAATGCGAAGCCGGCGAGCCCGCTGAGGTGCTGGCTCGCCTCGCGCCAGGCCTCGTACTCGGCAAACGGCACGTCCCACGAGAGCATGTTTCGGGCGCGAATCGTCGAACGGACTGCGATGAGGCGGTCCGGGTCCGCGTACGGCAGAGGGCGGAAGATGGTGCCGTCTGCGACGCTGAAGACTGCCGTCGACGCGCCGATCCCCAGCCCAAGGGCCATGACGGCGGTGGCGGTGAACACTGGGGCGCGCAGCAATCCGCGGACGACGAGCGCGAGTGACTTCATCGGACGTCTCCCTGCCAGCGAACGTGTGATCCGTGTTCGCCCGTACTCGAGTGCGAGCCGCGTCGCCTGACGCCGATACCAGCGGCGCGCCCTGTGGCTGCCTCGAAGCTTCGTCTGCCGATCGAAATCCTCGCGGAGGTCTCCGAGAATCGACTCCCAGTCGGGACCGGGCGGCAGCGCCTTCCGGAGGAGCGACTCGAAGAAGCGCGGCGGCCTGGTCATCGGCCGCTGCTGGCGCGACGACGCCGTCCATGAATCGCAGCAGAATCCTGCCCGACGACCGCACGGCGGCCTGTCCCTTCTGCGTCACGGCCAGCCGGCGCATCGGATGACCACCACGCGCCGGCACGGCGCTTGGTTCGAGCTCCCAGGTGATGTAGCCCTTCTCGCGCAAGCGATCGAGGGAACGGTAGAGCGCCCCCCGGGTAATCGAGCGCTCGCCAAGCGCTTCAAGCTCCTCCCTGACCCGATTGGCGTATGGACGGTCGCGGTTGCGCAGGATCGAGAGCAGAACGAGCAGTTCAAACTCGCCGATGCCAAGCATGGGGCGAAGTATACACCGTATTCTACGCCAGGCAACTTCGAAGCTGACGCACGACGAAAGCCAAGCGTCGACCGGACATCGGCAGCTGCGCCCAAGAGTGTGGCCTCGAGGAAGCCGAGGCTGGTCCAACGCCGCCCAACGGGAGCCAAGCTATCCTGAGACCTTCTGCGCCGTCACCAGCACCTCCCCCAACACGATGAGGCCGATCGCGACGAGCGTCGGTGCCGGCAGCTCGCCGCCGGTCGCGAGCGTGACGGCGATCGCCACGAGGGCCTGTGTCGGCGCCTGCACGGCCAGCACCCAGAGTGGCAGGCCGGTGAGCGCGATGAACCGCAGCAGGAACAGCACGACGATGAGGACACCGGCAAGCGCGGCCATGCCCAGGCCGTCGGCACTCCAGCCCGGCCCGGGCGGTGCGACCGACACGGCCAGCACTCCGAATCCCAGGGTGTTGACCCCGTGGCGCCACATCGTGAGCGCCACGGCTCCAGCCGCGCCGCGCGCGGCCGAGAGCCTCGCAAAATACGAGTAGCCGACGAGCGACGCCACGATGTAGAGCGCGGCGGCCGCGATCCCGCCTGCTTCGATCGAGCCCGTCCAGGTGAGCATTACGCCGCCGGCGAGCGCGAGAATGCCCCCGGCCAGTCCCCGCCCGGTCCACGGCTCCCGAAGCAGCAGGATCGCAACCGGCGCCTGCACGAGCCAGTCCAGTCGCGTCAGGAACACGTACTCGGCAACGCGCGGGCTGCCGGCCAGACCGACGTAGTAGGCGACGCCGGCCACCGCGAAGCCGGCGAGCCCCAGAACGAATGGCGTCCGCGCGCCGGCGGCGAAGAGCGCGCGCGTCTCGTCGGCCAGGGCCTGCCGGACCCGACCGTGCGCCACGCCCAGGACCAGCACGACCGACCCCACCAGGTAGAGCGCCGCCACACCCGGAAACAGCCCGAGCCGGCGCATGGTTCCGGCCGAGACGAACGGCAGCACGCCGGCCAGCAGGTGCGAAACGATCCCGAGACCCGAAAGTGTGAGTGGCTGGCGGGTGGGCACGGTCGGAAAGGCCCCGAGAGTAGCACGAGGCCCGACCGAGGCCCCGGCCACCCCCGACACTTGCGTTTGATCCAACTTTTACCTACATTGCAAATAATATGGCCGCCTACCTCGGTGAGTTCGAACACCTTCTCCTGCTCGCCCTGCTCCGCCTCGGCGACGATGCCTACACGGCCAGCATCCGGGGCGTGCTCGAAGACTGGACGCGACGCTCGGTGTCGCCGGGCGCGATCTACACGGCCCTCGAGCGCCTCGAGCGCCGCGGGTTCGTGCAATCGAAGTTCGGCGAGCCAACACCGGAGCGCGGAGGCAAACGGAAGAAGTTCTACCGCCTTCGGCCGGCTGGATCGGCCGCGCTCAGAGCGTCGCAGGAGACGATTCAGCGGGTCTCGAGTCAACTCGCTTCAAAGCTGAGGTCGCTGTGAAATCGATCTCCCCTCCCCGCTTCGCCCGACTGCTTCTGCGGATCTGCCTGAGCCGTGAAGCCGCCGAGGTGGTCACCGGCGACCTCGACGAGGCGTTTGCCACCGATGTCAGTCGAGACGGCCATCGTCGAGCGCGGCGCCGGTACCGGCAGATGGCGCTGCGATCCGTCATCGCCCCCTGGCGTTTCACTCCAGGGCCACCTGCGCACCCGCCCGTCCGTCCGGCCGGTTCAGGTCTGTTTCGGGACGCGATCGACGGCGCCAGGCAGTTCGCGCGGAGACCGGCCATGTCGATCGCCGTGGCGGGCACTCTCGCGCTCGGCATTGGCGCGACGACCACGGTGTTCGGGCTGACCAATGCCCTGCTCTTCAAGCCGCTGGCCTACGCCGAGCCCGACCGCGTCGTCTTCCTGCTCGGATGGAATACCGAAGCGGACCAGATGGCCTTCCAGATGCGCTTTGTCGATGCGCAGGATCTGTCGTCCCGGATGACGGGACTGTCCGGCGCGGCCGTCTACCGCGGCTGGGACGCGAACCTCGGCGACGGTGGTCTTCCCGAACGGCTTCAGGCGTACGCCGTCTCGATCGAGACGTTCCGGATTCTGGGTGTGCCGGCCGCAGTGGGCCGGACGTTCGACTCGTCGGACGCGGCCGGCGACGGGCGGGTCGTGCTCATCAGCCACGGGCTGTGGGTGCGTCGTTTCGCCGCGGACCCGTCGATTGTCGGCCGCCCGGTTTCCCTGAACGGACGAGCCCACACGGTGCTCGGCGTCATGCCGGCGTCGTTCGAGTTCCCGGTCTTCAATTTCAAGGGTGACGCGTGGACGCCGCTTCAACCCGATCCCTCGTGGACGGCGGCCGCGCGCGCCGGGTCGCCGTCGGTCGTGGCCATCGGCCGGCTTGCCGATGGCGTGACGGTCGAGGCAGCGCAGGCCGAAGCGGCCGGCATCATGGCGCAACTGACCCACGACCATCCCGATGCGAACGCGTCGCGTGGCGTCCGCGTCGTCCCGATGGGCCAATTGGGCCGTGAGCAGGCGGGGCCGGCCTTTGCGGTGCTGGGAGCGGCGGCCCTGCTCGTACTGCTCATCTCGTGCACCAACGCCGCCAGTCTCGAGCTGGCGCGGGGCTTCGCGCGCAGCCGCGAGGTCTCGGTCCGGGCGGCGCTCGGGGGCAGCCGCGGCCGGCTCGTGCGGCAGTTCCTTCTCCAGAGTGTCTGGGTCGCGCTGGCGGGCGGTGCGGCCGGCACGGTGCTGGCGTGGTTCGCCCTCGAGGGCCTGCGAGGTGCCCTGCCCGACTTCGTCGCCCGGGTCATGCCTGGCAGTGACCTGATGAGGATTGACGCCGCCGGCCTGGTGTTCGCCTGCGCGGCGTCGCTCGCCACGGTGCTCGTCTTCGGTGCGCTGCCGGCCTGGCGAGCGACCTCGGTCAGGGCGTCCGATGCGCTCTCTGCCAGTGGTCGGGGCACGACCGGCGGACAGCGCACCTGGCTCCGGAGCGGCCTGGTCGTCGCCCAGGTCGCCCTGGCGGCGGCGCTGCTGGTGATGACGGCCCTGCTCGCGCGCACGGCGCAGCACCTGGCATCGGCGGATCCCGGATTCGACAAGGACCGCGTGCTTGCTTTCAGCGTGTCCCTGCCGGCGGCCCGCTACGCGACCGCGATAGACGTGGCGACGTTCTACGATCGGTTGCTCGATCGCCTGGCGACGCTTCCCGGCGTGACGGCCGCCGGGGTGGTCAACACGCTTCCGTTCAGCACGAGTAACGAGGGCGTCGCGTTCACCGTCGCCGGCGACGACACACCGCAGCGGGCCGACTACCGCACGGTCAGTCCCCGCTACCTCGAGGCCCTCGGAGTGAGGACCGTCGCGGGCCGCGCCTTCACCGTCTCTGACGATCGGGCCGACGCCGACGTCGCGCTCGTCAACGAGGCGTTTGCGCGCCGGTACTATCCGACCGGACCGGCGCTCGGCCGTGTGCTGCGCCTCGACGACGGCGCCGGCACACCGGTCACGATCGTTGGCGTCACCGGGGACGCGCAACACTGGACCCTGTCGGACTCGGTCGCGCCGGCGATCTTCGTGCCATCGGCGCGCGGGCCCGGCAGCCGGCGCAGCGTGGCCGTACGCACCGACGGCG
>DATKDF010000114.1:0-15461 GCA_035512795.1 Vicinamibacterales bacterium
TGCCCGACACCGAGATTCAGGCCCCGGCGCTGACCGCGAAGGACCTCGATGATCTAGCGGCTGGCGTCGCGATGGGCGTCGATCTGGTGGCCCAGAGCTTCGTGCAATCGGCGGCCGACGTGCGCGCCGCGCGCGCGGCGGCGGCCCGCGCCGGCGCGCCCGACCTGCCCATCATCGCCAAGATCGAGCGGCCGCAGGCGGTCGAGGGCATCGACGCGATTCTCGACGAGGCCGATGGTATTCTCGTCGCCCGCGGCGATCTCGGCATCGAGCTGCCGCTCGAGACGCTGCCGGCCGTTCAGCGGCGGCTGGTCACGGCCGCGCGTCGCCGCGGTGTCCCGGTCATTGTGGCCACCGAGGTGCTCGAATCGATGCGGACCGAGCCCCGGCCGACACGGGCCGAGGTGACCGACGCCGCGCACGCGGTCGACGAGCGCGCCGACGCGATCATGCTGGCGGGCGAGACGGCCGTCGGCCGGCATGCCGTGCGGGCGGTTCAGACGCTCGACGCGATCATCCGGCATGCCGAAGGGGCGCTCGAGCCGGCCCAGCCGGCGCCACGGGTTGACCGTTCGGATCACAAGTTGGCCGTCTGCGAGGCGGCGGTGGCGCTCGCGGGCCGCGCAGGCGCGGCGGCCATCGTCGCGCTGACCGAGGCCGGGACGACGGCCCGCACGCTCGCGGCGCTGCGCCCGGCGGCTGCGGTCATCGCTGCGACCGAGCACGCGGCCATTGCCAATCGCCTGTCGCTCACCTGGGGCGTCCAGACAGTTGTCACCGCGACTGCCACGGTGGACGCCGTCCGCGGTCTGCTCGCCGCGCGCAATCTCGTGCGTCCGGGTTCGGTCGTTGTGTTCGTGTCCGTGGAGGAGGGACTTGGCCGCGCGGACGCCAACTTCGTGCACGTCGAGAGGGTGTCGATCTGATGGCTCACACGAGCCACCTGCCCGGCCCCCTTCAGCGGATCGTCGACACCTCGCTGCTGTTGATTCTCGGCACGGTGGTCGCGCTCGTCTGGGCCAACCTGGACATCGACACGTACCACCACTACGCACACCTGCTGCATTTCGCCGCCAACGACGTCGGCATGGTGTTCTTCTTCGCACTCGCGACCAAGGAAGTCTTCGAGGCCACTCTGCCCGGCGGCCCGCTCGCGTCTCCGCGGCAGGCGGCGGTGCCGGTGATCGCGGCCATCGGCGGCATGGTCGTGCCGGCTGGCGTCTACCTGGCCGCCGCCTATGCGCTCGACCACAGCGAGATGGTACGCGGCTGGGCGATCCCGACCGCCACCGACATCGCGTTCTCGTATCTGGTGGCGCGCATCGTATTCCCGCGCGGCCACTCGGCCATCCCGTTCCTGCTGCTCCTCGCGATTGCCGACGATGCGATGGGGCTCATCATCCTGGCGGTCTTCTATCCGAGTGGCGAGCTGCTGCCCGGGACGCTGTTGGCGCTGCTCCTGCCGGCGATGGCCCTGGCGTACCTGCTTCGCCGAAACGGCGTCCGCACGTTCTGGGCGTACGTGCTCGGGCCGGGCGTCCTGTCGTGGGCCGCCCTGTTCATTGGCGGATTGCATCCGGCGCTGGCGCTCGTGCCGATCGTGCCGTTCATGCCGCACGGCAAGATGCCGATCAAGCCGTTCGTCGGCCGGCGGGCCATCACGGCCGACACGATGAACGAGTTCGAGCACTGGTGGAAGCTTCCCGTGCAGTTCGCGCTGATGATCTTCGGGTTCGCCAATGCCGGTGTGCCGTTGTCGGCGGTCGGCTTCGTCACGTGGGTCGTGCTCGCCAGCCTGGTCATCGGCAAACCGCTCGGCATCGTCCTGACGAGCTGGGTGGCCGCGCGGATCGGCCTCGAACGGGCTTCCGACCTCAGCTACCCGGTGCTGGTCGTCGTCGGGGTCGCGGCCGGCATCGGGTTCACGGTGGCGCTCTTCTTTGCGACGGCGGCGTTTCCGGCGGGCCTGGTCCTCGACGAGGCCAAGATGGGGGCGTTGCTCAGTTTCTTTGCCGCGCCCCTGGCCATCGTGCTGGGCCGGCTGCTCCGGGTTCGCAGGTAGAGCCCCCGGGTGCGCCGACGACGCGTCAGTACAAGAGGAACCGTTCGCGGAGCGTGACGAAGGGGGCGATCTCGTCGCGCCAGCCGGCGACCAGATCGGCGACGGGTCGCTGCGCCGCGATGGCCTCGCGCAGGTCGGCCGATCCATACAGGATGTCGATCGGCGGCTTCTCGCGTTCGTACTCGTAGGGGGGCTCGCGCCACGCAAACGCGGACGGGCCCGCCGCGGCAAAAGCCTCGACGAGCGTGACGCCGGTGGCGCCCGGCTCGAACCGGTCGCGATCGACCACGTGGATCTGGCAGCCGCCGCACGCCCGGCTGGCGTGCTTGTGAAACGTCGGCTCGAACAGTGCCGGGCGGAAGTACACACCGGGGAGCGCCCGGGTGTTCAGGCCGGCGGCGAACGGCTCGGGATCGACCCACGGCGCACCGGCCAGTTCGAACGGCCGCGTCGTGCCGCGGCCCTCCGACACGTTCGTGCCCTCGAACAGCACCGTGCCCGGATACACGAGGGCGCTTTCGACGGTCGGCAGGTTGGGGGACGGCAGCACCCAGGGCAGGCCCGTCTGGTCGTGCCAGAGGTCGCGCCGCCAGCCCTGCATGCTCACGACCTCGAGTTTGGCGCCGATCCCGAAGTGCTCGTTGAAGAGCCGAGCGAGTTCGCCCATCGTCATGCCGTGGCGCATCGGGATGGGGAACTGACCGACAAACGACTCGAAACCGGACGCGAGCATCGGGCCTTCGACGTGCACGCCGCCAATCGGATTCGGCCGATCGCAGACCACGACGGGCAGGCCGTGCCGGGCTGCGGCGACGAGGCAGTTGGCCATCGTGTAGATGTACGTGTAGATCCGCGTGCCGACGTCCTGCAGATCGATCACCAGGGCATCGAGGCCGTCGAGCATCGCGGCCGTCGGCTCACGCGTCTCGCTGTAGAGCGAGTAGACCGGCACCTGCCGGCGCTCGTCGCGGCCGTGCGGCGACTCGATCATGTTTTCCTGCAGGTCGGATCGGAACCCGTGCTGCGGGCCGAAAAGCGCGCCGAGCCGGACGCCGGCCGCTTCGGCGCGGTCCGAGACGTGGCCGAAGCGGGCATCGATCGAGGCCGGATTCGACACGAGGCCGATCGTCCGGCCTCGCAGCAGCTCCTTGCCGAAGAGAATCTCCGAGCCGAGCGTCACGCTCATGTCAGCCCTGCCGCGCCGCCGCGACCAGTCGCGAGCCGATGTGGTGCGCCACGAGCGCATCGCCGTACGAGTTGCACCGGACCTCCAGCAGCGCTTCACCGGCGCCGACAAACACCGATCGGCCAATCCGTTCCAGCCGCCGCGTCGCATGCCACGGCCGGGTCGTCACGCCGCCGGTGACGATGATCAGGCGGCGCGACGTGAGAAAGAGCTTGCCGGGGGCCGCCTCCGACCCGCCGAAGGTGACCGGCGTGATCAGGTGGCAGACGTCGGTGCCGACCACCCGATGCTGCGATTCCACCACGGGGAGGTCGGCGCGCGTGGCCAGGGCGAACAGGTGCCGCAGGCCGCCGATCATTTCCTCCTGCTGCTCGCGGATGTCGGCCTCGGCGACCGGCGCGAGGGCGGCGTGCAGGCGGTCGATGGCCTCGACCGACGGCGCCGTGCCCGCCCGGTTGGCGTCGTCCCACCAGCCCGCATGCGGGTCGGAACTGGCTGTGCGGCGAAACGGGTTCCAGCTCACGACGGCGGCGACGGTGCCGGCCGGTTCACGGCAGATAAGTGACGGCCAGCTCGACGACGTAGTGCACGCGGTCGAGCGCCGAGAGCGAAAGGATGCCGGCGACGCCGAGGCCGGCGGCGGCCCAGCGCGGTGACGTCTCACCAGCGGCCGGCACCGTCCCGAGCAGCCGGCGGACGCGGCGGTCCAGGCCCTCGCCGCGATACAGGGAACTGGCGGGCAGGGGACCGGCCCAGCCACCCGCCGGCGCCAGCCGCGCAACGCGGATGAGCGCCTGGGCGAGCAGCGGACGGCCGTGCGGCCCGAGCCGATCCACGGCGTCGTCGGCGGCATCTTCGGTGGCCTCGCGCCAGTCGGCCAGCAGGCGGCGCGACAGCGGCAGAGAGGCCAGCGGATCGGGCACCGCGGCGAGGAGCGCACGCCGCAGGTTGTCACGCCGGGCCACATGATGCTGTTCGTGCGCGATCACCGCGTCGAGTTCTTCGGCCGTGCAGGCATCGAGCACCGCACGGGCGACGACCAGCCGGGGGCGCCAGATGCCGACGACGGCGACGACCGGGAACGGCACGTCGATGACAAAGGCCGGCGCGGACAGTCCCGGCAGCCAGCGGCGTGTGGCCGTCACCAGCCAGCCGTTGACCGTTCGCTCCGTGAGCCGGAGCAGCCGCGTCAGGCGGACGGCCGATGCGCCGATCGTGGCCACGCCGAGGACGGCCAGCCCGGGCAGCAGCAGACCCGTTGCTTCGAGGCCGCGCTGCTCGAACCGCATCCACGAAATGGCCACCAGGGCCGCGGTGAGGATGCCGAGGGCGGGCGGGAGGAGGCGCGCCCTCAACAGGGCGTCGGCGCGGGCGGCGGGCGCGAGCCGCCCGGCCCGCCGGCCGACGAGCGGCACGAGCGACGCCCCGAGGAGCGTGGCCACCGCGAAGGCCGCGCACACGACGACGATCAACCGCAGTTCGAACGTCATGAGGCGTCACCGCCGCTGGTCCGGCGGTTCCTGACGAGGGTCTCGAGGTCGTCGAGCAGCGCGTGGTCCTGTTCACTCACCGCGTCCACCAGGCTCGACAGCAGCAGTTCGGCGGCGGCCGGCCCGCCCGCCAGGGCCGTGCGGACCGCTCGCGCGGCCGCGTCGGAATAGAACTCGGCACGGCTCAGCCGGGCGCGGTAGACGAACGCGCGGCCGGCCTTGTCGCGGTCGAGCAACCCTTTGCGATGCAGCCGGTCGAGCGTCGTCATCAGCGTGGTGTACGCGATGTCGGGGAACGAGTCGATCAGATCGCGGACCGACGCGGGCCGATTCCGGCCCCACAACGCTTCCAGCACGCGCCACTCGAGCGGTCCGAGCCGGTACGACATGGTGTCCGAAGTCTATCGCAGGCTACTGGAACTTGTGGCAGAGCTCGCAGTCCTGGCGAATGGTGAGGCCGTCGGTCGTCCGGTGGCTCTCGTCATGGCAGCGGAAGCATCCCGGAAAGTCCATGTGTCCGATGTTGTTCGGATAGCTGCCGAACGTGACGTTCATCGACGGGAAGACGTTGCGCTGATAGAGCCGCTGGGTGACGAGGACGGCGCGTTCGACCTCCTGCCGGCGGCCCATGTAGACCTCGTTGTACTGCTCGCGGTAGAACGCCCGGAGGCGAGCCGCGATGGCATCGGTCGCGGCCGCGTGCGACGGGTATTCGCCCTGGATGACGGCGGTGGCTTCACGCTTGATGTAGGGCAGCGACGCCGCGATCTCGCCGCGGCTGATGGCCCGGTCGACGGCCCGACTCGCGGTGGCGTCGAACGGGTGGCTGGGCCGGTTGTGACAGTCCACACAGTCGAGTGTCCGCCGTTCGCCGGCCGCCAGTTCCTGCGGTGTCACGCCCTCGACGACGTACTCGCGGACGTGGCCGTCGCGATCGGTCATCCGGACCCAGGGGATGACCTGGCGCTTGTCGTCGGTCGCGATGTACTCGATGGTGTTGGCGACGTTCATGTGCCAGTGAATGCCGGCGCCGACGCCGAGGCTGTCACTGCCACCGCCGACATGGATTTGCAGGATCGTCTGGGTCTCCGTGTTGGCTTCGTCCTCGCCGTACTCGCGCAGCACCCGGATCTTGTCGCCGTGAAACTTCTCGGGCCAGTGGCACTGCTCGCAGGTTTCGCGGGCCGGGCGCAGGTTGTGGACTGGCGACGGAATCGGCCGCGAAAACGTGCCGAAGGCCACCGCGAAGACCTGTCGCGCGCCCGACAGCTTCGATCGGACGAACCACGACGCGCCGTCGCCGATGTGACACTTGACGCACGTCACGCGCGAGTGCGGCCCGTCCTGGTAGGCCTCGAATTCGGGCTGCATCACTTCATGGCACACCTGGCCGCAGAACTCGACCGAGTCCATGTAGTGCACCCCCGAATAGGCCGCGAGCGAGACGACGACCAGGTTGACGACCGTCGCCACCGCGATGAAGAAGGTCCACGCCCGATGCCGCGGGTTGCCCAGATCGATCTTCGGCCAGTGCACCTCGGTTCGGCCGTCGCGCCGCCGGACGCGATCACGCCACATCCCCACTGGAATCAGCAGCAGGCCCAGGATGAACACCGCGGGGAACACCATGAAGAACAGAATCCCCATGTAGGGATTCGTATGGAGGCCCATCAGGTCCAGGACAAAGACGACGATGAACAAGGCCCCGCCCAGTACGGCCAGAACGGAGCCGGCCAGCGAGATGGGATTGCGGGGAAGCGGGACGCGCCACATGTTCGGTTGGCCTCAGGTCAGCACAGCATACAGAATCAGGCCCACCAGCGAGAGACCGATCACGATCGCGATCGTGCCGACCGTCCGTCCGAGCCGCTCGAGCCAGGGAGGCGCAGGCGGCACGCGCAGCGCTTCGAGCTGGCCGGTCGCCCGCAGGCGCTCGTACTCGGCGGGCCGGTCCTCCTCGAGTTCCTCGGTCGTGACGTGTCCGGTGAAAATCACCGTGTCCATCGGGAACTTCTCCGGTCGCAGGTGTCCATTGAAGAAGTGGAGCGTGAAGATGAAGCCGACCGCCAGCAGGGCCTCTTCGCCATGCACGAGCAGGGCGACATTGAACACCCAGCCGGGCAGGAACCGCGCGAAGAACTCGGGAAACCAGAGCAGCAGGCCCGAGCCGCCGATGATGGCCATGCCCCAGAAGACCGCCCAGTAGTCGAACTTCTCCCAGTAGGTGAACCGGTCGAAGCGCGGCCGCGGCCCCCGGCCGAGAAACCACCGGACGTGCTGGACGAGATCGCGCACGTCGCGCGGCTGCGGCACCATCGAGTGGGGGCCCCACAGCAGGTCGAACCGCCGGCCCACGATGATGCGGCGGCCGATGCGGGTCAGGTGCACCGTGAACAGACCGATGAGCAGGATGGCGCACACCCGGTGCAACCAGCCGGCCACGACGAACCCACCGAAGACCCGCGCGAGTGCCCGGGCCCAGGTCTCTTCACTGAAGATCAGCGGCAGGCCCGTCGCCGCCAGGCCGAGGAAGCTGAACATCAGCACGCCGTGGAGCACACGGTCGAAGGCGTCGAAGCGACGAATGAAGACGGCGTCGGACCCGCTGTTCGACATCCCCGCTCAGGCCTCCGGATCGGCGGTCGTCTCGGGCGCCGCCGCGCGGGCCCGTCGCTTCTCGCGGCGTGCGAGGGCGCTGCGCGGCAACCACAGGAGCGTGTGCAGGCCGAAGAAGCCGAACGTCCCGACGAGCAGCCACGTCATCGCCCGGCTGGCCCAGTAGAGTTCGGGGTTGCGCTCGCGATTGTGCTTGTCGGCGTGCGGATCGTAGCCGGTGAAACCCTCGGTGGCCTCCGTGTGGCACTGCTGGCAGGTCGTGAGCAACCGCGTGGACGAGATCATCGAGCGCGGGTCGTCGCTCGCGAAGATCGCGTGCGAGCCATGGCACGACGCACACGTGGCCACGCGCGTGTAGCCGAGCGAGGTCACCTGTCCGTGGAAGGTGTCCCGGTAGGTGCGTATCTGGTCGGTGTGGCAGGTGCCGCACTCGGCAATCACGTCGAGCTGCCAGGCCGGCGCCTCGGCCCGCTGAATGTCGTGCGCCGTGTGGCAGTCGGCGCACACCGCCGCCTGGGCGATGCCCGACGTCACCCCGACGCCGTGCGCACCGGTCTCATAGACCCGCTCGATGCCCTCGTGGCAGGCGCCGCACACGCTCGGGATGTTGGCCCGGTGGACGCGGCTGCCCGGATCGCTCCCGGGCCGGATGTCATGCGCGCCGTGACAGCTCGTGCAGGTGGCCGCCACCACCAGTCCGCTGCGGCTGATCGCGCGGCCGTGAATACTGTCGGCGTAGGCCGCCCCGACGTTGCCGATGGCGATGCGCCCGGCCGCGATGACGTCGGCACTGCCATGACAGCGCGAGCAGGTGGTCGGCAGGTTCAGGGCGTAGGTCGTCGATTCGGGATCGGCGGCCGGCCGGATCTCGTGCGCCGTGTGGCAGTCGACGCACGTCGCCGCCACACTGGCCGTATCCTGCCGGCGTGCCAGGGCATGACTGCTGAGGTCGTAGGCCGCCACCGCGTCGCTGTGACACGTGCTGCAACTGACGCGGGCGAGCCGCTCGGCGTGCGGGAAGTCCTCGGTGGCCGCCAGATCGGTGTGGCAATCGACGCACGCCATCGCCATCGACCCGTGCACCGAACCGCCGAACCGCGTCTCGTCAACCGCCACCGACCGCCCCGCGGCTGACGTGGCTCCGGGATCGCCATGGCACGTCAGGCAGACGTCGTTGGTCGGCGGATCCTGTGCCGGGGGAGCACCCGAGGAGGCCACGAGGCCGGCACAGAGGCCCGCCACGACCAGGGCGACCATCGCCAGACGCACGCCGACGGCCATTCCGCTAGTCCCGACGGGCTCCGATGCCCGGTGCGGCGGTCACTTCTTCTTCAGGCTCAACATGTACGCGACGAGCGCATCCAGGTCGGCCTTCGGAAGGTTCGGGTAGGCTCGCATCATCGGCCGGCGCGGCGCCTTGGTCTTCTCGGTCATGGTCTTCGGGTCGACCAGCCACTGCCGGATCTCGTCGGCGGTGAGCTTCGAGCCAACTGCGTCGAGCGGTCCCTTGGCGTTGCCCTTGCCGGCGATCGAGTGGCACGGACTGCATTTCTGCTGCTCGTAGAGCTTCATGCCCTTGTCGATGGTGGCCTGATCCTGAGCCGAGACGACCGCCGTGAAGCTGGCGGCCACGATGAGCGAAAGCGCAACGCGAAGCATGACCCGTTCCTCCGATGGTGATCCCTGCAGGATTCCTGCCGCTTCCGGTGCGGCCGTCCTGGCGCAACCGAACCCCATGAGTGATGCGGAATGACGCGATTCTACCTGCATTGGCGGGTAGATTTCCCCACCGGATCAGACAACCCGGTCCCAGCCCGCATAGACGTTGAAGCGCCCGTCGCGCACGAATCCGACCAGGGTCAGGCCGGTGGCACGTGCCGCCTCCACCGCCAGGCTCGACGGCGCACCGACCGCCACGACCACCGGCACGCCGGCCACGACGGCCTTCTGCACGATCTCGTAGGCCACGCGCCCGCTCACCGCGAGCGCGAACCGGTGCCCCGGCAGCCAGCCGCGCGCGAGCGCCGCCCCGATCGCCTTGTCGACGGCGTTGTGCCGGCCGACGTCCTCGCGGACGAGATCGCGCGTGCCGCCGAGGTCGACGAGCGCCGCCGCGTGCAGTCCGCCGGTTTCATCGAAGACAGCCTGCCCGCGTCTCAACCGGGCGGGCAGCGCCTCGATCGCGGCTGCCGTGATCGTCGGCGCGCCCGGAGGGCAGGCCCGCGCCGGATCGACCGCGAGCATCTCGAGCCGGCCGCACAGGCCGCAGGCGCTCGTGGCCGAGAGCCCGCGCTCGGCTCGGGGCGTCCACCGGACGTGCGGAGCCAACACCGCGGTGATCGCTTCGGCGACGTCGTCGGACGCGGGCGTGCGATCGAGCCGCTCGACGTCGTCAAATCGACCGATGACGCCCTCGGCGTGCAGCACACCGGCCACCAAATCCTCGTCATCGCCCGGTGTGCGCATGAGAATGCCCAGCCGGTGAGCGGGCGTGTCGCCGCTGGTCCGAACGGCGAGCGAGAGAGGTGCCTCGGCGGCCACCAGGTCCTGGTCTGCCGCGACGCCGTCGGCCGAGCGACGGCGCACCGGCGCGATCATTGCGCGGCGAGTCATGGGCGCCGCCCGCCGGCGAGCAGGAGCACGGCGTCGATGAGAAGCGTGATGCCGGTCCAGGCGGCCAGCGCCGCCAGCGGCCAGACGAAGGCCTGCGGCTGCCACCACGCGAGGGCGGCCACGCCGACGAGGAGGCATCCGCCGGCGAGCAGCGGGACGAACTCGAAATCGGCCAGCGGCCGGCTGCCGATGACGGCGGCGCCCATGCTGCGGCCGACGCCCGACATCGTCCGCGCGACGCGGCGCATCGAGCCGCGCGCGCGGACACGCACGGGCGCTGGCGAGCGGTTCCTCGTGCGGCGCCCGCGTTTGAGGACGATCTCGGTGGCGCGCGCCAGGTCGTCGTCGAAGTGCGCCTGCAGGGTGGCGCCCACGCCGCGATCCTCGACCGCGACATCGATCTCCCAGTTGGTGATCCAGCTCGTCAGGTTGAGGTTCGAGGAGCCGATGCGGGCCCACCGGCCATCGACGACCGCCGTCTTGGCGTGAATCATCGCGCCGTTCCACTCGAAGATGCGCACACCGACTTCGAGCAGCGAGCGGTAGAGGGTGCGCGAGGCGGTGACGGTCCAGCCGAGGTCGCTGTCGCGCGGCAGCAGCAGGCGCACGTCCACGCCGCCCTCGGCCGCGCGCCGGAGCGACGAGACGTAGGGGCCGTGGTCGACGAAGTACGCGTCGGTGATCCAGAGCGACTCGCGCGCGAGGGCCGCCATGAGCAGGTCGAGCCGCAGCATGCTGGCCGTAAACGGCGCGGTCGCGACAATCCGGACGTTGATGGCGCCGGCCGGCTCGAGCCCGCACGGCGCCGGCAGGTCCTCGTCATCGAGCACGCCGCCGGCGTGGCGCCACGTGTCGGCAAAGGCCGTTTCGGCGTGTGCGACGGCCGGGCCGGTGAGTACCACGCCCGTGTCGCGCCAGGGTTCGAGGCCCCGCCGGGCGTCGCCTTCCCACTTGACGCTCACGCAGAGACCCGAGATGAAGGCGATCCGGCCGTCGACCGCAATCAGCTTGCGGTGATTGCGCCGGACCCAGCCGAGGGCGGCCCCGAGCGCCGGCCGGTTGAAGGCCCGCACCTGCCCGCCGGCACGAACGAGCGGCCGGAACAGCCCGAGGGCGGGCCCCGTCCCGCATCCGAACCAGTCGTAGAGCAGACGCACGGTGACCCCGTCGCGCGCGCGAGAGGCCAGCCGCTCGACGAACCGGCGGCCGATCGCGTCGCGCTCGATGATGTACATCTCGACGTGGATGCTCGTCTGCGCGCGGTCGATCGCGGCGTCCCAGGCCGGGTAGTTCTCCACCGCGTCGCGCAGCACGCGGAGGTCGTTCCCGGCGACGAGCGGCGCACCGGCCGCGCGGCTGAGCGCCTGTTCGGCCGCCGCGCGCAGCGACACCCGCGTGTCGGGCGGACCGGCGGGCACGGGACTCTTACGCGCGCGTGAGGTCATGCGGACGGCACGTCGGGAGTCTTCCACAGAACGCCGGATTCCGCCCAGCATTGCGGCGCCTGCCGGGCCTTGCTAGAGTCTAGGGGTCGTCATGCTCCGCCGAGTGACCGCCGCGTGTGCGCTTATGACGTTTGTCGGCGCGCTCCTCCTGCCGAGCGTGACGGTCACGCACGCCTGGAACGACGCGGACCTGACCGGCGGCGAGTCGATCCGGCTGGCCGGTCATGTCGACACGGCGCTCGGCAGCCCCACCGGGCGGGGCACGGCCGATCACTGCGCCCTCTGCCACTGGCTGCGCAATCTCGGCAGCTCGGCCGTGTCCGGCTCGGTGCGGGTCACCGAGTCGTCGACCGTCCGCGTCGGGGCTGACGCCACGACGCTCTCGCTCATCGCCGTGTACGGCGAAGGGTGTCCCGCCCGCGCTCCGCCTGCGATCCGCCCCGTCTGATTCGGTTTACCTGCCGGACGCTCGTGGCGCGCCCGCGCCGTGCTCGCGCGGGGTGCCGTGCGTTCGGCCGTTCGGGGACGTTCGGATGTCGAAGGAGTCGGTCCATGCAGGTGCGATCAATCCGGGGGGTGGCCGTGGCCATCCTGTGTCTTCTCCTGGCGCCGTCGGCCGCCGGCGCCCAGGCGCCGGCGACCGGCGTCATTGCCGGCCGTGTCACGCTGGAATCGACCGGTGAGCCGGCGCACGGCGTCACGGTACTCGTCGTCGGGTTCCGGCAGGTGGTGACCACCGACGCGGACGGCCGATTCGAGCTCCGCGAGGTGCCGGTCGGCACCTGGCCGCTCGTCGCCGAGCGCGAGCACTTCGTTCAGCTCCGGCAGTCGGTCACCGTCACGGCCGGGCAGACGACCACGGTCACCCTCGCCCTTTCACTCGCCGGCATTCACGAAGAGCTGACCGTGACGGGCAGCGCCACCGGTGCGCGCACGACGTTCGATGCGTTCAGCGCCGTGACCAGCCTTGACAGCGAGGCCCTCGCGCGGACGCGCGGCGCGACCATCGCCGACTCGCTCGCCTCGCAGCCGGGCATCGCCACGCGCTCGTTCGGGCCCGGCAGTGGGCGTCCGATCGTCCGCGGTTTCGATGGTGACCGCGTGCTCATCATGGAGGACGGGGTCCGCACGGGCGATCTGTCGAGCCAGTCGGGCGACCACGGCGTGACGATCGATCCGGCCGGCCTCGATCGCCTCGAGGTCGTCAAGGGGCCGGCCACACTGCTCTACGGCAGCAACGCCATCGGCGGTGTCGTCAATGCCGTGTCCGTGCAGGATGCGTTTCGGGCCTCGCCGTTCACCGGCAGCGTCGGCAGTGTGACGACCGACACCGGCTCGGCCAATGCCCAGGCGGGCGCCGGGGCGCAGCTGCAGTACGGCAACGGCCGGTGGGCCGTCTGGGCCGGCGGCGGCTCGCGACGGACGGGCGACTACGACACGCCCCTGGGGCCTGTCGCCAACTCCGCCTCGCGCTTGTCGACCGGCCGGACCGGGGTCGCGTGGGTTGGTGCGCGGCGGTTCTTCAGTCTGGCCGGCCAGTTCGACGATGGCCGGTTCGGCATTCCCTTCGCCGGTGAGTTCCACGGGCACGAGCACGGCGAGGAGGACGAGGAGGAGGAAGGCGAGGCGCCCGAGGAGCTGGACATCGACATCGCGTCGAGGCGCCGCACGCTTCGCGCCGATGCCGGCCTGCGCGGCCTGCAGCATGCGTTTGTCGAAGGCCTGAAGGTCACGTTCAACTACACCGACTACGGCCACGACGAAATCGAGGTCGAGGATGGGTTCGAAGCGCTCGGCACCAGGTTCTCGAACAACACGGCGACGCTGCGCGCCGAGCTCGAGCAGCGCCGACGGGGCCGGCTCGCCGGCCGCATGGGCCTCGAGTGGTTTGGCCGCGACTTCGAGGCCGTCGGCGAGGAAGCGCTGGCGCCGGCCACGACGCAGTCGTCGGTGGCGGCGTTCGTCTACGAGGAAATGGACTTTGGCCGCCTGCGCCTGCAGTTCGGCGGCCGCCTCGAGCGCAACGCCTACGACACGACGCCGCGCGCCGTCGAGGAGGATCACGATGAGGACGAGGACCCCGAGCACGAGGCGCCGGCCGTCCGCGACCGCACGTTCGTCGGCGCGTCAGGATCCCTCGGGCTCCGTGCCGACCTCGGCGGCGGCCGCGCCTTCGTGGCCAACGTCAGCGCGGCGTCGCGTGCGCCGGCGCTCGAAGAGCTCTACAACTTCGGCCCCCACGTGGGGAACCTGGCCTTCGAGGTGGGCAACCCGGATCTCGATCTGGAGCGGACCGTGGGGCTCGACCTGAGTCTTCGGAGCCGTTCCGACCGGTTTCGTGCCGAGCTGAACGCTTTCGCCTACCGCGTCAGCAACTTCGTGTTCCTCGATCTGACGGGCGACGAGGTCGACGGACTGCGCGAGGCGCTCTTCCTGCAGGGGAACAGCCGGTTTGTCGGCGTCGAGGCGGCCGGCAGTGTCGATCTGGACGGTGGCAGCCACCTGCACGCCAGCGTCAGCTATGTCCACGCGGAGTTGTCGACCAACGAGGCGCTGCCACGCATCCCGTCCCTGGCCGGTCGTCTCGAACTCGACGTGCCGTGGCGGCAGTTCACCTTCACGCCCGAGATCGTCTTCAACGCGCGGCAGGGCCGGGTCTTCCGGGACGAGACCCCGACCAGTGGGTCGGCCCGGCTCAACCTGAGCGCCTCCTATCTCGTCGTCGGCGGCCACAACTCGCATGCCGTGACCGTGACCGCCTACAACGTCACCAACGCGACGTATCGGATGCACACGTCGTTCATCAAGGACCTCGCGCCCGAGATCGGCCGGGGTGTGCGGGCGGCCTACACCGTGCGGTTCTTTTAGAGACATATCTGTCGGAGTCGCCGGGGCGCGGACCTGAAGTCTGCCGCCCGGGCGACTCCCGGTGTGCCGGACGGAATTGAAAGCCGATTCCGCTTGTTTCGGCCCGGATCCTGCGCTTTACTCGGCCCAGCACTTGGTTTCCCAGCTTCCGGTGCGCCGGCCAGATGGTCGGCGGCACCGGTGTGAGGCAGCGATGGCGACCCGACCGACGGGCATCTTCTGGGGCTGACGTCAGCCCCCTTTCTGTTAGACTGACCCCGTGCGCGGAGACTCCATTCGGGATCTCTATGCCAAGACCGTGGCTCTCGTGGGCCTCGGGCTCCTGGCCGGCATCGGTGCGCTCGTCGACTACTGGCCGATTGGCGTCACGCCGCCGGAGGTCATGGCCGTGCGTCTGCCGGGCCCCGAGGCCGCAGCGGTCATCGAGCCCGACGTCGTTCGCGTGCCCGTGGTGCTGGCCCGGGTCGAGCCAGCCGCACCGCCTCCGGCCATCGCCCTGCTCGCCGTCAATTTCGAGACCGAGGCGCCCACGTTCTTCGGCGAGACGATCGGGTTGAGCCGGCTGGCGGAGCCGGCGCCCGCGCCGCTGCCCACCATGCCGGTGGCGACGACGGTCAGCACGTGGGCTCCCGATCCCCTGCCGTTTGTGAGCGGACCGGACTTCGACCCGGCTCTCGTCTACCAGTTGGCGGCCGACGACGACGCCGGCTTCCTGTCCGACGCGGTCGACATCATGAAGACCACCGGCTCGACGATCGCCCGCGGTGGCGCCATCACCGGGGCCTCGATCGTCAGCGCCCTGCGCGCCGTGTCCGGCGCGTTCAAGAAGCTCAAGCCCTTCTAGGATTCGTCCGGTCCCGCCGCCGCGTCAGCCTGGCACCGGCGGCCGCCGTCACCGCGCGTGACTCTACGTGAGCGCCTGCATCACGTCCCAGCGCGTGATGATGAACGTGTGCTGGCTCTTGAAGTCGCGCACGAGCACGGCAGGGGATTCGGGCGTGATCATCGTCGCCAGCGCGTCGATGCCGGTCGAGATGTCGACGAACGGGAAGGCCGGCTGCATGATCGCCTCGATCGGCCGGCCCTTGACGTCCGGGTCGCGCACGATCGCCTCGAAGAGCCGTGTCTCGCTCACGGCGCCCACGATGCGGCCGTCAGCCGTCACGGGAATCTGCGAGTAG
>DATKDF010000115.1:0-2302 GCA_035512795.1 Vicinamibacterales bacterium
CCAGCACGTATGGGCGGGGGTCTCGCGGGCGCAGCGGGCGCCGTCGGTCACCGACCGGGACCTGCGGTTGATCCTGGCCGTAGCGGCGGGGCCGATGCTGCCGGTCGTCGTCGGGCACTTCAGCAACCCCACGTACGACGACGAGCGCCTCGTCCAGACAGAGGCCGGCTACCGTGTGCAGATCGGGCGGCAGGCGGCCATCGACGCCACGGTCTTCCACGGCCGGTACGAGGGGCTGCCGACCTACGAGCCGCTGGAGCCGGCCGTCGAGCTGGCGCCACATCCCCATCTCTTGGTCGGGACGTCGCTCGACAGCCTGCTGCGGGCGCGCGCCTCGGGCCTCGAGGTCTCCGGGCGGTGGCAACCGCGTTCGCGACTGGAGTTCTCCGGTTGGTACGCGTTCCTCCGCATGACGGCGCGGGTCGACGCGGCGAGCCTCGACCTGTTGAGCGCCGCGGCTGCCGAGAATGTCCCGGCGCACCAGTGGCGGGTGCAGTCGGCGTACCGGATCCGGCCCGACGTTCAGGTCAGCGCATCGGCGGCGCGCACCGGGCGACTGGCGGCGGTCCCCGCTCACACGCGCGTCGACGCCCGCGCGGAGATCAGGCTCGAGCGCCGGCTCACAGCCACCATCGTCGGCCAGAACCTGCTCGACCCGCGGCATGCGGAGTTCACGACCGGCTACCTGTCCACGACCTCGAGCGTGCCCCGCAGCGCCCGGATTGACCTGCGATGGGAGTTCTGAAACCCCTGGCCTGCGCCGGGCTCGTGGCCGCGCTGCTGGGGTGTGCCCCGATGGCCCCGGCACTGGCGCAGGAGCCGGAGTCCACGTCCGACTCGGCGCTGAAGGCGGCGTTTCTCTTCAACTTCGCCAAGTTCACGGAGTGGCCCGCGCTGCCGCCGGGCCAGCCGCTCGTGCTGTGCGTCGTCGGCGACCAGCGCATCGCCGACGCGCTCGCGGAGATCGTCCGCGGCAAGACTATCGGCGACCGTGGGCTGCACGTGCCCGACACAACGGACCTGTCGCCGGAGGCGTGCCACGTGCTGTTCGTATCGCGCTCCGAAGCGCGGGCGTTGAAGGGGATCGTTGACGCGCTGAAGACGCGCCCGATCCTCACGGTGAGCGACGGAAAGGGCTTCGCGCAGTCCGGCGGCATCGTCGAGTTCGTCATCGAGCGGGATCAAATGCGCTTCATCGCCAACCCGAAGGCGGCCACCCGCGCGGGGCTCAAGCTGAGCTCGCGACTGCTGGGCCTGGCCAGGATCGTCGACGAGGACCATGGGTACTAATCATCGCGCACCACGGCGCTGGATGGCCGCCACCGCCGTCCTCACCGTGCTGCTGCCGGGGACGGCCGCGGCACAGGAGCTGCCGGACCTCACGCTCGAGGAGTTGATGCGGGTCACGATCCAGCGGGTCTTCGGCGCGTCCGAGCGCCTGCAGCCCGTGACGGAGGCGCCGGCGTCGGTCACCATCGTCACGGCGGAGGAGATCCGGCGGCACGGGTACCGGAGCCTGGCGGACGTGCTGCACCGCGTGCGGGGCTTCTTCGTCAGCAACGACCGGAACTACAGCTACGTCGGCGTGCGGGGCTTCGGGCTGCCCGGCGACTACAACTCGCGCGTCCTCCTGCTCGTCAACGGCCACAAGATCAACGACAACATCTATGACCAGGCCTATGCCGGCGCCGAATTCGGGCTCGACGTCGACATCATCGAGCGGATTGAGGTCATTCGGGGTCCTGCGTCGTCGCTCTACGGCACCAGCGCGTTCTTCGCCGTCGTCAACGTCATCACGAAGTCGGGCGCGTCCATGCGCGGCGTGTCGCTCCAGGCCGACGCCGGGACGCTCGGCACCGGGCGCGTCCGCGGCTCGTTCGGCCGCACCTTTGCCCGCGGTGTCGACGTCGGCCTGTCGGGTTCTCTCGAGGGCAGCCAGGGTGTGGAGGGCCTCTACTTCCCCGCGTTCGACGCGCCCGAGACGAATCACGGCGTGGCCGAGAATCTCGACGGCGAGCGCGTGGGAACGCTGTACGGACGCATCGGCGTGCGCAACCTCACGGTGACCGCCACGTTCGGCCGCCGGCAAAAGGACATCCCGACAGGGTCGTACAGCACGATGTTCAACAGCCAGGATCCGCGCGAGGAGACGACGGACACACGGACGATGGTTCACGCGCAGTACGAGGGGTCGATTGCGCAAACCCGGCTCGCGGCTGACGTGGCCTATGACCGCCTCCACTACTCCGGCGTCTATCCGTACGCGGCCGGGGACGAGGACACCACCACCCTCGCCTTCGAC
>DATKDF010000116.1:0-13661 GCA_035512795.1 Vicinamibacterales bacterium
CGGTCGCCGAACAGGACGACGGGACCGGCGATCCCCGCTTCCGGCGTCGTGTCGAGAGCGGCCTCGAGCCGCTCGAGCGCAGCCGGCTCGAGCGTGGCGTCGCTGTTGACCAGGAGGAGCCGGCCGGCGCCCCGGCGGCGCGCCTCGGCAATCCCCGCGTTGATGCCGGCCGGAAAACCCAGATTGCGCCCGGTCGCGATCCGAATCACGCCGGCCGGCAGTTCGAGCCGGCCGTCACCCGGAACGGGCGCGTCGTTGTCGACGACGACGATCGATGACGGCGGACGGGTGGACGCGACGAGCGATTGCACGGCCCGCGACGTCTCCACGGGAGTTCGAAAGTGCAGGACGACTGCGACCGTCACCGCCCGATCTTCTTGAGCATCAGGGCCTGCTTGACCCAGTCGCGAGCGAGTGGCTGCAGGCCGGCATAGGCCAGCCACGCGGCACGGGCCCACCGATCGACTCCAGCCACGAGCCGCTCGGGCTCTTCGGCATCCTTGAGGCTTGCCACCGTCACGGTGCCCCGGTGGCTGGGAATGCCGGGCGCCGGTGGATAGTCGAGCCCCTCCGAGGGATTCCGCTCGACGAGCTTCTGCAGCGCCCGATATCCGCCCTCGTTGCCGCCGTGTTCGAGCGCCCAGCAGACGCCGCCGAGGTGCGTGACGAGCGCCGTGAAGGTCCCGCACGCCTCTTCTTCATGCTGAATGGCGTACACGTCGTGCATCAGCCGCCAGGTCGACAGGCTTCCCGTCCAGGCCAGCGCGCGCACCCGCAGCGACACATCGTCGAAGAGCGCGCGGCAGGCCTCGCGACCGCCGGGGAACCCGCACATCGCACAGTGGTCGACAGGGTTGGCAGACATGGGAGCCGGCGGAGGTACCGAGAGTATAGCTACAGTGCGGCGCCTGCGGCCGGTCGTCAGCTCTAGCGCGACGGACTTTCCGCGCCTGGTCTGGCGATTTTGATCGCACGCGCGGTGTTGTCTGAGGGCAGTTCAGCCTGACCGGCCGGGAGCTTGTTGACCTGCAGCAGGAACGCGATGACGTCGGCCGCCTGCCCTGACTCCACGATGACCGAGCCGTCGGGCGGCATGCCCAGGCGGATGTTCGTCGACAGATCGAAGACGCTCTTGTCCTCCCACGTATTGAAGAAGGTTTCACCGGCGAGCACCGGCCCTTCGAGACGAGGGGTGCCCGGCGTCGTGTCGACCAGGTGACACTTGGCGCAGTTGGCCGTGTAGAACGCCTTGCCGCGGGCCGCCTGCGCGTCCGTGTAGACGCCGTCGCGTGTGGTCTTCGTGTCCTGCGCTGCCAGGGTAGCGGCCGCGTACAGACCGGCAGCCAGTACGATCATCCACGATCTCAGTCGCATACCGTTACGCCCAACTATAGCCGTGCCTGCTCAAGGGGAGTGCCCGCACGCGATCGCCGGTCGCGGCGAAGATGCCGTTGGCGACGGCGGGCAGAATCGGCGGAAGCATCGGCTCGCCGAGGCCCGTCGGATCGTTGTCGCTCATCACCCAGTGCGTCTCGATGGCCGGCGGTACATGCCGCATCCGGAGCAGCGGGTAGTCGTCGAAGTTGCTCTGCACCACGCCGCCCTTGACGATCGTGATCTCCTGCATCATGTGGCTGATGCCTTCAATCACGCCGCCCTGCACCTGGCTCTCGGCGTGGAGCGGGTTGATGATCTGGCGGCCGACGTCGCCGGCGACCCACACTTTGTGGACGCGAATCCGCTTGCGGTCATCGACCGAGACGTCGGCCACCTCGGCGAAGTAGCCCGAGTGGCTGAAGTAGCAGGCGATGCCCAGCCCGCGTCCGCTCGTCTTCGGCCGGCCGGCCCAGCCCGACTTCTCACCCACCAGCCGCAGCACGGCCGACATGCGCGCCGCGTCGAGCCCGCCGCGGGCGCCGTCACCCTGAACGGGCGCACGGCCGAGCAGCTCGAGCTGGAACTCGAGCGGATCGCGGCCACCGGCGTGGGCCAGTTCGTCCAGGAATGATTGCAGGACGAACGCGAGCGCGTTGCTGCCCGGCGCGCGCATCGCGCCCGTGTGCACGTGCAGCGGCATGACCGACGAGCCGAGGAGGAAGTTCGGCACGAAGCGCGCCGGGAACTCCGTCCCGCCCATGGCGGCTGACGCGGCGAACCGCTCGCCCTCGCCGAACGTCACGAAGTGATCGCGCCAGGCGACGAGCGAGCCCTTCGCATCGACGCCGCCCTTGAAGTAGTGGAAGCCGCCGGGACGGTAGAGCTCGTGTTGTGTCTCGTCTTCGCGCGTCCAGCGCAGTTGCACGGGCACGCCGACTTCGCGCGCGATCCACGCGGCCTCGACGACGTAGTTGTTGTAGAGACGTCCGCCGAACCCCCCGCCCATCCTGAAGAGATGCAGCGAGATGTTCTCGGCCGGGATACCCGTGGCGCGCGCGATGTCGCGGACGCCGTTCTGCGGTGTCTGCGTCCCGACCCAGAGCTCGAGCTTGCCGTTCTGGAAGTGCCCGGTGCAGTTGGGCGGCTCGAGCGGCGCGTGCGCGAGGAACGGATAGGAATACGCCGCCTCGACGACCTTCGCGGCCGACGACAGGGCGGCGTCGACGTCGCCATCGGTCCGGAGGGTGCGCGCCGGGGCCTCTGTCGACAGCTCGGCTGCGCGGCGCGCGAAGGCCTCGCTGCTGTCGGCAGCGCCCGGCCCCTCGTCCGACGTCATCCGCAGCTGCTGGCGGGCCGTCTCGGCCTGCCAGAACGAGTCGGCGACGATCGCGACGCCGCTGAACGGCGCCGCGTTGGGCGGCCCGTTCGGCACGATGAACGCATGCCGCACGCCGGGCAGCCGGCGAATCTCGTCGAGGTTCGCGCCCGTCACCGTGCCGCCGAACACCGGGCAGCGTTCGTACACCGCGTGCAGCATGCCCGGCAGCGAGAAGTCGATCCCGTAGAGCGGCTTGCCGGTCACGATGGCCGGGTTGTCCACGCCGGGAATCGGCTTGCCGATGATCGTGTAGTCCTTCGGATCCTTGAGCGTGACCGTCGCCGGATCGGGCGTCGGCATCGCGGCTGCGCGCGTGGCGACTTCACCGTAGCCGAGCGAGCGGTTCGTCTCCGGATCGAGCACGCGGCCGGCCGACGTGCGCAGGTGCGCGGCCGGCACCTTCCAGGTTTCGGCCGCCGCCGCGACGAGCGTCGCCCGCGCGGCCGCACCGACCTGGCGCATCGGCGTCCAGTTGCTCGGCACCGCGCGGCTGCCACCGGCAATCTGCGGCCCGTAGGCCGAGTTCAGGTCGCCCTGCTCGATCCGCACGTCGGACCACGCGACGTCGAGTTCCTCGGCGATGAGCATCGGCAGCGTGACCTTGACGCCCTGACCAATCTCCGGGTTCTTCGCGATGATGGTGACGATGCCGTCGGGCGTAATGCGGATGAACGCGTCCGGATCGAGCGGGGCCGGCGGCTGACCGCCCCGCTGCGCGAAGAGTGATGTCGGATCCAGGTAGACCGTAAACAGCACGCCACCGCCGGCGATGGCGGTCGTGCGAAGGAAGGCGCGGCGATCGAGAGTCGTGATGCTCATGACGCCCCCTACTTCGACACCGGCACGGCCGGTTCAGATGTGGTGTCCGGCGCTTCGACGTCAGGCTGGCGGCGTGAGCCGTCTGCGGCCATGAGCGTCGCGGCGCGGTGAATGCCCTGCCGGATGCGCAGATACGTACCGCAGCGGCAGAGGTTGCCGTTCATCGCCGAGTCGATGTCCGAGTCGGATGGCTGCGGGTTGACGGTGAGCAGTGCCGCGGCCGTCATGATCTGACCGGCCTGACAGTAGCCGCACTCGGGGACGTCAATCTCCTCCCAGGCGCGCTGGAGCGGATGCGCGCCGGTCGGCGACAGACCCTCGATGGTCAAGACCTCGGCACCGGCGGCGTTACTGACCAGCACCTGACACGAGCGCACGGCGCGACCGCGCATGTGCACCGTGCAGGCGCCGCACTGGCCGACGCCGCAACCGAACTTCGTGCCCTTGAGATTGAGGACATCGCGGAGCACCCAGAGAAGCGGGGTGTCGGCAGCGACGTCCACCGTGGCGGATCTGCCGTTGACGGTGAGGGTTACCAGCATCGTTTGGCCTCAGGAAAAGAGAGGTCATGATACCACCCGGCTGTCAGGTTTCGGCCCGGCCAGTGCCGGTCCGGGTCGCGACAAGG
This sequence comes from Vicinamibacterales bacterium, assembly GCA_035512795.1. Lineage (GTDB taxonomy): Bacteria > Acidobacteriota > Vicinamibacteria > Vicinamibacterales > SCN-69-37 > DATKDF01. Next base: position 4,203 of record DATKDF010000116.1, read on the forward strand.
CTCCGGAGCCGACGCAGGGTCTCGGCCGCTCGGTCGAGGTCGGCCGCGTCGAGATCGGGGACCAGCCCGGCTGCCACCAGGCCCTCGCGGCGCCGGATCTCGTGCGCCGTGGACCGACCCGCCGGCGTCAGCTCGATCCGGGCTGAGCGCCGGTGTCGCGGGTTGGCGGCCGACGCCACAAGCCCCCGCGTCGCCAGCGCGTTGACCATCGTCTGGACGCTCTGCCGGGTCACGCCGCGGGCACGAGCGACGTCGGGCACGGTGCGCGGCCCGCTGTCGAGAAGGTGGCCGACCAGATCTCGCTGGGCGGCCGTCAGGCCATCCTCTTTGTGAATCTGGTCGGCAGCGAGCCGGAGGGCGACGGCAAGAGAGGCCGCAGCCTCGATCGCGGCACGAACCGAGAGAAGAGCCCGGACGGATTCGGCTCTGATTGGCATCTGGCAATTATGACAATATATCTGTCATTGATGACAGTCAATTTGTCATTGCTGTAGTCGCCACCATGCTAACCGTTGGCGCTAGGCTCTCATGCTGGCGTGATCCCGGGGCCGCGCCGAACCATTCGGCGTCCTGCGTCGTCCAACCCGTACGTCATTCGGGCTCGTGTCGCCCCCTGAATCCGGGCCGGATCGCTGGCCCGACATCACCCGGAGTCGTCGAGATGGCCCTACTCAGCAAACTCTTCGGCAAGAAGTCCGCAAACACGCCCCGTGTCCGCGTCTGTGTGGAGTGCGGCATGCCCATCGCCGAACACAAGACCTGGTGCAGCATCTACCGGACGCAGCAGGAAATGAGCCAGAAGAAATAGCCTGGCCGGCTGCTGCCGGTGTCGCGCGGACTGCAAGTGCAGTCCCCGCTACTGCGTGTCAGGGCTCTCCCAATCCTCAATCGCCAATCCCTCAATCTTCAATCAATCCCTCAATCCCAGATCCTCAATCTTCAATGCCCGCCTCCCCTCACTGCCCTCCCTGATATCCGCGTCGGGCCGTGACGACGGCGTTACTGCGGCTCACCTTGACGTCGATCGTGTGATAGCCGGTCTGATCCACGCCGCGGGCGTTGTAGTAGAGCACGTAGGTCGATCGGAAGTCGTTCAGGATGCGCCGGAACGTCGCGGTAAGGTTCGTCGCGTCGCTGAATGGAAGCACCGAGCCGCCCGTCTCGCGGGCGAGAACGTTCGGCACCGGTGGCGGGCTGCCGGCGGCCGCGCGGGCGCCGAAGGCGGTTGTCCCCACCGCCGCGGGCGTCACGAACGTCAGCGTCGCTCGCGTGCGCTCCGCGACTTTCACGATCATCTCAGGCGTCGACGTGCTGACGCTGTCACGGGCGTCGGTGAAGAAGACCACGAGCTGACGCCGGTCGGGCGCGGCCGCTGACACGAGCGCCACACTCACCGCATCGTGGAATGCCGTGCCGCCACCGGCCACGGCCGAGCGGATGGCCTGGTCGACCAGCTTCACGTCGGTCGTGAAGTCGGTCGTCCGCGTGACGCGCATGTTGAAGAGCACGAGCTTCAGCCGATCCTCGGACCCGAGGTCGCGCATCAACTGGCCCACGGCGTCGCGCAGCCGGTCGAGCAGATGCCCGACCACGCTGTAGCTCACGTCGAGCGCCACGGTGATGTCGATGGGCACTTTGCCGTAGCTGAGCTGCACCACGTCCTGCCGGACGCCGTTGTCGAGCACCTCGAAGTCCGCGACGTCGAGTCCGGTGATCGGCCGGCCGGATCGATCGCGGACGTTGACGTCCACGGCCACCGCCGTCGCCCCGGACCGGAACGCCGGCGCCCGCTGGGGCTCCTGCGCGCGCGGGCCCGACGAGGCCACCGCGAGCGCGACCGCGAACAGGCCGACGACCGGCCACACCCGCCTCATCGGCTGAGCTCCTGCAACCGCGTCATCGCCGCCGGATAGAACCGGTACTGGCCCTGCCAGTACGTCCACCAGGGATCGATACCCGGGCTCGCGTCGATCTGCACGGCCTCGGCCAGCGCCTCGGCCTCGGCGCTCTCGCCACGCAGGACGAGGGCGTTCATGAGCGCGACGCGAGCCGACTGCGCGGCCGGCGCCACGGTCAGCGCCTCGCGGAACGCGGCGACGGCCAGGTCCGTCCGGTCGAGGCTGTACCAGACGTGGCCGATGAACAACGACCGCAGATACCGAATCGACGCGTCCGGGCTCGGCTCTGCACCGGCAGCCGAGAGCTCGACCATCGCCTCGTCATGCCGGCCCAATCGATGCAGGAACCACCCGAGCCGGACGCGCGCCTCGGCCGTCGTCTCTGGAAGGGCAATGGCCGCGCTGTAGGCGAGCCGCACGGCTTCGACATGCGGGGCCGTCGGCGTGCCCGAGGCGTCGACGGCCGCATTCCGCATGCCGCGGGCCGCCCAGCGCTGGTCGGTGACGATGGCGCGTGACAGCACGAACCGGGGCTCGGCCGGAAACCGCGCGATCGCGCGCTCGACGAACGGCTCGGCGTCGACGGCACGAATCGCGCCCTCTAGCAGCGTCAGCACGGCAAAGTGCCAGTACCGCTCGAAGGTCTCGGCCTCGAGCGGGTGCCGCACGAGCCGAGTGAACCGCTCCAGCAGCGCGTACGCTTGCCTCCGCGCGGTGGGCCGCGGCGAAAACAAGCCGGCCTCGGCCACTTCGATGGCAAACGTCGCTTCCCGCCGAGGCGCGGCCGGCCACGGATTGCCAGCCTCCTCGAAGTCGCGAATCAACCGCGCGGGATCCGATGCCTGCCGGAGACCGACCATCACCTGCTGACGTGCGCCACGTGAGTGGGCATCGACCAGTTCCGTAATCGTCCGAGGCGCGTCGGGAATGGCTGCAGGTGCCGGCACCGGCGGCAGCACCTCGATGCCGTAGCCGCGGCGTGCACGAACGGTGTAGTTGCGCGACGCCGGTACGCGGACGTCGATCGCGTGCCAGCCGTCACGCGCCACGCCCTGCGGCGTGTAGCGCAGCATGTACCCGTTCCGGAAGTCCTCGAATGTCCGGCGGAACGTGCTCGTCAGCGAGGGCACGCCGCCGACCGTGGTCTTGTGCAGCGCGCCGCCGGTCGACTCGGCGGCCTCGGCCATCGTGACGCCGTCCGGAAGCAACTGGTGCGCGGGCGCCGGCCCGAGCATCCGACGCTGAAACGGCACCCAGAAGCGCCGCGTGGGCCAGCAGAGACCCATCAGGTTCGGATTGCACTGGTAGCCGGCCAGTGCCGCCTCGTTGTCGAACGCCGTCTCCATCATGACGAGATGAAAGAGCGCGTCCGCCTGCCGGGCCATCGCCTGCACGGTGCCGGAGGTGATGGAGCTGATCGTGTCGACGCCCTTCGTCCGGGCGATGACCACGTGCCGGCGCGCCGGTTCGACCGGCTGCAAAAGCGCGGCCGCCAACGTGTCGTAGAGCGACGCCTGGCCGTCGTGGTCGATGCGGGTCACAGCGAGCGACGAGGCGTCGCGGAACGACCACACCTGTTGCACGGTGTCGTCAACGGCCAGCAACCGCACACGATCGTCGGGCCGCAAGAGCTCGGCCACCAGTCGCAGCTCGCGGTTGACGTCGCCGATCACGTCCGCCTCCGAGGGCGGCCGCCCGACCGGCCGGCGGGGATTGCCGCTCACGTCGACGACGAGCGTGAGGTCGATCGGCACGGCGCCGGCCTCGACGCTTTCGATGCGCTGGCGGACGCCGTTGTCGGTGAGCGCGAAGTCCTCGGCCCGGAGCCCCGTCACCGTCCGGCCCCCGTCGCGCACGGACACGTCGACCATGACGACGTCGGTCGCGGCGCGGAACTGGGGTGACTGGGGCGGCGCCTGGCCGGCAGGCCAGACGCCCGTGAGCGCGACAAGCGTCACAATCGCGGCAACCCGACGGCTCACGGCAGGATCTCCTGGCGCAGCCTGGCGATGAGGTACGGCCAGAACCGGTCGTCAGCGTGCACGAAGGTCCGCCACGGATCGGCCGGCGGCGGCTCGGCGGCGAGCATGCGGGCGACCAGATCCTGCGCCTCGGCGCGCCGGCCGTCGCGAAAGACGAGCGCGGCCAGCGCGATCGTCGCCGACTGCGCGTGCGGCACGGCCGCCGCGGCCCCGCGGTAGGCGGCCTCGGCGCGACTGGCGCGGCGCTCGCGCTCGTGAATCTGTGCGGTGAAATACCGCGCGAGGAAGATCACGTACGGGTCGCGCGTGAGCGATTCGGTCTTCTCGAAGAGGTCGAGCGCGTCGCCGTGGCGGCGCTGCCGCGCCAGGAGCGCGCCCAGGCGCATGGTGGCCTCACCGCCGACATCCACGTGATCGGTCAGCGAGCTGAAGGCCGCTACGGCGTCATCGGCCCAGGCACGCTCGCGCGCGATGCCCTCGGCCAGCAGGAACCGCGCTTCGTCAGGAAAGCGCGGTCTGACGTGCTCCAGGTGTTTGATCTCGTCGACGGTGTTGCCAATCGCCGCCGAGCCTGGTACGCCACCGATATGAGGGTCGCCCACCAGGAACTGGATGTCCTCGGAGCGCTGCGCCACGGCGAGCGCGGCCAGTTGCCACCAACGTTCAGCAGGCGACGGCGTCTCGCGTTGCCGCAGAAGGGCGCACCCCCACTCGATGAGCAGCGGCGGCGCCTCCCAGTAGAGCACGCTCGGCGGCTGGTAGCACTGGCCGTTGTCGGCGCACATCGGCGGCTGCCTTTGGGTGCGTTTCCACTCGCGCCATGCCCCGGCGCGCGCCGCTTCGAGCGCGACCGTGGCGGCGACGAGCGCCCGCCGATCGCGCGCCGCCGGTCCGCCCGCCTCAATCCAGGAGAGCCCATCGCGCCGAAGTTGTTCAAGGAGATCCTCGAAGTCGACGTCCCCCGAAAGCTCGGCCACGACCGCGCCGTACTGACCCGCCGCGTAGCGGTCGAGCAGGCCGACGACCGACAGGTCGTGCGCGCCGAGCCGGCCGCCGACGACCACGGTGGCTGCAGCCAGCAACACGACCAGCCAGGGGTGAGGACTCATCAACGATCCAGTCCCTCAATCATCAGTCAATCATCAATCTCCAGATCATCAATCTTCAATACACCGGACACGTTACTTGATCCAGATCCTGATGCCTCCATTGACGACCCTCCCCTCGAGCGGCGCCCAGGCGTCCACCGTCCAACGCCCGTCCACCGCGCGCGACGGCCGCAGCAGCGGGTCCCACGACGACTGCCGCACCCCAGTCAGGTTCTCGCCATTGACGAACAGGCTGAACCGGCCGAACCGCCGTTCGGCTAGCAGGCCGACGATCACGTAAGGCTCGCTCGTCGTGCGGTACGGGTCGGCTTCGAGGCGCTGCCGGCCTGTCACGTAGATCTCGAGGCCGAGGCGGCCACGGTCCTCCGACTCCGCCATCGCGACGACGCCGACGCTGTGACGAGGTGTGAGCGCGACGTCACGTACGGCGGCGCCCTCACGCTCGCGCGCCCGTACGTACGTGTACGTGCCGGTCACGGCGAACGGCTCCCGCCGCCACGTCGCCAACAACTCGCCTCCGACGTTCGTCGTCCGGCCGTCGAGATTCCGGAGCCGGTACTCCTCGTCGCGCTCGACGATGACGGGATCGTCCACGCGCGAGGTGAACAGGGTCGTCGTCCATGAGAGCGGCCCGACGGTGCGGCCGACATCAATCGACAGGCCGCGCCCGCGTTCCGCTTCGATCGGACCGTCGACGACGAGCCGCGACAACCCGGCCGCTTCGGTCTCCTCGGTCAGCGGCGTCGGCGCGAAGAACCCGGCGCCGGCCGACACGCGGCTGGTCCAGCCGCCGTGTCGCACGAGCGCCGACAACCGCGGGCTGGCGAAGAACCCGTACTCGCTGTGCCAGTCGAGCCGACCGCTCGCCGACACGGTCAGCCACGGGCGGATGTCCACGTCGTCCTGAACGAAGACGCCGGGGGTCGTCAACGCGTAGGCGAAGCGGGGTACGTCGGTGGGCCGGTAGGCGTCGCGCTCGATCGCCGCGCCCGCGACCCACGTGTGCGCACCCGACGACCCGCGCACGGCCACCTCGCCGAAAAGGGTCGTGTGCCGGTCGCGCTCCCGCACGTCGCCGAACGTGTGGTCGTGCCACTGCCCCGTCACAGCGGCTCGCGCCGTCGTCACGAAGCGGCCGTCCAGAACCGTCTGTGCCACGACACCGGCATCGGCGCGCGTCGTCCCGAGGGCCTCACGATACGGCGTGCCGGCACCCGGCAGCACACGACCCGGAACGGTCCCACCGGTCCGCTCCTCGCGGGTGATGCCGACGGTCGCGAACACCGAGCGACCGGCATCGTCGCCCCAGAAGAATCGCGGACGGACGACGCCCCGGCGGTACCCGGCCATGTCGGCCCAGCCGTCATCGTCCACATCGACGCGCCCCTGGCGATGGCCGCTTGCGAGGAGCGTCACGCCGGCGCGGTCGCCGACGGGCGCCGACCACCACAACACACCGTCGGCGGCGCCGCGGCCCGAGACGTTCAGCAGGATCTCGCGTTGCACCTCGTCACCCGGCCGGCGCGACAGCAGATTGACGACGCCGCCCATGGCGCCGGCGCCGTAGAGTGCCGAGGCCACGCCTTTGATCACCTCGACCTGACCGAGGTCCATCGGCGGGATCTGCAGCAGGCCGATGCCGCCGGGCTGCTCGCCGTATAGCGGCAGGCCGTCGGAGAGGAGGCGTGTATAGCGCCCGCGCATGCCCTGGATGCGCACGCTCGCCACGCCGAGCGAGGGCGACGTCGCCTGCACGCGCAATCCGCCCATTTCGTTGAGCATCATGACGATGTCTCCGGGCGTCATGAGCATCTTCTCTTCGATCTCTTCGCGACCGAGCACTTCGACGCGCATGGGCTGGTCCTCGATGCGCCGGCCCGTCCGCGTGCTGGTAACGACCACGACTTCTTCCTCCACGGTGGGCGCGCGGATGAGATCCACAGGCACGACGACCGATTGCCCCGCCACGAGGTCGACCTCGTGGCTCGCGTCGAGGAACCCGGTGTGTGTCACGAGGATGGTGTGACGGCCCGCGGAGAGCGTCAGCCGTGCAATGCCGGCGGCTGTCGTGCGCACCTCGAACCCGCCGGCGCGCACGGTGGCGCCGGCGACCGGCCCGTCAGCCGAGCGCACTTCGACCTGAACCGCCGCCGGACGATCCTGCGCGGCAGCTCCGGCAACGGTCAGGATGAGGAAGCTGAAAAGAACCGCCGTCAACCGCACGGCTTACCGGCGTTTGACGATTTTTTTGGCGCGCGCGGCTGCCTTGCTCGTCGCTTTTTTCACACGCGCTTTGGTCGTCTGCGCCCGGCGCGCGACCTTGCGCACGCGCGCGCGGGTCTTGGCGACGCGCTTCCGCGTCTTCTTCTGTGTCCTGGCGACCGTCCGCTGCGTCTTCTTCACCGTCTTGCGGACTTTCCTGGCTGCGCGCCGCGTCCGCTTGCGCACGGCAGCCACGACCGCCGCGCCTTCGGCGCGCGCCGTCCCGATGGCCGCACCCGCGCCGGCCACGGCCTGCGCCCCGGCGTCCTGCGCCGCGTCGGCCACGGCCGCCGTCCGGCCGAGCGCGCCCCCAATCGTCTTCGCGATGGTGTTCATCCTCTCGCTACCGTCAGCCATGCACGCCTCCCGGCTCATCCGCAGGGCCGACTGATCTCCCAGTCGGCCGCCCCGGCGCAGTGGGACACCACTGCGCCCTACGTACGTCGTGTGCGATCGAGTATACGCCCGCGCTACGCCGGCCCGTCGATGTCGCTGACGAGCTCGTGGCCTTCGGCCGTCTCCACTTCCTTCCAGATCAGCACGCTGTGCGTCTCGGGCAGCAGCCACGAACCAATCACGAACGTCGCACCCGCCACGAGGATCGGATAGTACAAGCCCGCGTAGATGTTCCCCGTGCTGGCCACGATCGACAGCCCGACGACCGGCAGGAGCCCTCCGAACACACCGTTGCCGATGTGATACGGCAGCGACAGTGCCGTATAGCGGATCCGCGCGGGAAACGCCTCGACCAGGTACGCGGCAATCGGGCCGTACACCATCGTCACGAACACGACCTGAATGAAGACCAGGAGCACGAGCCATTGCGCCGCCGGTTCCCCGGCAAGGGACATGAACCCGTTGAACGGCAGCACCTGGGCCGCCGGCTCGGCTACGCCGTCGACGATCGTCTGGGGCGTCAGGCTGATGGCGCCCGTCAGGGGACTGCGCTGCGAGATGACGCTGTCCACGTTGGACCCGGCGACATCACGCATCGCCTGGTAGATCGGCACATAGCCGAGCGTGGCGACCAGACACCCGGCCATCATGATCCGCTTGCGCCCGATCCGGTCGCTGAGCGCGCCAAACACGACGAAGAGCGGCATCCCGAGGAGCAGCGCCGTCGCCACGATGTAGCTGGCCGACGTCGGGTGTACGCGCAGAATCGTCTGCATGTAGAAGAGCGCGTAGAACTGGCCCGTGTACCAGACGACACCCTGACCGGCGGTGGCGCCGAAGAGCGACACGAGCACGCGCTTCAGGTTCGCGCGCTGGGTGAACGCCTCGCGGAGCGGACGCGCCGACGTCATCCCGGTGCTCTTGAGGTGGTCGAAGATCGGCGACTCCTGCATGCGCAGGCGGATGTAGAGCGACACGGCCACGAGCAGGATCGACACGAGAAACGGCACGCGCCAGCCCCACTGCTGGAACGCCTCGGCCGACATCGACCCCTGGACGAGGAGCACGACCGCAAGCGACATGAAGAGGCCGAGCGTCGCCGTGATCTGGATGAAGCTCGTGTAGAAACCGCGGCGGCCGTCGGGCACGTGCTCGGCTACGTAAACGGCCGCGCCACCGTACTCGCCCCCGAGCGCGAGGCCCTGCGCCACACGGATGGCCAGCAGTGCGAGCGGTGCCAGAATCCCGATCGTCTCGTAGGTCGGCAGGAACCCGACGAGCGCTGTCGCGCCGCCCATCATCACGAGCGTGACGACGAACGCGTACTTGCGCCCGACCAGATCGCCGATGCGGCCGAAGAACAGTGCACCGAACGGCCGCACGACGAAGCCGACCGCAAAGGTGGACAGGTACGCGATGAGCGCCAGCGTGTCGTTGCCCGGCGGGTAGAAGAGCGGCGAGATGATCGTCGCCAGGCTGCCGAAGATGTAGAAGTCGTACCACTCGATCATGGTGCCGACGGCGGAGGCGCCGATGACCTGCCAGATGCGGGAGGCCGGCAGCGCCGACGCGGCCGACGCCCGCGCCGGGGCCGTTGCCGCTGTGTCGCTACTCATTGCTCGGCCCCTACCCCCGAAGCGGCGAGAGCGGCCGCTTCGCCCTGCACCTCACACCCGCGACTCGCGACCCTTCCAGTAGGGGTCCCGCAGCTCGCGCTTGAGGATCGTGCCCGACGGCACCTTCGGCAGCTCGTCGAGGAACGAGACGCTGCGCGGGCACTTGTAGCCCGCCAGGTGCTGGCGCGCGAAGGCG
>DATKDF010000117.1:0-13603 GCA_035512795.1 Vicinamibacterales bacterium
ACCATCGATTGGTGTGAGGGAATTTCGAACCGTCGCCGGCACTTCGAGCAGTTGACGTAGTCGTCGACGCGATACAGGTGATCGCGGAGCTTGGCGAAAATGGCGCGGTCGCGCTCGTCGGCGCCCGGCGGAATGCGCTCCTTCTTCGTCCGGCGGAGCCAGGTGATCGGATAGTCGTCCCGGTGCCGGCACTGCGGGCACGCGAGCGACATCGGTTTCTTCTCGGATCGTTCGGTGAAGAAGTCCCGCTCGTTCATCCTGCCATCGTAACCCGGCCGGCCCGCCCGACGACGGCGGAACGTTACTCGCGGCCGGGCCGGATCCAGGTGACCACGAAGCAGGGCGGCAGATTCTGCATCACGAGCTGTCTGACCGGCCGCGCGCCGAGCAGAGCCGACATCTGGCGCCGGAAAGCGACCGACGAGGGCATCGGGTAGCCCAGCAGGTACTGGAACGTGGTGAACCGGCCGCCGGGCCGAAGCGTCTGCATGACACTGGCGAGGATCTGCTGCGTCACTTCCACGGGAATGGTGGCAAAGGGCAGGCCGGACACGATGTGGTCGACTTCGGGCATGCCGCGCTCGGTGGCGATCCGGGCCAGATCGGCCGCCGACCCGCACACCGACTCGAGCGCCGGCCAGCGCGCCTGCAGTTCCTTGACGAACGCGGCATCCACATCGATCGCCAGGAACCGGTCGCCCGGCCGCAGCCGGCGCATCAACTCGCCCGTGAGCGCGCCCGTCCCCGGGCCCAGCTCGACGATGCGGCGCTGGTCACCGGCCGGCAGTCCATCGGCAATCACGCGGGCCACCGTCTGGGAACTCGGGGAGAGCGCGCCCACACTGCGCGGATTGCGCAGGAAGCGGCTGAACAGGAGCATGTGTTCCCGAAGTCCCGAGCCGTGTGCTGCGTCAGACATGTGCCTCCCGGCGAGCGTCAGGGCGGATCTTGTCCTCAAACAGGCGTCGGAGCAACCGTTCAGATGTCTCGGCCGATCCGTGGAAGGACGTGACTTGAATGCCGGCCACCCGGGTGCGGAGCCAACGGATGATCTCGAGGGTGGCCTCGAAGGCCTCGGCGCGCTCGTCGGACGCCTGCCGCAGACGGTCGAGCAGGGCCCCCGACACGCGGACGCCCGGAATCTCGCTGACCAGGAACTCGGCGTGGCGCACGCTCTCGAGCGCCGCCACCCCGGCCAGCACCGGGACCCCGGTCTGCCGGAGCCGCTCGAACAGGGGCTCGAAGCCGACGACGTCGAGAATCGGCGGCGTCACGAAGAACTCGGCGCCCGCCTCGACCTTGTGCGCCACGCGACGCCACTCGGCCTCGGGCACCGGGCTGAACGGGCTGACGGCTGCGCCCACGTGAAACCCGGTTGGCGCCCCGATCGGCTGGTCGCTCACGTCGTGCCCGTGGTTGAGCCGCACGACCATGTTGATGAGGCCGACGGCATCGACGTCGTAGACGGCCGTGGCATCCGGATAGGTCGCCCGGGGTGCGGGGCTGCCGGTGGTGAGGAGCACGTTCCGCAGCCCGAGGGCGTGCGCGCCCACCAGGTCCGACTGCATCCCCATCAGGTTCCGATCGCGACACGAGTAATGGAGGAGCGTCTCGACGCCGGCCTGTCGCTCGATCTGCACAGCCAGGGCCAGGGCGCTCGCGCGCGCGCCTGACCGCGGATAGTCGGGCACATTGATCGCCGTGGCGCCGAGCTCAGCGAACCGCCGCGCCTCGGCGAGCACCCCGGTCAGGTCCAGGCCACGCGGCGACGAGACCTCCGGGACGACGACGAACCGCCCGGCGGCCAGGGCACGCGCCAGCCCCGACTTCTCGGCACGCGGCACGACGACGACCGGCGTGTCGGGCACGGCGTGACCGGCCGGCGTCGAACGGCCGGCGCGCGTGTCGTCAGGCTTGGCCGACCGCACGGCCAGCGTGATCTGCCGGATGTGATCCGGCGTCGTGCCGCAACAGCCGCCGACCAGGCGCACACCGGCCGCGATGAACCGGCGGGCGTAACTCGCCATGTATTCCGGCGAACACAGATACAGGTTGCGGCCATCGACGTCTCGCGGACGGCCGGCGTTCGGCTGGGCCGACAGGGGCAACTGGCTGAGCCGGGCCATCTGCTCGACCGTCTCGAGCATGGCGGCGGGACCGACGGCGCAGTTGACGCCGATGACATTGGCCCCGGCCGCCTCGAGCTCGTGTGCGAACCGATCGGGCGGCACGCCGTCGAGCGTGTGGCCATCCTCCTCGGTCGACATCTGCGCGACGATGGGCAGCGCCGAGACGGCACGCACGGCACGAATCGCGGCCAGGAGCTCGTTCAGGTCGCGGAACGTCTCGAGCATGAACAGGTCCACGCCGCCCTCGACGAGCGCGGTGGCCTGATCGCGAAAGGCGTCTTCGGCCTCGTCGACGCCGGTGCGCCCCCAGGGCTCGATGCGAACCCCGAGCGGGCCGATCGAGCCGGCGACAAACGCCCCATCGCGCACCGCGTGTCGCGCGAGGCGGGCGCCGGCGCGGTTGATGTCGGCCACCCGATCGGCCAGGCCGAAGTGCATCAGCTTGAAGTGATTGGCCCCGAAGGTGTTCGTCTCGATGACGTCGGCGCCGGCCCGCATGTAGGCCGTGTGGACGTCGGCCACGAGGTCGGGTTCGGACAGGTTCAGTTCGTCGAAGCAGCGGTTGAGGAAGATGCCGCGGGCATAGAGCATCGTGCCCATCGCGCCGTCGGCGACGAGCACTCGGGCCTCGAGGGCAGCGAGAAATCCCGACATCAGCAGACCCGTGAACCCGGGCTATCGTGCCGGCGTCGGCGTGGTGGCGGAAGGGACGAGCATGTCCGCCTTGTCCCAGATGAAGTCATCCCTGCTGTACACGGCCAGTTCGTAGTCCTTGCCCATGAAAATCGCCGACACGGGGCAGGCTTCTTCGCAGTACCCGCAGAAGATGCAGCGTGTCTTGTGGATCTGGTAGAGGCTGGCGTAGCGCGGGCCGGCGGCCACCGTCCCGTCATTCTCGGCGGCCTCGAGGTAGATGGCGTCAGCCGGACAGGCCACCGCACAGAGCCCGCACGCCACACACTTCTCGAGTCCGTTCTCGTCGCGCATCAGCACCTGCTTGCCACGGTACTTCGGAAAGACCGGCACCTTCTCGTCCGGATAGTTCACCGTGACGGGTTTTCGGAACATGTGTCTGAAGGTGGTGGCAAAGCCGACGAGCAGCGGACGAATCATAACCAGCATCATACCAAAGAGCCCGGACGGATCCCGGATCGGATCCGGCCCAACTGCTAGGCAGTGCTATAGTTAGCGGCTGGGCTCGATGGAGACCGGCGCCCGCTCCCTCTCGGCTGAGCACTATCTGCTCTTCACGCTGGTCGTCGAACTGGCCGTCGCCGCCACGCTGGCGACGATGCTCGTGCGGTTCGGCTGGTTCCGCCGCATTCTGCTCACCGAGAAACGCGACTGGCCGGAGCGGCTGGTGTTTGCGGCCGGGTGGGGCGTGCCGCTCCTCGCGGGCGTCTCGGCGCGCCTGCTGCTCAACTACGAAGCGGCCGACCTGACGCTGCCGGGCGCCTACATCGCGGGCCTGCTGGCCGGGCCCTATGCCGGCGCGCTCGTCGGCGCGGTCATCGGCCTGCCGCCCATGTTCGCGCACGAGTACGGCGCCCTCCCCTTCGCCGTCGGCTGCGGCTTTGCCGGCGGTGGCTTGCGTGAACTGTGCCCGAAGGCCGAGATCTGGCGCTTCTCGCCGTTCTTCTTCACCAAGCTCCATCACTCGCTGTGGCGGCTCGTCAGCCGCTTCTCGCTCGACTGGCAGATGATCCTGGTCACCGCGCCCGTCCTGCTCGAACTGATCCGGCAGGCCGTCGGCGCGCGCTTCGGCGCCGACCGCCTGTTTCACCTGAGCCCCTCCGACGCCGGCCTGTCGTGGCTCATGCTGCTCGTCCTGGTCACCTCGGTGCTCGGCGTGGCCATCCCGATCAAGATCTGGAACAGCGCGCGCATCGAGCATCAGCTCGCCGAGCAGGAGAAGCTGCTGATGGCCGCGCGTGTCCAGGCACTCGCCAACCAGATCAACCCGCACTTCCTGTTCAACACGCTGACGTCGATTTCCTCGCTGATCCGCTCGCAGCCCGAAACGGCGCGCGTGCTCATCGTCAAGCTGTCGGGCCTGCTGCGCCGGCTGCTCCGCAGTCAGGAACACTTCGTCACGCTCCGCGAGGAACTGGCCGCCGTCGATGAATATCTCGATATCGAGCGCGTGCGGTTCGGCCCGTCGCTCCGCGTCGACAAGCAGGTCGACGAGTCGAGCCTCGACCTGATCGTGCCGAGCATGATCCTGCAGCCGCTCGTCGAGAACTCGATCAAACACGGGCTCAGCCGCAAGATGGGCGAAGGCCGCATCGTCATCCACGTGTCGCGCCGCGCCGGACACGCCGTCATCGAGATCGTCGACAACGGGATCGGCATCCCGGCCGACCGGCTCGCCGCCACGTCCGAACACGGCATCGGCCTCAGCAACGTCAACGAGCGCCTGCGCGTGATCTACGGCGCCAACTACCAGCTGAAACTCGAGAGCGCCCCGGGCAACGGCACCTCGGCGCGCATCGAAATCCCCGAACTGGTCGTCTCCGAACCGGCGAGCGCCTGACGATGTCGGCCATCCGCACCCTGGTCATCGACGACGAACAGCTCGCGCGCGAGGAGCTGTGCTTCCTGCTCGACCAGATCGGCGATGTCACCGTCGTCGGCCAGGCCGCCAACGGCGTCGACGGCGCGCGGCTGGCCGGCCAGCTCAAACCCGACCTGCTCTTTCTGGACGTCCAGATGCCCGGCCTGACCGGGTTCGAGGTGGCCCGACGGGTGCTCGACGCCGAGGTGCCGTCGCAGATCGTCTTCGTGACGGCCTTCGACCAGTACGCCATCGAGGCCTTCTCGGTCAACGCGGTCGATTACGTCCTCAAGCCGGTCGATGCCGACCGGCTGGAACAGACGCTCGGACGCGTCCGGCGACGGCTGGCCTCCGAACAGGCCTCGAAACTGCCGTTGTCGCCGGCCGATCTCGAACGGGTGATCGAGGCCGTCCAGGCGCGGCAGGGCCGGCGCGATCAACTGGCCGTCCGGACGGGGGAACGGTTCGTGCTGGTCCAGGCCGACGAGGTGATTCACGCCTCGCTGGTCGACGAGGCCATAGTCGTGGTAACTAACACGGTGTCGGGCACGTCTAATTACAGGACGCTCGACGAATTGCAGACCCGGCTGGATCCGGCCGTCTTCTGGCGGGTCCACCGGTCGCACCTGGTGAATATCACCAAGATCAAGGAGATTGTCCCCTGGTTCAACAGGAATTACCTCCTCAAGATGAAAGACCCGAAGGCCACGGAAATTCCGGTGAGCCGCACGCAGACGCGCCGGCTCCGGGAGTACCTGCAGCTCTAGCCGCGCCGGTCGAGGCGCCCGTGCCGGAGCCGTACGCCTTCAGGCCGGCCGAGTTCCGCCCGGCCACCTTCAGCGGCAGCGGCCCGGACCAGGCAGCCGTCGCCGCCGGCTGGCGGCCCTCGACGGCCGTCCCACCGGCGGCCGGGCCCGGCCGCCAGGTGACGATCGACGGCGCGCTTGCGCGCGCCGGCGAGGAACTGGTCGCGTGGTTCAAGACGCTCGTCTCGGCGGCCGTCTACGCCACGCTCATCGTGACGTTCGGCTTCCAGGTCGCCCGCGTCGAAGGCCAGAGCATGGCGCCCACGCTCGAGGACCAGGACCGGCTCATCGTCAACAAGCTGGCGTACCGGCTGCACGACCCGCAGGTGGGCGACATCGTGATGCTGATGTACCCGCTCGACCCGGACAAGTCGTTCGTCAAGCGCATCATCGGCGAGCCGCTCGACACGCTCAAGAGCGTGGACGGTACCGTCTACCGCAACGGCGTTCCGCTCAGCGACAGCTTCATTCCGGCCCAGTACCGCGACGACGACACCTGGGGCCCGCTCCAGATCCCCGAGGGCCAGTACTTCGTGATGGGCGACCACCGGAACAACAGCTCCGACAGCCGCTCGTGGCAGTGGGTGCCCGAGCGCTACATCATCGGCAAGGTCCAGGTCCGGTGGTGGCCGCTCACCGAGGCACGACTGTTCTGAGGACGGCCCCGGGCGCGGGCGCGGACCGCGGACGGCAGCAGGTCAGGGTCCTCGTCGGCGTCCTCCTGCTGAACCTGCTCGTCGCCGGCGCCAAGGTCACCTACGGTCTCTGGTCGGGCGCGGTCAGCATTCTCTCCGACGGCGTCCATTCGCTCGCCGACTCGGTGTCGAACGTCGTGGCGCTCGTCGGCGTTCGCGCGGCGCGGGCGCCGGCTGACGCCTCCCACCCGTACGGCCATCGCAAATTCGAGACGCTCGCGACGGTCGGCATCCTGGTCTTCCTGATGGTGGCGCTCGTCCAGATCGTCGAGGCCGCCATCGGCCGGCTGTTCCGGCCCGAACCGGTGTCGGTGACGACCGTGAGCTTCGCCGTCATGGCCGGGACGCTCCTCATCAACCTGGTCGTCGTCCGGTACGAGGCCAGGGCCGGACGCCGGCTCCAGAGCGAGGTGCTCCTCGCCGACGCGCACCACACGCGGAGCGACGTCTACACGTCGCTCGCGGTCATCGCCGGCCTCGCCGGCGTCGCGATGGGCTGGCCCGTCCTCGACCCGATTGTCGCGCTCGTCGTGGCGGTCTTCATCGGCCGCGCCGTCTACGCGATCGCGCGCCAGGCTTCGGACGTGCTGGCCGACCGCGCCGTCCTGCCGGAAGACCCCATCCGGCGCGCCGTGATGACCGTGCCGGAGGTCCTCGGCTGCCACCAGATCCGCACGCGGGGATCGGCCGACCACGCCTTCCTCGACCTCCACGTCTGGTTCCGCGCGGACATGCCCCTCATCGACGCCCACCGCCTCTCCCACGTCGTCAAGGACCGCCTCATGGAGACGTTCCCGACACTGCAGGACGTGGTCATACATATCGAGCCCAAGTAGGGCAGAGGGCAAGCTTCAATCAATCATCAATCGCAGATCCCGCAATCTTCAATGCCCGCCCTGTCTGTATATTTCCTCGATCACCTCGCGATACCGCTCCTCCACCACCCGTCGCTTCACCTTCAGTGTCGGCGTCAGCTCGCCCGATTCGACTGAAAACGTCGCCGTGAGGAGCGCAAAGCGCTTGATCCGCTCGAACTGGGCCAGGCCGGCGTTCACGCTGTCGACGGCGGCCTGGACAAGGGCACGGGTCTCGTCGCGGCCGACCAGTCCCTCGGCGGCGGCGCGATCGCCGGGCGGTCCCACGCCGAGGCGACGCGCGAGCGCCGCCAGGTCCGGCACGATGAGCGCCGACGGAAAGTGTCTGGCCTCGCCGATCAGGATCGCCTCGGCCACGAAGTCAGGCGCCCGGAGCGCCGCCTCGATCGGCTGCGGCGCGATCTTCTTGCCGCCGGAGGTCAGGATCAGCTCCTTCTTCCGATCGGTGATCGACAGGAACCCGTCGGCATCGATCGTGCCGACGTCGCCGGTGTGGAACCAGCCGCCGACGAGCACGGCGGCCGTCTCCTCGGGCCGGTTGTAGTACCCGGCCATCACGTTCGGCCCGCGCGCCAGGATCTCGCCGTCCGGGGCAACACGGAGCTCGACATTCCGGAGTGCCCGCCCGACCGTCCCGAACCGCACGTTGTCCATCGGCATGACGGTGAGCACGGGTGCCGTTTCGGTGAGACCGTAGCCCTCGATGATCGGCAGCCCAAGGCCCAGGAAGAACTCGCCAATCTCCGAGCGGAGCGGCGCGCTGCCCGAGACGGCAAATCGCAGCCGGCCGCCGACGGCCTCGTGGATCTTCCGGAACACGAGCCGGTCGGCCAGCCGGGCTTCAAGCGCCAGCCAGCCGGTCTCGCGGCCGCCGCCCGTCCGGGCGCGGCCGACGCGGCTCGCCACGCCAGACGCCCACCGGAAGAGCACGCCCTTCAGGCCGGGTGCCGCCCGCCCCTTCTCGTGCACGCGGGCGTGCAGCTTCTCGAACACGCGCGGCACACCCGTCATGACCGTCGGCCGCACGCGCACCAGATCGCGCGCGACGGTGTCGATCGACTCGGCGAACACCATCGAGATGCCGTGGAGCAGATACACGAACGACACCATGCGCTCGAACGCGTGGCAGAGCGGCAGAAACGACAGCGCGACGTCTTCGTCGCTGATGGGAAACACCGGCCGGATGCCGTCGAGGTTGGCGACCACGTTCCCGTGCGTCAGCATCACGCCCTTCGGCTCGGCTGTCGTCCCCGACGTGTAGATGATCGTCGCCAGGTCCGACGGCTGCACGGCCCTGGCCGTGTCCTGGAACTCGCGCGCCACGCCCCACCCGTCGGTGAGCCGCCGGTGCCCGGCTGCCGTGACATCGGCGACGGCATGGACCGGCACGGGCCGAGGCTCGCCCGCGGTTGCCACCGGATCGAGCACGACAATCGCGTGAAGCGACGGCAGCGTCGGCGCCGCCTCGCGGATCTTGCGGTACTGCACGTCGGTTGACGCAATCGCCACCGTCACCTCGGCGTCGCGCAGGATGTAGGCCACCTGCTCGGCCGACAGCGTCGGGTAGATCGGTACCGTGACCGCCCCGGCCACCAGAATCGCCAGGTCGGCGACGAGCCAGTCGGGACGACTCTCCGACAGGAGGGCGACCCGCGAGCCGCGCGTCATCCCGAGCGTGCCGAGTCCGAGGCTGAGATCGCGTACCTCGTCGACGAGCGCGGCCGAGCTCGTGTGGACGATGCGCTCTCCCTCGCACCGGCCGAGCAGATCGGGCCGGGGAAACCGGCCCTTGGTGAAGAACGGCAACTGCGCGATCGTCGACGGCAACTGGCCGGCGATCTCGTCCCGCTCGCCGCCGGCAGAAGGTTCAGTAGCCATGTTCCGGATCCACGACGTTTCTGAGCGCGTCGCCGCGACTGAACCGCCCGACGTTGTCGAGCAACAGGTCGACGACCGGCCCCCAGTAGTCCCCCTGGAACGAGGCGCTGTGCGGTGTGATGAGCACGTTCGGCAGATCCCAGAGGGGACTGTCGGAGGCCAGGGGCTCGCGCGTGAATGCGTCGAGACCAGCACCGCCCAACCGGCCCGCGCGGAGGGCCTCGACGAGGGCCTCCGGGTCGACCAGCGCGCCGCGCGCGACGTTGATCAGGATCGCCGTGGGCCGCATTGCGGCGAGCGCGTCCCGGTCGAGGAGCGTGCCCGTCCCCGGCGTCATCGGCAGCGCCAGCACGACCACGTCGGCTTCGGCCAGCGCCGGATGGAGCGCGTCGGCCCCGCGGACCTGGTCGACGCCGGGCGGCACCGGCTCGTCCGGACGCCGGCGGACGCCGATGACGCGCATCCCGAGCCCGTGCGCCAGGCGCGCCACGCGCGACCCGATCTCGCCGAGGCCCACCACCACCATCGTCGTGCGCCCGAGCGGTTCGGTGCGGCGCGCCGCCAGTTCCTCCTGGGCCCAGGTGCGGGCCACCTGCCGGCGCCCCGCGATGTGCAGGCCCCGGCGCAGGGCGAGCGTCAACGCGATGGCGTGTTCGGCAATCGGATCGGCGTGGATCCCGCGCGAGTTGGTGACGACCACGCCTCGTTCGGCCAGTCCGGGCCGCAGCAGACCGTCGACGCCGACGGCCGTCGAGTGAATCCAGCGCACACGGGCCAGGAGCGGCGGCTCGTCGCGCCGCAGTCCGGTCGTCACGAGCACGTCGGCATCGGGAAACGCGGCGCGGCGCTCGTCCGGCGTCCGCGTATCCAGGATCTCGGCGTCCGGCAGGCTTGCGCGAATCCGCGCCACTTCGGCCGTCGGCAGCGTCCAGGTTGGCGGATCGTGAATGGCGAGAACGATGCGCATGACCTCAGCCCCGAATCAGCGGCGCCGGTAGGACCCGCTCCGGCCGCCGTGCTTCTCGACCAGGCGAATCGGACCGATCGACATGGCTCGATCGGCGGCCTTGAGCATGTCGTACAGGGTGAGCGCGGCCACGGCCACCGCAACGAGCGCCTCCATTTCGACGCCCGTCCGCCCGACCGTTCGCGCCCGGCCGGTGATGGTGTAGCCGGTCGCCGTCGGTTCGAGGTCTACATCCACGTGCGCCAGGGGCACCTGATGGCAGAGCGGAATCAGGTCGGCCGTCCGCTTGGCCGCCTGGATGCCTGCGAGTCTCGCCGTCTGCAGGGGATCGCCCTTGGTCACCCGGCCGGCCCGAATCGCCCGCCGCGCCGCCGCGCTCATCGTCACGCGTCCGGTGGCGACGGCCTCGCGGGCCGTTTCGGCCTTCGCCGAGACGTCCACCATGTGCACCCGGCCCGCCGCGTCGACATGCGTGAGCCGCGCGGGCCGCACGGCCGGCTTACGTTTCGAGGGCATGCTCCCTCGCCAGGAAGAAGGACAGGCTTTCGAGCGACACGGTCAGGTCCACATGCTTCAACTTCACGCCGGGCGGCACCTTGAGCGCGCCGGGCGAGAAGTTGAGGATGGCACGGATGCCGGCCTGCACGGCCGTGTTGACGACCGTCTGCGCCGATTCGGCTGGGACGGCCACCACGGCGATGTCGATCCGGTCCTTGACGACCATCCTCCTGAACTCGCCGATGCCGAAGATTCGGACGCCCCCGCGCGAGCGCCGCCCGATCTTGGCCCGCTCGGCGTCGAAGAGTCCGACGATGGCGAAGCCCTCGAGGCGGAAGCCGGGATAGTCGGCGAGCGCGAGTCCGAGGTTGCCGGCGCCGAGGATGGCGACGCGGACTTCGCGGTCGAGCCCGAGGATGGCCCGCAGGTGCCGCTTCAGCTCCTTGACGTAGTAGCCGACGCCGCGCACGCCGAACTCGCCGAAGTAGGCCAGGTCCTTGCGAATCTGCGCGGCGTTCAACTGGAACTGCTCGGCCAGGGCCTTCGACGAGATCGTCTTGACGCCGGCCAGGTCCAGCGTATTCAGGCACCGGAGGTACACCGACAACCGGCCGGCCGTGAGCTCGGAGACCTGATCGCCGGCCGGTCGCGTCTTGTTCGCGTGAGTCACAAGCGGTCGATTTTAGCAGGCGACCGCCGCTTTACGCACCCGGCAGACCCGCACGAATCGCGTGGCGGACCTGCTCGACGAGTGCGTCACGGTCGTCGAACGCAAGCCCCCGGGTCGGCACGGGTGCGCCGAGGCGAACGGTAATCGTGGTCGGCCAGATCAGGGCACTGCCCTTGCGCATCGCCGCCCGCCCGCCCGAAACCGAGACCGGCACCACGGGCACCTGCGCCTTGATCGCCATGACGAAGCCGCCCTTCTTGAACGGCAGCAGGTCGCCCGTCCGGCTTCGCGTCCCCTCGGGGAAGATGAAGAACGAGTCTCCCCGCCCGAGCCCGTCGGCCGCCCGATCCACCGCACCGAAGCTCTGCTCGCGGTTGCCGCGCGCGACGGGCACGAACCCGGCCACGTCGAAGACCCAGACGAGGACCGGCAGGCGCCGCATCTCGGCCTTGTAGAGCACCTTCAGCGCCGGATGGAGCGGCCGCAGCGCCAGGAAGACGGCCGGCGGTTCGACGTTGCTGCTGTGATTGCAGGCGTAGACGGCCGCGCCCGGCTGCAGGTGCTCGCGCCCGGTGAGCACCACCCTGATGCCGGAGAGTGCCGCGCCCATGCACACGCCGAGCGAACCGGCCGCGTAGATGAGCCGGGGCCGGCGCGACAGCAGCGTCCAGATCAGGGTCGGAGGGCCCGCAACGAGAACCCAGAGCGCCACCACCAGAACGGCGGACGCCGTACGGATGGCGGCGACGACCACGGCAGGATGATCGACCCGGCGTCGGTTCGACGCCGGGTCAGGCTCTCCCTTACGAAGCGGCGCGGCGGCCGGCCGGACGGGCCGGCGCGGACTTGGCCCGGTCGGTCGTGGCCTTGACCCGGGCGGCGTTGCGCGCCTTGGTGGCAAAGCAGCGCTCGAGCGACTCGTCCACCCTGACCTCGACGACCTCGTCCTTCTCGCCGACGACCTCGGAAATTTCCGAGACGACGAGGAACTTGGCGCGATCGAGCATCCGCTTCTCGCGGAACGACAGGCTCTTGGACTTGCTGAGGAACGTCAGGCTCTTGAGCACCTCGACGACGTCGTAGATCGAACCGGTGCGCATCCGGTCGGAGTTGTCCTTGAACCGGCCCTTCCAGTTCTGATGACTCTCGATCTTGCCGTTGCTGAGGAGCAGGAACAGTCGCTCGACTTCCTCGTCGGCGATGGCGCGCCTGAGCCCGACGCCGTCGACGTTGTCCACCGGGACGAACACGGTCGTTTCGTTCGCCATCCTGAGCTGGTAGAAGCCGCAGGTGGTGCCCATGATCGTCTTCGTTTCGAGGCGTTCAATGATGCCGAGGCCGTGATTTGGGTAAATGACCTTGTCGCCGATCTCAAATGCCACGTGTCGTGTCCCCCGACTGGCTGAACTGGTGTGGTGAGGTTGGTGTCTTCCGAGTAGGTACGACTTGGCATTATAGGCCGAAAGGGTAGCAAAATCAACAGTTTCCAGTTCTTCGGCCTGAAATCGGCTGCTACCGACGGCCGAGCCCTACCGCGCAATCCGCCCGCTGAACCCGACGCCGGCCCTGGGGCCCTGATTGTCGCGAACCAGCGGTCGCTCGCTGTTGGCCACGTGGAAACCGGCCTTGTACATGAGGTCGGCGATGCGTCCGAGCTTGGGAAACAGGATCTTGTCCACTTCGTCCGACGCCTGGTGGTAGTCGGCGTGCGTCCCGGTGAAGAAGAAGGCGATCGGGATGCCCTTGGCGGCGTAGCTGTAGTGGTCGCTGCGCGTGTAGAAGGAGTTGCTGTCGTTCGGGTCGTTGTACTCGTAGTCGAGCGTGAGCGGCTGCGCCATCGCCTCGTTGGTGTCGACGACCAGATTGTGCAGATCCGTACTGATGCGGTCGGCCCCGATGACATACACGGTGTTCGAGAGCGCCGGATCGTCGTTCCGGTTCCGGCCGATCATGTCGGCGTTGAGCACGGCCTGGATGCGGTCGATCGGCACGACGGGATGATCGGCCATGTAGCGCGAACCGAGCAGGCCCGACTCCTCGGCCGCATGCCAGACGAAGACGACCGACCGCCTGGGCTTCGGGCCGGTGGCAAAGGCCTTGGCGACGCCCAGCAGGCCGGTCGACCCCGAGCCGTCGTCGTCGGCGCCGTTGAAAATCAGGTCGGGCGGCGCGCCCGAACCCGGCTGCGCGCCTCCCCCGCCGCCCCGGCCGCCGCGGCCGGCCGTCGCCGCCGTCCGGTACCCGGTGTGGTCGAGGTGGGCGCCGTAGAACACGTAGGTGTCCTTCAGCACGGGGTCGGTCCCCTCGATGAGGCCAACCACGTTCTTGGTGAGCTCGGTCGTGACGACTTCGTACGTGTTGTTGACGTCGATGGTCACCGTCACGCCTGGCAGGGAAAAGGCCGGTAACGGTTCTCCGGCGAGGGCGCGCTCGCGCCAGGTGGCAAACGGGGTGGGCCCGGCGCTGAAGAGGAACTCGAAGAAGGTCTCGTCGGCCGTGATCTGCGGTGTCACGGTCGCGTCGACGCGCTG
>DATKDF010000118.1:0-8751 GCA_035512795.1 Vicinamibacterales bacterium
GCGGTGACTTCGAACGTCGCCACCGGGTTGGGCAGGGCCGTGAGATAGAGCCCGGCCGACACGCCCCCCGTCGACGCGACGATGCGCGCCGTGCCGGGGCTGACGAGCGTCGCGTGTCCGAACGAATCGACGCGCGCCACGGCCTCGTCCGACGACGTCCACGCGATCGGCTCGGACGGCCGCACGCGATCGGCCACGTCGACGACGTGGACGTCGAGCGACACGCGGGTCCCTGCGTAGAAGCGCGCCGGCGGATCGACGAACGTCACCGCGCGAATCGCCGGCTCGGGTACCGTCACGATCACCGTGACGCGGTTGGGCGGGGCGGCCCCGCCGCGGCCGCCCCGCCCGGTGGCTTCCACGCCCGGCGGCAGCGCCGTCACGGTGACGACATGAGTGCCGGGCTGGATCGCCTGGACGACCCCGTCGGCCGACACGGTGATCTGCCGGCGGTTGCCGGCAAAGACCACGCGGGCATCGGCGACGACGGCGCCGGCCGCATCGCGGACGACGGCCGAGAGCGTGGCCGACTCGCCCAGCGCAAGCGTCAGCGTTGCGGGCGTGACCTCGACGCGGAGGACGGGTGCCGGCGCCTGGCCGGCCGGCGGCGCCTGCTCGGCGGCCGGCAGGGCCACGAACACGGCAAACAGGGTGGACAGAGCCGCAGCGAAACGCAGGGTTTTCAAGAGAGGCCTCCTCAACAACGCGGATTCGGTAATCGTAACCCAGACGTCGCCGGACTGGCTCCCGGTTTCGGCTGCAGTAGACTGGCAGCGGGAGGCCGCCATGTCCATCGTGCCCACCGCCGCCGACGTTACGTCGGCGTGGCGATCGCTCAGCCGCGCGCCCTGGTACACGGCGACGGTCATTGGCGTCATCGCGCTCAGCGTGACGCTCACGGCGACGATCCTCGCGATCACCGACAGCGCGCTTTTCAAGCCGCTTCCCTATCCGGATGAAGCCAGCGTCTTCGCGATCGCGCCGGGGCACGCGGCGCTGCCGTCGCCCTGGCTTCGCACGGTGTCGCCGCTCGACGTGACCATCTGGCGCCAGGCGGCACCGGATGTGCCAATCACGGCGATGAACATCGGCGACGTTGTCACGGTTGGCCAGGGCGCAAGCGTGCGCGCTGCCCGCATCGACGACCGGTTCTTCGAGGTGCTGGGACGCCAGCCGGCGGTCGGCGGATTCGAGCCCTCCGACTACGCCCCGCTCGAGCCCGTTCGCCCGGCGATCCTCACCCACGGTCTCTGGTTGCGGGCATTCGGAGGCGACCGGAGTGTCGTGGGCCGTACGGTGACCAATCGCGAGGGCCGCGGCATCCGGGTGGTTGGCATCCTGCCGGCGGGCCTGATCCTCCCGGATCCGTTCCGCGCCGAGGTGCTCACGCCGCTCTACAACCCGGATCCACGCCATGCGGGACGCAGCCGCCGCGTGTTCGTGCGGCTCCTGGCTGGCGAGACCGCCACCAGCCTCACGTCGCGCCTGTCTGCCGCCGCGGCGCGGCTCGCTGCCGAGACGCCTCCGGCACCGCTTCGACCGAACCAGTCGGAACGGTCGCGCATCCTGTCGGGTCCCTACGACATGGTCGATCTGGTGCCGATTCGAGCCGACATGAACGGCAGCCGCGCGCGTACGGCCTGGATCATCCTCGCCGTTGGTGGCGGCCTGTTCCTGCTGGCCGGCCTCAATCTGACGGCGCTCGGCGTCGCCCGCGCGCGCGACCGCCGCCGCGACTTTGTCCTTCGCGTCTCGCTCGGGGCCTCGCGGACCGACGTGCTGCGCCTGCTGCTCGTCGAACACACGCTGACGATTCTGGCCGGCACCGCCCTCGGACTCTGGCTCGCGATCGTGACCCTGCGCACCACGCCCGGTCTGATGCCGGCGTACCTCCTCATGGCGGACGCTACCATCAGCCTCCGCGTCGTGCTCGCCGTCGTCGCGCTCGCCACGGTGTGCGCGGTGGGTGTGGGTGCACTCGCGGCGCGGTCCGCCGGGCGCGGCGATGCCAGGCCGGATCTCGGCGACGGTGGCACCTCGACGATGCGCGCGCGGCCGTTCCTGATCGGGGCACAGATCGCGACCGCCTTCGTGCTCCTCGTGGGGGGCGCGCTCGTGACCGGGAGCCTCCTGCGGGTGTGGGCCGAGGACCCGGGTGTGGCCATGACCGACCGCGTGGTCTTCTCGTTCTCGACACCCCGCGACATGACCGCTGCGTCGCGACTCGGGCTCATCGACGCGGTGCGGGCCGCGCCGGGTGTGCGCGCGGCCGGTTCGACGGACCGGCCGTTTGTCCAGAACGCGTTCAACGGCAGCAGCTTCCAGGTGCCGGAGGGAGCGACGGGAACCGACGCCGAGAGCATGGCCATCACGGAGGGGTTCCTCGAAGCCGTCGGCGTCACGCTCCTTGCCGGACGGCTGCCTGACGATGCCGAGCTGTCTCGGGGCGATCACGTCGTGGTCGTCAGCCGTCAGGTCGCCGACAACTTCTGGCCGGGAAGCTCCCCGGTGGGTCAGACGCTGCTGCACGGCGATGGCCGCGCGTTCACCGTCGTGGGCCTCGTCGAGGATGCCAGGCTCATCGCGCTCGACCGCGAATCCGAAGGCCAGATCTTCTGGCCGATGTCGTCACGCACCGACGGGCCGTTGCTCCACAACACGGTCGTCTGGCTCGATCGGGCGAACGACGAGGGGATGTCACGCGTGGGTGCCGCCGTGACGGCGCGTTGTTCGGAGTGCACCGTCAACCGCGCTGAGCGGCTCGTCGACGCGTTTGCGGGCACGATTCGAGCGCGGCGGTTCAACGCGTGGCTCTTCGCGTCCTTCTCGGGCGCGGCGCTCGTCATCGCCGCGGTCGGCGTGCTTGGTGTGGTCGCGATGTCGGTCGCGCGGCGGACCCGCGAGATGGGGATCCGGCTCGCGCTGGGCTCGACGCGCGGCAGGCTCGTCCGCACCGTGCTCGGTGAGCAGGTCCGTCCGATCGTGCTCGGCCTGATCGCCGGCGCGGCCGGTGCCACCTGGACGGCTCGACTCGCCGAGACGTTCCTGGACGAGACGACCGTGTACGACCCGTTGATCTGGTCGGCCGCGGTCGCGACACTCCTCGGCGTCGCGCTCCTCGCGACGTTCGTGCCGTCGTGGCGGGTGTCGAAGACCGACCCCGTCCGGGCCCTGCGGGTCGACTGATGCCTGATGCATGACACGAGTCATCCGCTCTGCCGATGAAGCGGTCGCGCCCAGCCGCGGCCTCCCTGCTGGGCGGTCATTTAACAGGTGCTATTATCAGACCTGTTCACAGGGCCTGAGGATCCGAGTATGAGCACCAAGTTCTCCGAGGATGTCATTCCGTTGACCGACCTGAAGGTGAACCCCGGCCGCGTCGTCAAACATGCGACAGACGCACACCGTCCCGTCCTGCTCACCCGCCGCGGGCGCGGCGTGGCCGTGGTGCAGGCGGTGACCGACTACGAGGCGGCCGAGGAGGAGCGGGCGTTCATGCGGGCGGTCGTCGCCGGTCTCGCCGACCTCGATGCCGGCCGAGAGCTGTCTCTCGCAGACGCCAAGGCACGGCTCGGCTTGAAGTAGCCGCATGCCGACGGTCGCCATCCGGTTCGCCGAATCCGCACTCGCCGATCTGGAATCGATGCGGGCCTGGTACACCGAACAGGGCGTGCCCGACGTGGGCGAGCGCCTGCTCGGTGAGATCGTCGCGAGTATCGAGGCGCTGGCCGATCATCCCGGCATGGGCCGGATCGTCCCGGAGTTCGAGCAGCCGTTTCTGCGTGAGCTGATCCGGCCGCCGTTTCGCATCGTCTACCGTCGTGATCCGAAGCACGTGCGTATCGTCCGGGTCTGGCGCAGCGAGCGTCTGCTCGACGTGCCGGACGAAGCGTTGAAGAGAGGCCGACCCGGCTAGCCCCAGCGGTTGGCACCGGACGTCATGTCGCTCTCGAAGCGCGTAGTGCCTTCTCTCCCTGCGAGACGAACGGCCGTCCGGAACACGGCGCGCAGCATCGGCGGCGTCAGCCGGCCCGTGTGCGTGTTCTGACGGCTGGGATGGTACGACCCGACGAGCGCCGGCAGGCCGGGCTCGCGGTACACGCCGCCGTGCTCGAACAGTGGGCGCTTCGGTGCCTTGCCGCCGTTGCCGGAATGGCGCCATTCGGCGAACACGCGCCAGCAGGCGTCGTGCGCGATGCGTCCGAGCGCGACGACGACGCGGGCATGCGGCAGCGCGTCGAGTTCGGCGCGAAGGTGCGTGTGGCAGCGCGCGATCTCCTGCGGTGTCGGCTTGTTCTGCGGCGGTGCGCACCGCACGGCAGCCATGATCCACGCGTCGCGCAATTCGAGGCCGTCGTCGATGCCGCGCGAGAACGGCTGGTTGGCGAGGCCGTTCTCGTGGAGCGCCGCCATCAGGAAGTCGCCCGAGCCGCCGGCGCCGTCACCGGTGAAGTTGCGGCCGGTGCGGTTGGCACCGTGCGCGGCCGGCGCAAGTCCGACGAGCACGATGCGCGCGTCCGGATCGCCGAACCCGGGCACAGGTTTCGTCCAGTACGTCTCGTTCCGGAACGCCGCTCGCTTCTCGCGGCCGATGCGCTCGCAGTACGTGCGCAGCCGCGGACAAGCGGTACAGGCGACGATTGATGTCCTGACCGAAGCAAGCGACGGCATCGTTTCAGCGTCAGTCGAGATTCAGGACCTGCCAGGCGGTCGATTCCTGTTCGCTATCGTATCGCGCTGGCGGCGGCGCGGCGCCTTCGCGGCTCTGCGTGAACGCTCGTCAATCACACATCCTCAATCTTCAATGCAGGGATCAGCATGGCTTCACCCGTTCGTAACTGTCTGCCTGCTCGTGCGCGTGGTACGAGCTGCGGACGAGCGGGCCCGACTCGACGTGGCCGAAGCCCAGATCGAGTGCGACGCGCTTGATGTCGGCGAACTCGTCGGGCGTGTAATAGCGCTCCAGCGGCAGGTGCGCGACCGACGGTCGCAGGTACTGGCCGACGGTCAGGATCTGGCAGTCGACCTGGCGCAGGTCACGCAGCACCTCGACGATCTCGTCCATCGTCTCGCCGAGGCCGACCATGATGCCGGTCTTGGTCGGAATGTCCGGCGCCCGGCGCCGCGCCCGGTCGAGCAGTTCGAGCGCGCGGGTGTACTTGCCGCCAGGCCGCGCCAGCCGGTAGAGCCGTGGCACGGTCTCGGTGTTGTGGTTGAGGACATCCGGCTGCGCGTCGAGCACCGTGCCGAGCGCATCCTCGCGGCCCTGGAAGTCGGGGATGAGCACCTCGACCCGGCACCCGGGACGGCGCGCCTTGATGGCCCGGATGGTCGCCGCGAATGCGCCGGCCCCGAAGTCCGACAAGTCGTCCCGATCCACCGATGTGACGACGACGTAGGCCAGCTCGAGTTCGGCGACCGCGTCGGCGAGCTTGTCCGGCTCAGCGGTATCGAGCGCCGCCGGCGCGCCGTGGGTGACGTTGCAGTAGCCGCACGCGCGCGTGCAGACGTCGCCCATGATCATGAACGTGGCCGTGCCGTGGTGCCAGCACTCGCCGATGTTCGGGCAGTGCGCCTCTTCGCAGACGGTGTGCAGGTTCCGGTCGCGCATCAGGCCCCGCAGCCGCAGGTAATTCGGCGACCCGGGCGCCCGCACCTTGAGCCAGGCGGGCTTGGGCTCGCGGGCCAGGATCTGATCCTTCACCCGTCGTCCGCGGATGAACTGGAGCGGCGCGATGCCGGTCATCGCCCTCCAGTATAGATGACGCTTGCATCTGAGATGGGAAGCGCGCCCTCAGCTACGATCTACAATCTGGCTGCACGAACCGGAATCTGATTTCGGATCTGGGGGCTTCGCGTCATCCGAAATCTCTGATCGAGAGCGTGGCGGCCGGCAGCGAGGCCACCATGCTCTCGATTTCAGATGACAGATGACCAGATTCGAAGATGTGCCCGGATTCCAGAGTGTAGATTCCAGATTCACCGAGGCACCAAGATGCAGACCATCTCCATCACCTGGCTCGGACACTCCACGTTCGTCCTGGTTACACCAGCCGGGCAGCGGGTGCTCGTCGACCCCTGGCTCGGCAACCCGACCTGCCCGCCGGCCCTGTCGAAGCCGGCCGCGCTCCTGCCGATCGACCTGATCCTGGCGACGCATGGCCATGCCGATCACATCGGGGATCTGGTGGCAGTCGCGCGCGCGTCGAATGCGCCGGTCGTGTGCATCTTCGAACTGGGGCTCTACCTCACCTCGAAGGGCCTGCAGGGCGTGCGCGACATGGGCGTCGGCGGCACCCAAGAGGTCGCGGGGCTGACCGTCACGATGGTCCCGGCCGTGCACTCCTCGTCGGTCGTCGACTCGGAGCGGATCGTCTACCTCGGGACCGCTGCCGGCTACGTTCTCCGCCAGCACGGGATGCCGACGATCTACGTCGCCGGTGACACGGCGCTCTTCGGGGACATGAAGATCATCCGGGAGCTGTACGCCCCCGACATCGCGTTGCTGCCGATCGGCGACCACTACACGATGGGACCCGACACGGCCGCGATAGCCGCGCGCTGGCTGGGCGTGCGGCAGGTCGTGCCGATGCACTACGGCACGTTCCCGCTCCTGCGCGGGACGCCCGGGGAACTGCGCAAGAACCTCGCGGGTTCGGGCATCGACGTACTCGAGCTGAAAGCGGGCGAACCGAGCGTGTGAGCTCGTCACACCGGGTGCGTGCCCCTCGTGCACGGCCTGCACGAGGGCACGCGCCGACACGACAAGGCCCGGGAACCCGCTTCTAGCGCATCCAGATGTCTTCGAGCACGCTGAACGTCTGGGAGCCGACCTCGCGCCCGGAGAGTGACAGCGTGACGCGGTACAGCCCCGGGTCGATCCCGCCGCCACCGCCACCGCCTCGACCGCCACCGCCACCGCCGGCCGTGCACGGCGTGATGGGCGGCGGACCGGTCGGCGCCGGCGGCGGTTCGGCACCGCGGCCGCCGCGGCCGCGACCGCCGCCGCCACCGGGTTGCGGGTCGCCCGAGAGCGCCCACTGGAAGCGGTTCAGCCCGGCGGTGGTCGTGCCGGTGCACGTCCGCACGGCCTCGCCCGTGGCGACGTTGGTGATCGTGATGCGGGCCTCGCCGCTCGCCGCGTTCCGGAGGTAGTAGGCGATGGCCGTGCCGCGCGGGGCGGTCTCGCCGGTCCACCACTTGTACCCGGGTGTGGTCGTCGAATCGCGCGGGTCGCTCTTCCAGGCCACGGCATCGCGCGGCTGGAACAGCGTGGCTTCCTGCTGCAGCGACTCGGGCGTCATCTGCTGCAGGGCCGTGATGTCGTCCATGACCCAGACGCTGCGCCCGTGCGTGGCCAGCACCAGGTCGTTGTCGCGCGGGTGGACCACCACCTCGTCGACGCGAACCGTCGGCAGGTTCGGCATGAACCGGTGCCACTGGCCGCCCTCGTTGAGCGAAATGAAGAAACCGAACTCGTGCGCCGCGTAGAGCAGGTTCTCGTTCACCGGATCCTGGCGGATCGAGTTCACATGGCCCCACGGCAGGTCGCCCGTGATGTTCGTCCACGTCCGGCCGTAGTCGGTCGTCTTGAACACGTACGGGTTCAGGTCGTTCTGGTGGTGGCCGTCGAGGGACATGTAGGCCGTGCCTGCGTCGAACCACGAGGCCTCGAGGCCCGACACCCAGTACTCGCGCGTGCCGCCTGGCACGTTGCTGCCGACTTCGGTCCACGTGTAGCCGTCGTCCTGGCTCACCTGGATGTTGCCGTCCGCGGTCCCCGCCCAGTAGATGCCCGGGACGAGCGGCGATTCGGCAATCTCGAGGATCGTAGCCGCCTCGTTGCCCTGGACACCGTCACCCCTCGACGGGATGCACGGCCCGGGCGCGCCGCCGCCCCGGCCGCAGCTCGGCAGGCTGTAGGCGAGACCCATCATCGACCGCTCGCTGGCGTTGAAGTTCTTGCCGAGCGGCTCGGACATCCGCCACGTGTCGCCCCGGTCGAGCGAGACGAAGAACCGGTTGCCGCCGTAGAGCACCTTCCGCGGGTTGTGCGGCGAGATGCGGAACGGCGAGTTCCAGTTGTAGTTGATCTGCGTGTCGGGGGGCGGGGCCGGCACGATGTTGGCACCGCCGCCGCCCCCACCGCCGCGGCCGCCGCCAGCCGTCGGCCGGATGCTGGCCGCGCCGCCCTCGACGTTCAGGTCGTAGCGCCGCAGGTTCCCGTTCTGCGACTCGGAGTAGATGACCTTGGGATCGGTCGGGTCAACGGCCGTCTGGAAACCGTCGCCGCCGCCCATGCCATTCCAGTCGAACATCCAGATGGCGCCCGACCGCTTGGAACTCGGGCCGCACCACGATCCGTTGTCCTGGAAGCCCGTGCACACCCGGTAGGGCCGCTGCATGTCCACCGACACGTGGTACGACTGCCCCACGGCCCAGAGCCGCTGCGCCTCCCACGCGTCGCCGAAGTCCCACGAGACGGCCAACCCGCCGTCGCTGCCATACATGATGTGGCGCCGGTCGTTCGGATCGACCCAGATGGCGTGGTTGTCCACATGGCCCATGTTGCGACCGCCGCCGCCGCCGTGCAGGTTGCGCCACGTCTTGCCGCCGTCGGTCGATTGCTGGGCATTCAGGCCGCCGACATACACGGTGTTCTCGTCGCTCGGATCGACCAGGATGTGGCTGTAGTACATCGGCCGGTTGTTCTCGTTCGACATGAACGTCCATGTCTTGCCCTTGTCGGCC
>DATKDF010000119.1:0-25120 GCA_035512795.1 Vicinamibacterales bacterium
GGCAAGGTCGTCCTGACCCAGCCGGCGCGCGACGTCCGCCTGCTCGACGGGCGCATCGTCCTGCGCATGAACGAGACGGACATCGAGGAAGCGCGGTCGCTGCCGCCGCCCCGCGCGGGTGGTGCCGGACGCGGCGGTCGCGGTGGTGGCGGAGGGGGCCGCGGCGGACGTGGCGGCGGCTTCGACGTCAATCGCTTCTATCAGGACGAGGGCGTCGTTGCGCTCTTCGACCGGGGATCGAACAATGACATGTCGGCCGGCGGCAGTGACCTGTCGTGGCAGACGCAGCGCGTCGACGGCGGCACGATCTTCGTCGGGTCCGGTGGGTCACGCGTCCCGGGCGAAGCCGGCACCGGGTTGCCGCAGATCACACTGGCCGTCGAGCACTACAATCGGATGGTGCGACTGCTCGACCACAACGTGCCGGTACGGGTCGAGCTCGACGTCGAGACCGAGTTCATCCCCGAGGATCCGGCGCAGCCGAATGGCTTCAACATCATCGGCGAGATGCCGGGCACCGATCTGGCGCACGAAATCGTCGTCATCGGCGGCCACTTCGATTCGTGGCACGGCTCGACCGGCGCCACCGACAACGCCACCGGATCGGCGGCGATGATGGAGGTGCTGCGCATCTTCAGGGAGACGGGCCTGCGCCCGCGCCGGACGATCCGCATCGCGCTCTGGGGTGCCGAAGAGAACGGGCTCATCGGATCGCGGCTCTACGCAGAAAAGTATCTCGGCACGCGCGACGCGCCCGGACCCGAGCATGACCGGCACGTGGCCTACTACAACATCGACAACGGCACGGGCCGCATCCGCGGCATCTGGCTGCAGGAGAACGAGGCGGTGCACCCGGTCTTCTCGGCCTGGATGCAGCCGCTCCGAGACCTCGGCGTCGAGATTCTCGGGCCGCGCTCCGTGTCGAGCACCGATCACGTCAGCATCGACCGCACCGGCGTGCCGGGATTCCAGTTCATCCAGGAGCGGCTCGAGTACAACTCGCGGTCGCATCACTCGAACATGGACTTCTACGACCGCGTCCAGGCGGATGACCTGAAGCAGATTGCGACGGTCGTGGCCGTGTTCGCGTGGCAGACCGCCAATCGCGACGCGAAGCTGCCGCGCAAGCCGGCTCCCGGCGGCGGCCAGTAGGGACGCGCCGTGCCCCATCGGCAGCTCACCATCTTCACGATCGGGTGCTGGGTCGCACTCATCACGGCCGCCGTCCACATGATCGGTCATCTATCGGGACCGGCCGCGCCGACAAACGACACGGAGCGCCAGTTGCTCGATCTGGCGACGAACTACCGGTTCCCGATGCCCGGCGGATCACCCCGTTCGCTCATGGATTTCATGAACGGGTTCAGCCTGTCGTTCTCGGTCTTCATGGCGCTCACGGGCGCGGTCGGCCTCATCGTTCGGAAGCGTGGCAAGGACGACGGTGTGCTGATGCGGGCCGTGGCGCGGGCCATTGGCGGCGCGGGCCTGGTGCTCACCGTCATCGCCGTGACGCAGTGGTTCATCGTGCCCAGCCTGTTCCTGGCGCTCCTGACGGTGTGCTTCCTGTTCGCGGCGGTGACGCCGCCGAAGTGACAAACTTACAAGACCCCCGGCCGGTTGAGCCAGTTGGCGCCGACGGCTCCGCGGGCGTCCTCTCACGACTCGGCGAGGATGCCCGGGCTCTTCCCCACGCGCTCGACCGCCAGCTCGCGCAGCTTTCGGAGATCCACCTTGCCGGTGCCGAGCGTCGGGATGGCGTCGACGTGGAACAGGCCGTCGCGCTTGGGAATCCAGAGCCGCGGCAGTTCGGTACGGCAGAGCGCGTCCCAGAGCGTCTCGGCCGTGACGTCCGCTCTCGTGAGGAACACCACCAGCCGCTCGCCCTTGCTTTCATCGGGCACCGCCGTCACCGCGCAGCACGCCTCGTCGAGCAACTCGTTGATCGCCTCTTCGATCCGCACGTGCGGCACCATCTCGCCGCCGATCTTGCTGAAGCGCGAGAGCCGATCGGTGATGAAGATGAACCCGTCCTCGTCTATCGAGGCGATGTCGCCGGTCACATACCAGCCGTCACGCATCACTTCCGCCGTGCGCTCCGGCTGATTCAGGTATCCCTGCATCAGGTTCGGTCCCGTGACCAGGAGCAGGCCCTCCCGGCCGACGAGCGGTCCTTCGCCGGTGGCCTGGTCGACGACCATCGCCGAGACGCCTGGAATCGGATGGCCGACCGATCCGGCCTTGGTGCCGACCTGCGTGCGCCCGTTGACGACGACGTCCGGCCGGTTCACGGCCACGACCGGTGACATCTCGGTGCAGCCGTAGCCCTCGAGCAGGTCGATGCCGTACTTCTCGCGGAATGCGCGGGCGAGCGGCGCGCGCAGTTTCTCGGCGCCGACGATCGCAAAGCGCAAGTGCGCGAACTCCTCGGGTGACACGCGACGCAGGTACGACGCGCAGAACGTCGGCGTGCTCACGAGCATCGTCACCTTGTGCTCGCCGCAGAGCTCGCCGACCGTCCTGGCGTCCATCGGGTTCGGGTGATAGACGGCGCCGGCGCCCTGGAGCAGCGGAAACCAGAACGTGCCGGTGAACCCGAACGAATGGAAGAAGGGCAGCACGCCGAGGAACCGGTCGGTCGGCCCCATCGGAAAGATCTGCTCGAGCGCGTCGACGTTGGCGAGCACGTTGCGATGCGAGATGAGCACGCCCTTCGGCACGCCCGTACTGCCGCTCGAGAAGATGATCGTCGCCAGCGAGTCGGACGTGCCAGCCGCGCCGCCGTACAGCCGGCGGAGCATCCGCAGCGGAAGCAGCCGGGCGGCGAGAAGCGCGCGGATCCTGGCGCCCGTGCCAATCGACGTGCGCACGTCCTCGAGGAAGACCATCCCGGGCAGTTCCGGCAGCGTCGCCTTGTCGAGGAAACGGCGCGACGTGAGGATGACGCGGATGCCGGCCTCGGCGATCGCGGCCGTCATCGCGTCCGGCCCGATCGTGAAGTTGAGGTTCACCGGAATCCGCCCCGAGGCCAGCACGCCCAGGTTGGCGAGCGCGGCGCCGACCGAGGCCGGTAGAAGAATGCCGACCGCCGGGGCGTGGGGCGTCGCGCCGGACGTGGCGGGCCGCCTACCGGCGGCGGCTTCGGCCGGCCGGCAGCGCGCGTCGATGGCGCGCGCGAACGCCAGCATCCCGATGAGCGTGCGGCCGTAGGTGAGCCGCTGGCCCGTGCTGTCGGCCATCGCGAACTGGCCCCACCGCCGGCGCGCGACCCGCATGAACTCGGTGTGCAGCAGTTCCCCGGAGCCTCGTCGCTCTGCCATCGCCCTGCCTCCTGTCGCCATGAGCGCGATGCGCGCCTCGGCGGCCGTCACCGTCGACGGCAGCGGCTCGCCGAAGGCAACCGTCACCGGATACGGCACCCGGCTCGGCCACTTCCAGATCACCCTGCCGTGCTTGAAGCTGAAGATACTGCCCCAGACACCGTCCAGATACACCGGAATCACCGGCACGTCGAGGCCCGACACGATGCGCTCGAAGCCCCGCTTGATCGGCAACAGGTTACCGGACCGGCTGACGGCGCCCTCCACGAAAACGCAGACGACGTGGCCGGCCTGAAGCTCCTCACGCGCCCGGGCGACGGCCGACAGCACGGCGCGGCGGTCGCCCGGCTCGACCGGGATCGCGTGCAGGTGGCGGAGCACCGGGTGCAGCAGGCGCGACCGGTAGTACGGGCCCCAGACCAGGAACCGCACGAACCGCTGCAGCGAGGCGCCGACGAGCGCCCCGTCGATGAGCGACAGGTGATTGACGATGAGCAGCGCCGGCCCGCGGGCGGGGATGTTCGGACGGCCGACGATGCGGATGCGGTAGAACGTGTGGGTGAGGAGCCACAGCACGAAGCGGACGAAGAACCGCGGCACGCGCCAGAGGACGTAGACACTCGAGGCGAGCGTGAACACGCCGGCGGTCGTGAGGATGGCCGAGGCCGGGAGCGCCAGCACGCTGCCCAGCAGCCAGAACACCACCGAGGCCAGCAGGATTCCGACCGTGCCGAGGAATCCGGTTGTCGCCAGCACCCGACCCTTCTCGTCGTCGGACGGCTGCTGCTGGATGAGCGCGTTCAGCGGCACCGCGAACAGGCCGCCGCACGCGCCGAGCGCGACGAGGACGAGCGCCGCCAGTCCGTAGGACGGCGCGGCCCCGACCAGCACGAAACTCGAGAGGCCCAGGCCGAACGCGCCAAGAGGCACGAGCCCGAGTTCGATCTTGTCGCCGCTCAGCCGGCCCGCCACGAGACTGCCGACACCGATGCCGGCCGCCAGAAACATGTAGAGCCGGCCCTGCGCGGCCTCGTCGGCACCGAGCGCTGTCGCGCCAAACTCGAGGAGCGTCAACTGGAGCAGCGCGCCGAGAAACCAGAAGTACGCCAGACCGACCGCCGTAATCCAGAGCGTGCGGTCCGGCCAGAGGCGGGCCATGCCTTCCGCGATCTCGTGCCACGGATTCCAGCCGGCTGGCTGATCAGGCTTCGCCGCCGGTACCGGTGAGAGGCCGAGGCTCGTAAGCGCGCCGCCGATCGCGATGGCGACGAGCACCGTCCCGAGCCGCCAGGGCTCGTCCGCCCAGAGGACGAACAGCTCCGCGCCAAGCCACGTGCCGGCGATGATCGCGCCGAAGAGCGTCATCTCGAGCAGGCCGTTGACACGCGACAGCTCGCGGTCGGGCACCAGCTCCGGGACGACGCCGTACTTGGCCGGACCGAAGAAGGTCGACTGCGTCGCCATCGCGAAGACGAGCGCGAGCAGGCCACCGAGGGCCCCCTGGACGAGCAGCGGAATGGCCACAAGCATGACCAGGACTTCAACCAGCTTGGCTACCACGAGCACCGTGCGCTTCGACCGGGTGTCGGCCAGGTGGCCGGCCCAGCCTGAGAAGAGCAGGAACGGCAGGATGAAGACGGCGCCCACGACGGCGGGCCCCTCGATGGGACCGAGCGTGCGGACCGAGTAGAAGAGCACGATCATCCGCAGGACGTTGTCGTTGAACGCCCCAAGCAGTTGCGTCCCGAGCAGGGCCCGAATGCCCGGAATTGCGAGTGTCGTACGGTAGCTGCCGGCCGTCATGACATCCCCTGACGCCAGAGAGTACGGCTGGCGGTCCCTGAAAGTCCTGAGCCGGCGCTGAAGAAGGGTGAAAAGACCCCCGGCGTCTTCGGAAAGACGCCGGGGGTCTTTCTACGATGCCCGGTCGGCCAGGCGGGTCAGGAACCGCTGGAAATCGGGCCGGGCGTGCAGCGGGGCGAGCCCTGGCTCGAGCGGCACGGTCCAGCCGGACGAGCTCACTGGCAGGTCCAGCAGGCCGTCCAGGGACCGGACGGCGCCCTCGGGGTTGCCCGAGAGGACGGCGTGCAGCGCGTCCATGAGGCAGGCGTCAGCCAGCCGGTCCGTGGCGCGGAAATGGCCTGCCGCCGCGCGCGCTTCCTCGAGACGGGCAGTCGCCGCGCGCCGGTCGCCAATCCGGCCGAGCGCGTCGGCCTCGCCGAGCACGCACCTCGGATGGCCCGGCAGGTATGTCCCGGCCGCACGGAGCGACGCAAGCGCGGCCTCGGTCTGCCCGCGCGCCATCTCCGAGTAGCCGCGCCAGTAGAGCGCGACCAGGCCGTACTCGACGCCGTACAACCGGCGGCGATTCACGCGCGCCAGTTCGCGATCAAACTCCGTGATTGCCTCGGCGTGCGCGCCGCGAGCGGCCAGGAGTGTGCCGAGCAGCCAGTGGAAACCGACACCGGGAAAACGATTGGCGGCCGGCTTCTGCAGGTCGAGCTCGACGACCCCATGGCGGGCGAGCGACTCAGCCGTCGCCAGCGCGCCGCGGGCGACGTGCACCATGGCCATTTCGAGCCGCGCGTAGACAAACTGCGGGTGAAGCGCGATTGCGCGTTCGAGCGCGCGGATGCGCGGCATCCCCCAGGTGGCGTGTCCGAGCCGGTACTGGTGCCGCCAGCCGTCGGGCTCGAGCGCGACCGCCCGGCGCGCGGCGGCCTGCGCCTCGTCGACCCGGCCGGCGCTCGACAGCAGGAACGACAGGGTCGCGTGCGCCTCGGCCAGGTCGGGCGCCAGTTGAATGGCATGTTCGGCATGCGCGATGCCGGAACCGAGCGCCCCGCGGTTCGGTTCGGGCGATTGTCGCGTCATCTCGTAGGCGACAAACTCCGCGTTGGCGAGGCCGGCAAACGCCTGCGCGAAGCCGGGGTCGGCTTCGATGGCGCGCTGGAAGTCCGCGACGGCGCCGACGACCAGCTCCGTGTCGAGCGCCTCGATCCGCAGCCAGCCCTCGGTGTAGGCGCGATAGGCATCCAGGCTCGACGTCTCGTGTCCTTCCCGGGCGCCGCGTCCGCTGCCGAGGCCCATCGCGTGCGCGAGCGAGGCCACGATGGCATCCTGCAGCGAGAAGACGTCGTCGACCGGTCCGTCGACCTTCGCATCGGCGACCGCGTCGCCGCTACCGACGTCGATCATCCGCGCTGAGATGCGAAGCTGCGGCCCGCGGCGCTGGAAGCTGCCGGTGGCGACGAGGCTGACGCCCAGCTGCTCGGCCAGGGAGGCCACCGAATCGCCCGTCTCGGCCACGGCCTGCCGGACCCGCCAGCGATCGACGATCCGGAACGCGCCGAGGCGGGACAGATCGCCGGCAACTGTTTCGGCGATACCCGCCCCTAGCCAGGCGACGTCGGCGTCGCCGCTGAGGTTGGCGAAGTCGAGCACGGCCACGGCGCGCGGCTCTTCGCCCGCACCTGGCGCGGACCGATTCCCGGCGGCCGCCGACGCGTGGGCACCGGCGGCGGCCGTGGCGGTCACCGGCGCGATGAAACGGTAGCCGCGCCGGGCGATGGTCCGGATGTAGGTGGGCGATGCGGCCGAATCGCCGAGCGCCTCCCGCAGTTCCGAGATGGCCTGTGCCAGGGCGTTGTCGGTGACGTTGGCATCGGGCCAGACGCCGTCGAGGAGGGCTTCCTTGGTGACGAGCGCCGCGGGCCGCTCGAGCAGATAGAAGAGCAGGTCGAGCAGCTTGGGCGTCAGTGCGAGCGGCGTGCCGTCGCGGCTGACGCGGTACGCGGCGCGATCGGCCTCGAACGGCCCGAAGCGGAACATCATGTCGGTCGGATGATACCCCTACGCTTGACAGCACGCGGCCACCCGGTCGAGAGTTCCGCCATGTCGAGATTGAGCGTTGGTGTCTGCCTGGCCGTCGCCGCCGCGGTTGCCCCTGCCATGCCGGACCGGCCCGCGGCGCAGGCGGCAGCAGGACAGGACTGGCCGGTCTATGCCGGCGATGCGGGCGCAGCGCACTACTCAGCGCTCGCGGACCTGACGCCGGCGACGGTCGAGCAGCTGACCGTGGAGTGGGAATGGGCTCCGGGCGATGCGCCGCGTGAGGAGTTCGGCACCCGTCCCGGCAACTTCCAGAACACGCCGCTCATGATCGACGGCGTGCTCTACGTGAGCACGCCGTACAACCGCGTCGTCGCGCTCGATGCCGAGACCGGGCGCGAGCGCTGGTCGTTCGATCCGCGGGCGTACGAGGACGGGCAGCCGCCAAACGGCACGGGGTTCGTGCACCGCGGCGTGGCGGCCTGGCGCGACACGTCGATCGGCTCAGGATCCCGATTGCGCATCTTTCTCGCGAGCCGGCACCGGCTGATCAGCCTGGATGCGGAGACGGGCGAGCCGGTGGGGACATTCGGCGAGCGCGGCACGGTGGATCTGTCGCAGGGCCTGCGCTGGGAGTTCGATCGCCGCCACTACACGAATACGTCACCGCCGGTCGTCTACCGGGACCTGGTCATCGTCGGCAACGGCGTGGGCGATCGGCTGATGTACCGTAACGATCCGCCGGGGGACGTGCGTGCGTTCGACGCGCGCACGGGGCGGCTCGTGTGGACCTTTCACACAGTACCGCTGCCGGGCACATTCGGGCACGAGACGTGGGGAGCCGAGTCGTGGCGGTTCACCGGCCACACGAACGTCTGGGCCCCGATGTCGCTCGACGAGGCGCGCGGGCTCGTCTACCTGCCCGTCAGCACGCCGAGCAACGACTACTACGGCGGCAGGCGGCCGGGCGCCAACCTGTTTGGCGAATCGCTCGTCTGCCTCGATGCGGCGACGGGCGAGCGGAAATGGCATCGGCAGATCGTCCGGCACGGGCTCTGGGACTACGATCTGCCGGCGGCGCCGATGCTCGTGACCATCACCGTCGCGGGACGCCGCATCGACGCCGTCGTCCAGCTCACCAAGCAGGGCTACGCGTTCGTCTTCGACCGGGTGACGGGCGAGCCGGTCTGGCCGATCGACGATGTGCCGGTGCCGGAGAGTGACGTGCCGGGCGAGTCGGCGTGGCCGACGCAGCCGGTGCCCCGCCGGCCAGGGCCGTTTGCCCCGCAGGGGGCGACCGCGGCGGACGTCTTCAGCCTGACGCCCGCGCTCCGGGCGGCGGCCCTCGAGGCGTTCGGCCGGTACCGGAGCGGTCCGCTGTATACGCCGCCGTCGAAGGAGGGGACGATTCTGCGGCCGGGCGTCATCGGCGGCGCCAACTGGGGCGGGGGCGCGTTCGATCCGCAAACGGGCCGGCTCTACGTGAAGACCACCAACCAGGCCTTCATCATCCGCATCGTCGAGCCCGACCGGTCGGCGGCCAATCCGCGTGCCGATGAGGTGGACGCCGATCTGATCGGTCAGAGTGTGTCGGCCACGTTCGTGCCTCCCGCGCCGGAGGGATTTGCCGGCCGGATGCCGCCGCTGCCGATCTTCGATCCGCCCTACGGCGAACTGGTGGCGATCGATCTGGGTACCGGCGACATAGCCTGGCGCGTCCCGGCCGGTGACATGCCGTCGGTGCGACGGCATCCGCTGCTTCAGGGGGTGGCGCTCCCGGCGCGCCTGGGCGCGCCGGGAGCGCCAGGGGCGATTGTCACGGGCGGGGGGCTCGTGTTCGTCGGCGGGGGAGATACGGCCCTGCGCGCCTACGACACGCGCGACGGACGGGAAGTCTGGTCGCACGACCTGCCCCGCCGGACGACCGGCACGCCCATGACCTACCAGTCGCGGTCCGGCCGCCAGTTCGTCGTCATCGCCACCGGGAACGGGAGTGATACGAGCCTGGTGGCCTTCGCGCTGAAAAGACCCCCGGCGTCTTTTTGAGGACTCAAAAAGACGCCGGGGGTCTTTTCTGGCAGGGAAGTTGTATACGTGCGACCCATGCCTCGGCGCGGACTCCATTTCACTGGCGGGCTCATTCTCCACGTCCTCAATCGGGGCGTGCGTCGTATGCAGTTGTTCGCAACGGATGCGGACTACCGGGCATTCCTGGCGGCCATGGCCGAGGGCCAGGCGCGCGAGGGATTGTCACTCCTCGCCTATTGCGTCATGCCGAACCACTTCCATCTGGTTGTCTGGCCCAAGGAGCACGGGCAACTCGTGCGTTTCATGTGGTGGTTCCAGGCGACGCACAGCAAGCGTTGGCACCAGTTCCGAGGCAGTCACGGCACAGGACCGGTCTATCAGGGGCGGTACAAGGCCATTCCGGTTCAGGACGACCACCACTTCCTGACGGTTTGCCGGTACGTGGAGCGGAATCCCGTGCGGGCGAATCTGGTGCGCCTGGCCGATCGCTGGTCCTGGTCGAGCCTGTCTCAACGTGGCGGAAACTGCAATGTGCCGCACCTGGACCCGTGGCCAGTTCTGCAACCTGACAACTGGAGTGAACTGGTGAATCGTCCCGAGGGGCCGGACGAGATCGACCGCATCCGCCGGTGCATCAAGCGGAGTCTGCCGGTCGGCAGTGACCCGTGGGCCCGGACTAAAGACCCCCGGCGTCTTTTTGAGTAGTCAAAAAGACGCCGGGGGCGGACCGCGTGGGTCAGTGTCTGGTGCCGATGCCCGGACCTGGCAGTTCGGCGGCGGGCGCCGGCGGCATCGGGGTGATCGGCCCGGCCAGCGCTTCCTTGAGCACCTCGTCCATGGTTTCGACCAGGTGCAGGTTCATCACGTCGAGGACGCTCTTCGGGATGTCAGCCAGGTCCTTCTCGTTGTCCTTCGGCAGAACGATGTTCGTGAGGCCCGCGCGGTGCGCGGCCAGGACCTTTTCCTTGACGCCGCCGATCGGCAGCACCTTGCCCCGCAGCGTGATCTCGCCGGTCATCGCGACGTCGCGTCGTGCCGGCACGCGGGTGAGCGCCGACACCATGGCCGTCGCCAGCGTGATGCCCGCCGACGGGCCGTCTTTCGGGATGGCGCCCTCGGGAATATGCACGTGGACGTCGGTCCGGCGGTTGAAGTCCGGCGCGATGCCGAGTTCGGCCGAGCGCGAGCGCACCCAGCTCATCGCCGCCTGCGCCGACTCCTGCATGACGTCGCCGAGCTTGCCCGTTAGCGTCAGCCGCCCGCGGCCCGGCATGAGCGTCGCTTCAGTGACGAGAATCTCGCCGCCGACTTCGGTCCACGCGAGGCCCGTGGCGATGCCGATCTCGTTCTTCTCTTCGGCGACCGACGGCCGGAACCGGGGCACGCCGAGGTACTCGGTGATCTTGCCCGTGTCAATCCGTTCGGAGTACGACGCGCCCTCGACGACGACCTTGCGGGCCACCTTGCGGCAGACCGACGAGATCTCGCGTTCCAGATTGCGGACGCCGGCTTCGCGCGTGTAGCGCTGGATGATCGACTGCAGGGCGTCGTCGTCGAACTGGATGTTGGTGTCGGTCAGCCCGGCGCCCTCGACGGCTTTCGGCAGCAGGAAGCGCTTGGCGATTTCGACCTTCTCGAGTTCCGTGTAGCCGGCCAGTTGCAGCACTTCCATGCGGTCGCGCAGCGCCTGCGGGATCGTATGGAGCACGTTGGCCGTGCAGATGAACATCACGTTCGACAGGTCGTACTCGACGTCCAGGTAGTGGTCGAGGAACGAGTGGTTCTGTTCCGGGTCGAGGACCTCGAGGAGCGCCGCCGACGGGTCGCCGCGGAAGTCCATCGACATCTTGTCGACTTCGTCGAGCAGGAAGACCGGATTCATCGTGCCGGCCTTCTTCATCATCTGGATGATCTGGCCGGGGAACGCCCCGATGTAGGTGCGTCGATGGCCGCGGACCTCGGCCTCGTCCCGCACGCCACCGAGTGACAGGCGGACGAACTTGCGGTTCATCGCGCGCGCGATCGACTTGGCGAGCGACGTCTTGCCGACGCCCGGAGGGCCGGCAAACGTCAGGATGGTCGCCTTCGGCTTCTTGACGAGGGCGCGGACGGCCAGGAACTCGAGGATGCGTTCCTTCAGTTTCTCGAGGCCGTAGTGGTCCTCGTTCAGGATCTGCTCGGCGCGTTTGAGGTCGCGGCTTTCCTTGGACTTCTTCTGCCAGGGCACCGCGATGAGCCAGTCGAGGTAGTTGCGCGAAACGGTGGCCTCGGCCGACATCGGCGGCATCGATTCCAGGCGCTTGAGTTCCTCGGCGGCCTTCTTCTCGACCTCCTTCGGCATGCGGGCCGTGTCGATCTTCTTGCGGAGGTCGTCCACTTCGTTGCCCTTCTCGTCCTTACGGCCCAGTTCGCGCTGGATCGCCTTCATCTTCTCGTTGAGGTAGTACTCCTTCTGGGCCTTCTCCATCTGCTTCTTGACGCGCGACTGGATCCGGCGGTCCACCTGGAGCTTGTCCACCTCGGACTCGAGGATGGCGACGATGCGGGACAGGCGTTCGAGCGGGGCGACGATCTCGAGCAGGTTCTGCTTCTCTTCGACGCCCACCTGGAGGTGCGCGGCAATCGTGTCGGCCAGCCGCGACGGGTCGTCGACGCGCACGGCCGCCAGCATGGCGTCGTACTGCAGGTTGTTCGACAGCTTGATGTACTGCTCGAACAGCGTGACGACGCGCGTCATCACGGGTTCGGCATCGGCCGGCGCCTCGGCCTTGCGCGGCACCAGCTTGACGGTGACGCGGTAGAAGCCCTTGTCTTCCTTCCACTCGACGGCGCGCGCGCGGTCGACGCCCTCGACGAGCACCTTGATGTTGCCGTCGGGCAGCTTGAGGGACTGCACGATGTTGGCCACGCAGCCCATCGTGTAGATGTCGGCCGGCTGCGGGTCATCGATGGCCGCGTCGTGCTGGGCGGCCAGGAACACCTTCTTGTCGGTGGCCAGCGCGTGTTCGAGCGCCCGGGTCGACGACGGGCGGCC
The DNA here is from genome assembly GCA_035512795.1 of Vicinamibacterales bacterium. Lineage (GTDB taxonomy): Bacteria > Acidobacteriota > Vicinamibacteria > Vicinamibacterales > SCN-69-37 > DATKDF01. The sequence continues at coordinate 12,211 of DATKDF010000119.1, forward strand.
GATGACGAACGGAATCATCATGTGCGGGAACACGACGACATCCCGCAACGGGACAACAGGGAGCGTTTCGTAATGGTCCATTCGGTGAACTGATTGTATCAGCCTAGCCGGCCTTCTCGATGACCGTAATCGGCTTCTCTTTCGATTCGACGACCTCGCGGGTGATGACGCACTCCCGGATCTTCTTCTGGCCCGGCAGGGTGTACATCAGGTCCAGCATCATGTCCTCGATGATCATCCGCAGGCCGCGCGCGCCGATCTTCCGGCGCAGGGCCGACTCGGCGATCGCCTCGAGGGCATCGTCGGTGAACCGCAGCTTGACGTTCTCGTACTCGAACAGCCGCTGGTACTGGCGGGTGATGGCGTTGCGCGGCTGGGTCAGGATCTGGATGAGCGCCGGCTTGTCGAGTTCGTGCAGCGAGCCGACGACCGGCAGGCGTCCGACGAACTCCGGAATCAGCCCGTAGCGGATCAGGTCCTCCGGTTCGACCTGCTCGACGGTCGCCACCTCGCCCGACGGCGCCTTGACGTCGGTCTTGAAGCCCATCGTCTTCTTGCCGAGCCGCCGGGCGATCTGCTTGTCGAGCCCGACGAAGGCGCCGCCGCAGATGAACAGGATGTTGGTCGTGTCGACCTGGAAGAACTCCTGGTGCGGGTGCTTGCGGCCGCCCTGCGGCGGGACGTTGGCCACCGTGCCCTCGAGGATCTTGAGGAGCGCCTGCTGCACGCCCTCCCCCGAGACGTCGCGCGTGATCGACGGGTTCTCGTCCTTGCGGCAGATCTTGTCGACTTCGTCGATGTAGATGATGCCCTGCTGGGCCTTCTCGATGTCGCCTCCGGCCGCCTGCAGGAGTTTCAGGATGATGTTCTCGACGTCCTCGCCGACGTAGCCGGCCTCGGTGAGCGTCGTCGCGTCGACGATCGTGAAGGGCACCGACAGCATGCGCGCCAGCGTCTGCGCCATCAGCGTCTTGCCCGTGCCCGTCGGGCCGATGAGCAGGATGTTCGACTTGGTCAGCTCGACGTCGTGCCGGCCGCGCGACTGCTTCTGGATCTCGAGCCGCTTGTAGTGGTTGTAGACGGCGACCGCCAGCTTCTTCTTCGTCTGCTCCTGGCCGATGACGTACTCGTCGAGGAACTTCTTGATCTCGAGCGGCAGCGGCAGCGTCGAGCGGGCGCTCCGATCGAACTTGTTGTCGTCGGCGATGATGTCGTTGCAGACCTCGACACACTCGTCGCAGATGAACACCGTCGGACCGGCGATCAGCTTCCGGACGTCGTTCTGATCCTTGTTGCAGAAGGAGCAGCGGAGCACTTCGGACTCGCCCGTCTTCTTCGTCGTCATCGCACCATCCCGCGCACCGAAGTATCGGCTGGCCGGACCACTGGCGTTAGCCGAAACGGCGAGTCGTCATCCCCGTTTGACGAGCACATCGTCCACTATACCGTAGTCCTTCGCCTGCTCTGCGCCCATGATGTAATCGCGGTCTGTATCGTCCTTGATACGCCCGAGCGGCTGACCCGAATGCGACGCCAGGATTTCATTCAACCGCTCGCGCATGCGCAGGATTTCGCGGGCGTGGATGTCGATGTCGCTCGCCTGGCCGGCCAGGCCCGACATCCACGGCTGGTGAATCATGATCCGCGCGTTCGGCAGTGAGAACCGCTTGCCCTTGGCGCCCGCCGTCAGGAGCACCGCCGCCATCGACGCCGCCTGCCCGATGCAGTAGGTCTGCACGTCCGGTTTGATGAACTGCATCGTGTCGTAGATCGCCAGGCCGGCCGTGATCGACCCGCCCGGACTGTTGATGTACAGCAGGATGTCCCGGTCCGGGTCCTCGGCCGACAGGAACAGCATCTGGGCAATCACCAGGTTGGCGACCGTGTCGTCGATCGCCGTGCCGATGAAGACGATGCTGTCCTTGAGGAGCCGCGAGAAGATGTCGTACGCACGTTCGCCGCGATTCGTCTGTTCGACGACCATCGGCACGAGTTGAGCGTGAAGGTCAGGCATGGTGGAGAACATTGTAGGGCAGAGGGCCGAGGGCAGAGGGCAGGGGAGAGAAGATAGGGGGAAATGGGCCCACGGAATCAGACGGTCGTCACCTGGGACTGCCCGAGCAGCCAGCTCATCGTCTTCTCGCGCCGGACGCCGGCGCGGATGCGGTCGAGCGCCCCTTCCTTTTCGAGCCGGGCGCGGACGGCAGCCGGCGTGCGGCCAGCGCGCTCGGCGAAGCGCGCGACCTCGGCGGCCACGTCCTCGTCGGTCGCCTCGATGGCCTCGCGCCGCGCGATCTCGTCGATGATCATCACGCTGCGCACCGTCTCGGCCGCACCGTCCCGCTGCCGGGTCCGGAAGTCCTGCCAGTCCACGTTGGCCTGCATCGGGTCGATGCCCTGTTCCATGAGCCGGCGCACGAACTCCTCGAGCCGCCGGTCGACCTCGGCGTCGACGAGCGAGTCGGGGACGGTGCGGACCCGCATGGCCAGCTCGCGCAGCAGGTCGTGCCGCACCTTGTGATCGGCCTCGCGGTCGGCTTCCTGCTGCAGATCCTGGCGCACGCGGTCGCGGAGCGCCGCGAGCGTGTCGACGTCGCTCACCTCCTTCGCGAAGTCGTCGTCGAGCGGCAGCAGTTCCTTGCGGCGGATGCCCTTGACCGTCACGTCGTAGTCCACCGTGGCGCCGGCCAGTTCCTGGACGGCGTAGTCGGCCGGATAGGTGACCGGGAACGCCCGCGTGTCGCCGGCGCGGGTGCCAATCAGCTGGTCGTCGAACCCGGGCGGGTTGGCCGTCGCGCCCAGTTCCACGGCGACGTTATCGGCCCGCTCGGGCGTGTCGTCGGGCGACCGGGCGGGGCCTTCCCCGGGGATCTCGATGAGGCTCGTGCGGCGCGTCCGGGTCAGATCGACCAGGAGCGAGTCGCCCCGCGCGGCCGGCCGGTCCTCGACCGGATGCCACCGGGCCGCGCGCTGCTGCAGGTGTTCGAGCGCCCGGTCGACCACGCCCACTTCAAGCACCGCGGGCGGGCGCCGCAGCATGATGCCGGTGTACTCGCCGGGATCGACCGGCGGCATGGTCTCGAAATCGGCGACGAAGGTGAGCGGCTGCCCCTCCTCGATCCGGACGTCGCGGATGTCGGGCGCGGCCACCGGTTCGAGTCCGCGCTCCTTCAGTTCCGAACCGACCAGCCGCGCAATCAGGTCCTGCGCGACGTCGGAGAGGATCTGATCCCGGAACCGCTGGCGGATGACGCCGGGCGGGGCCTTGCCGGGCCGGAAGCCGGGAATCCTGGCCGCCCGCGAATAGCCCTGCGCGACCCGGGCCATTTCGGCCTCGACGACGTCGGGCGGGACTTCGAAGGACAGGTGCTTCCGGGTCTCGCTGACCTCGGTGAAATCGGTTTTCATCAGGCTGCATTATGTCAGAGGGGCCGGACGCCGCGCCGTGCGCGGTATCCTAGTCGGTGGCTGTCGGGCGAGTGGCGGAATTGGCAGACGCGCGGGTCTTAGGAGCCCGTGGGGAAACCCGTGTCGGTTCGACCCCGACCTCGCCCATGACCCTCGGCCGGGGCGTTATGATATAACGTCACGTTATGTCACGCGGCCTTCCGTCGATCACCCACCTGCAGTTCCTGATCCTCGAGGCGCTCGATGCGGGCGAACAGGCCGGCCGCGACCTCCGGGTGCTCCTCTCGACCCACGGCATCCGGAACAGCGCGCCGGCCTTCTACCAGATGATGGCGCGCCTCGAGGACGCCGCGCTCGTCGAGGGGCGCTACGACCAGAGGGTCGTCGACAGCCAGTTGCTCAAGGAGCGCCGGTACCGCCTGGTGCCAGCGGGCCGGCGGGCCCTGGCCGAAACGCGAACCTTCTACCTGGCCCGCCTCGCCGGAACCCGTCGCGCGCGAGGCGGCTCCCGTGCCTGACCGGTGGATCGCACGCTGCCGGGCGTTTGTGCCAGCGCCTGTCCACGAGCGGTGCTTCGACCCGGCACTGGCCGATCTACTGATCGAGTGGGCGAACCGGCCGACCGGGCCAATGGGACGGCTCGCGCGGCGCTCCACGATCGCCCGCCTCGCGTGGCAGTGCCGGCGCCTGCGGCCGGCCGCGCCGCGTGGGCGCCAGGCGCATCGCCGAACCCCCGTGTCGCCGTCTGAAAGGACCGTCATGACCGCACAGGTTTTCCGCCTGGCCGCGCGGCGACTCCTGCGCCAGCCGGCCTTCGCCATCGCCGCCATCGTCACCCTTGCGCTCGGCATCGGCGCCAACCTCGCCATTTTCGCGTTCGTGCAGTCGGTCCTCCTGTCGCCGATCAACGCGTCCGAGCCGGACCGGCTGGTCCGCGTCACGCAGGGGCTCGATCCAGACAACTCGACGCCGATCCTGTCGTGGCTGACCTACATCGACGCGCGCGACTCGGTGGCCGCGGTCGATCTGGCCGCGCACGGCACGACGCAGGCGCAGATCGGTCTGGCGCTGGCCTTCCCGGCCGGCTACCTGGCCGCCGGCGCCCTGTCGAGCTGGTTGTTCGGGGTGTCGCCCTTCGCACCGGGCCTGTACGCCGTCGTGGCCGCCATGGCCGCCTGGTTCCCGGCCCGCCGGGCGTCACGGATCGACCCCGTTCTCGCGCTGCGCGCGTAAAGACCCCCGGCGTCTTTTTACCGGTACTGCTCGGCGCCGCGGGTCAGCTCTTCGCGGATCGTGGCGGCGAGGCCCGCCGGTTTCAGCACGCGGACTCGCGATCCGAAGCCGAGCAGCCAGCTCCGGAGCGCCCAGTCGTTCGACACGTCGAGGGTCATCCGTATGCGGCCGTCGGGCAGGTTCTCGATTTGCTGCGACTCGTGCCACACGCGGTCGCGCACATAGGGCGCCGCCGCGGCGTCGAACTCGAGTTCGACGCGCCCGGGCGGCGCCGAGAAGACGCCCATCGACGCGCTGAACAGGTCATCGGGCAGCGCGCGCGTCCGCTTGAACGCCGCATCGCCCACCGACAGGTGCTCGATGCGCCCGGCGGCAAACGTGCGGAACTCGTCGTAGGCCGGCACCCACGCCACCAGATACACCGCGCCATGCGCGAGCGCCAGGCGGTAGGGATGCACCTGGTAGCTCTTGGCGCGGTTACTGGTCGCCGAGAAGTAGCGCATCGTGACCACGCGCCGGTCGCGGATGGCGTCGAAAAGCCGCCGGGTCACGTCCACGAGGCCGGGCGCGTCGGATGCCGCGCGCGGCCCGGCCTTGGTCGAAATGACGTCCGGCAGCGTGGCCAGGAAGTCGCGCGTGCGCGGGTTGAGCGCCGACTCGATCTTCCTGAACGCATCGCGAAGTTCGTCGGCGAGCGGCCAGCCGGACAACGCCTCGACGATCGACCGGCTCAGGAAGAGTGCCGCGACGTCGGACACCGTCAGGCCCTCCTGGACGCGCCGGAACGGACTGTCGTCGAGCCGCCAGCGCTTCGTCTCGTGCTCGCCGCCCTCGTCATAGACCGCAAAGCCGGCTTCCTGGAGCGCCTGCAGGTCGCGGCGGATCGTGCGCGTAGACACCTCGACCCGTTCGGCCAGCTCATGAATCGTGACGCCGGCCCGATGCGTTTCGATCTCGCGCAGGATCTGCCACTGGCGAATCACTTCGGCGTTGCGCATGGCTCAGTTCCCGGAGCGATCCAGCCCGACCGCAGGCGGCAGTGCCGCGATGGCCCGCCCGGCCAGGTGCCCATTCCAGGCGTGCAGGGGGCCCATCAGGAAGTAGATGAACCCCGAAAGCGCAGCGTACCGTGGGACGGCCACCGCCAGGGCGATCGACACCAGGCCGAGCGACATGCTGATGAGGTGGCCGCGCCGCGCATAGGTGAACATCACATCGTCTTCGGGCGACAGCCGGAAGAGGTGCCGGCGGCGCGAGGCGTGCCGGTACAGCATCAGGAAGACGCCGAAGATCAGGACGACGCCCGCGCTGTAGAGCACCATCAACGTGGCGCCGCTCGAAGCCGCAAACCGCGGGCCGTCCACCTCGCCCTGGCCGAAGAACTCGTAGATGAGCGCCGCCGTCAGGAACTTCATCGGATAGACGTAGAAGAGCACCACGAACAGCAGCACGCAGTTGAGCACCACCGTCCACGGATCCTGCAAGCCCGTGCGCCGGAAGAACCAGTTGTGCTCGTACCAGATCCAGCAGACCATCGCGAACATCAGGGCGAAGCCGTAGAACCCCGTCATCTGGTTGATGAGCCCCTCGAACGAGGACGGCACCTCCAGCGACACGACGAGGAGTGTCAGCGCGAAGCCGAATACGGTGTCGCTAAACCCTTCCAAACGCGAGACTTCGTGGTATCTGGCGACCATGGGGGGATTCTACAGGGTCCGGCGCCCATCCGATTGATGAAACCCGCGGGCCCCGGCTGGCGTCAGACTTTACAGCGCGGTTCGATGATCTGACCTGGGCTGTCACACCGGCCCGGTAGCCTCGAGTGAGAGGAGCCACACCATGCATCGATTCGACGGAACCGCCGCCCGCCAGTTGGACCTGTACGACGAGGGGCACGAGCCTGTGTCCCGGCCTGCCGGCCCCGGTCGCCGGCGCCCGGATCTGCGTCTGCTCCGGCGTGACGTGTACGCGGAACTGGCGCGTCGCCGGCGCCGCGCGCAGATAGCCGCGCGCCACGCGCTCGACGACCGCGACCGGTCGTAAGGCTGTCGCGGCGACGGCCCCGGGCTACGGGAAGACGCCCAGCTCGAGGTACGAGCGCGCGATCTTGTCGATCGCGACCCGGAAGGCGGCCGTCCGCAGCGACTTGAGTTCAGGGTTGGTTTTCAGTTTGTCCCGAATCTCCTGATAGGCCACCACCATCGTCTCTTCGAGGCCTGAATTGACGATGTCGGCTTCGTCGGAGCCGCGCACGAGCACGCGCCGTTCGTCCTCGCTGATTGTCTTACCGGTGAGCGTCTCGAGCGCGCGCACGAAGTCGGCCTCGCCCCTCTCTTCCAGTCGCTTCTCCATGCGTCCGAACCGGACGTGCGACAGGTTCTTCAGCCACTCGAAGTACGACACGGTGACGCCGCCGGCATTCGCGTAGATGTCGGGAATGACCATGACGTTCCGCGCTTCGAGCAGCGCCTCGCCGTCGGGTGTGGTCGGGCCGTTGGCGCCCTCGAGGACGATCTTCGCCTTGATGCGGGGCGCGTTCTCCTCGGTGATGACGTTTTCGATCGCGGCCGGCACGAGAATGTCGCAGTCGAGCTCGAGCGCGGCGGCCGATGGCAGGTCGGTGGCGCCCGGAAACTTCAGGATCGACCCCGTTTCGCGGCGGTGTAAGAACACTTCCTCGGGATCGAGGCCGGCGGGGTTCGTGATCGCACCCTCGTACTCGGCAATGCCGACGACCGTGGCGCCGCCTTCACGGCAGAACTGGGCGATGTGATACCCGACGTTGCCGAGCCCCTGCACGACCACCCGCTTGCCGGCCAGTCCCGGCGCCAGTCCCAGCCGCTTCATGTCGTCGTCGTGGCTGCAGGCTTCCCGGATCGCGAAGTACAGCCCGCGGCCCGTCGCTTCGCGGCGGCCCCGCACGCCGCCCTGGCTGACCGGCTTGCCGGTGACGCAAGCCGCGGCATCGAGCGAGGTGGGCATCATCGACGAGTACGTGTCGACGATCCAGGCCATCTCACGCTCGCCCGTGCCGTAGTCGGGCGCCGGGACGTCGACGCCCGGCCCGATGAAGTTCTTCTTGACGAGTTCGTACGTGTACCGGCGGGTAATGCGCTCGAGCTGATCGACGGTGTATTTCTTCGGGTCGATCTGGACGGCACCCTTGGCGCCGCCGAAGGGCACATCGACGATGGCGCACTTGTAGGACATCAGCGCCGCCAGGGCCTTGACTTCCTCCTGATCGACGAACGGCGCGTAGCGGATGCCGCCTTTGGTCGGCAGACGATGATGGCTGTGTTCGACGCGGAACGCAGTGATGACCTCGAGCTGCCCGTCGGCATGGCGGAACGGGAACCGTATGCGGTAGACGGCGTTGCAGGACTTGATGGCGTCGAGCAGCCCCGGTGGATAGGCGCTGTCGACCGTCGCCTTGTCGACATATCGGTTGACGAACTCGAACATGTTGGACTCGGACAAGGCGGCCTCCACGCGCCCGCACCGGCGGGCGAATCACTTCTTCTAACACGATATCGGCAGCACCAGGTCGGGGGAAGGTGCCGCCACCGGCCGGTCGACCGGTCATCGTGCAGCCGCGCGCAGCCCCGCGAAGAGCCGGTCGACCGCCGCCCGCAGCGTCGTCGTGCCGGCTTCGTAGGCACCGCGCGCGACGGTGACCGGCGCGCCGAACACGAGCGCGACGCGTGTTGCGCCCGGCCTGAGTCGTCGCCAGTCGAGTGTCCGGCCGCGGGGCCAGAGCGGGAACAGGCCGTCGATCGCCACGGGAACGATGGGGGCGTCGAGATGCGAGGCGAGAATGGCCGCCCCCTTGCGGAAGGTCTTGATCTCGCCGTCGATCGACCGTTCGCCTTCCGGAAAGAGAATGAGGACCTTGCCGAGCCGCAGGCCCGCGGCGCCGGCGCGCATGGCGGTGACCAGGTTGGCGTTGGGGTCGACCGGCACGATGTTGACCGCGCGGGCCAGCCAGGCCATGGCCGGCCGCTCGAAGTACTCGGCCGCGCCCACGAGGAAGACCCGGCGGAACAGACCGAACGGCAACCGCGCGGCGACGAAGAACGCATCGAGGTACGTCTGGTGGTTCGGGCTGATGATGCAGGGCCCGGTGGCCGGCAGCCGGTCCTGACCCGCCGTCCGGAACCTGACGACCGGGCGGATCATCACGGCGAGCGTGCGAATCAGGACGAACAGCACGACGGCCCGTCCGATCTTGGCTTTCCCGAGATGCTGGACGAGTGCCTCGTCGGGCGATTCAGTCAGCACGACGTCCCACGCCAGCCGATCGTCGCTGTCCGGCACGGCTGCCGTCAAACCGGCCGGCGCCGCGCGCACGGCCTCGACGACCTGGCGCACGGTGAAGATCGTCGCGCGCACTTCGGGTGCGACCCGCGTACCGGCGCGGCGCTCGAGCGCGGTCAGCAGTTCGACCCGTTCCATCGAGTCCAGACCGAGGTCGAGTTCCAGATTGTCGTGCGGGTGGACTGCCGGGCGCCCCAGTCGTGCCGCCACGAACGCGGTTGCCCGCTCGTGTGCCTCGTCGGCGAGCCAGGCACGGTCCTCATCGGTGAGCGGCCGGGCGTCGGCCACCGGTGTCGTGGCCCGCTCGGCCAGCCGCCGCTCCACTTCGTGCCGGCGGACCTTGCCCGTCGTCGTCCGGGGCAGCGGCTCGAGCGAGACGTCGTAGCTCAGGATCCGCTTGTGCGGTGGCAGCTGCACCGAGAGTCCTTCGAGCTCGAACCGCACCAGTTCGCCGACGTTGACGACCCCCCGCGCGCGCAGCACGGCTTCGTCGGGGACCACCACGGCGTGCAGACGTTCGGCGGCCGGCTCGCCCGGCGGGCTGATGCCGAGGACGCACAGTTCCTTGACGACGGGGGCCTGGCGATAGTGCGCTTCGATTTCTTCCGGGTACAGGTTCTTGCCTGACGCGAGGACGATGACCTCCTTGAGGCGCCCGGTGATGTGGAGCCGGCCCGCCTCGTCGAGGCGGCCGAGATCGCCCGTGCGGAACCAGCCGTCCTCGAAGACCTCGGCCGTGGCATCGGGCCGCCGGTAGTACTCGCGCATGACGATCGGCCCGCGGATGAGGATCTCGCCGTCGACATGCTCCCCGGCGTCGTGTGCGGTCTCGGGTGACGACGCCCGGGGGCTTGAGACTTTGATCTCGACACCGGGGAACGGCTGGCCGACCGACGTCGTGAACCGATCTCCCGGGCGGACGATGGTCGCGCCGCCGGATGTCTCGGTCAGGCCGTAGGCGTTCAGCAGCGTGAAGCCGAGCCCGTAGAGGTCGCGGCCGATGGCCGGATCGAAACGCGAGCCGCCGGTGACGAGTATCCGCATCCGCGACCCGAGGACGCGGTGCACCCGGGCGAAGATGCGCTTGCCGGGATTGGCGCCCGTCCGGTCGCGCAGCCAGGCGTTGCCGCCGACGAGCGCCCGGAACAGCGCGCGCGCCACGACGCCCTTTTTCGAGACCTCACCGGCGACCCGCGTGTGGATCAGGTAGAAGAACTGCGGCACGCACGCGAAGATCGTGATGCCGCGCGCCTGAAGCGCCTCGAGCAGGGCCGTCGAGTTGACCGACTCGAGGAACACGACGCGCGCGCCCACCGACAGGGGCAGCAGCAGATTGGCCATCTGGGCGAGGGCGTGAAAGAGCGGCAGCACGCCCAGCACCGCGTCGTCCTCGGTGACGTCGACGACCTGGAAGGCCGCGTGTTGCTCGGCGGCCAGGTTCGCATGCGTCAGGACCACGCCTTTCGGGTCCGACGTCGTGCCGGACGTGTAGAGGATGACGGCGGCCGTGTCGCCGGCGCAGGCGGCGACGTCTGCGGCGGCCGCAGCGCGATCGATGGCCTCGGGGCCGGGCAGGTCCGGCGCCTCGCCCGACAGGAGCGCGCCACGGCAGGTCGAGCCGGCGAGCGCGGCGCGAGCGGTGTCGGCGTACCGCACCGAGGTGAAGAGCAGCCGCGCGCCGCTGTTGTCGACCACGGTCCGGACCTGGCCGGTCTTGTAGGAGGTGTCGAGCGGCACGGCCACCGCACCCCGGTGGAGGATGCCGAGATAGCGCGCGATCCAGCGCGCGTCGTTGTCGGCGAGGATGGCGACGCGGTCGCCCGGGGCGATGCCTTCGGCCGCCAGCCATCCGGACACCCGGGCGGCCTCGGCCAGCAGCTCGGCGTAGGTCGTCGTTTCGACGCCATCGGGCCGCTGCACTTCGATGGCGGTCCGGCCGGGGCCGCGGCGGCCCGCATCGGCGATGGTGGCAAAGAAGTTGGACATCGGCGGTCAGCGGGCGAGCACCCGGGCCAGACTCGGCGAATTATAGGTACAATGGCGGCCGAGGAGTGTCCCGATGCCCAGGTTTCTGCTGTCCGTCCTGTGTGTGACGGCCGTGGCGGCTGCCGGTGCGCAGGCCCCCGCGGAACTGAAGGTTGGCGATGCGGCCCCGGCGTTCTCACTGCCCGGGTCCGATGGAGCGACGCATACGCTCGCGCAATACGCGGGCAAGGCCGTCGTGCTCGCCTGGTTCCCGAAGGCCTTCACCGGTGGTTGAACGGCCGAGTGCAAGTCGCTCCGTGCGAGCGGCGAGACGATTCGACAGTTCGACGTGGCCTATTTCATGGTGAGCGTCGACGATATCGAGACGAACACCCGGTTTGCCAGGGAACACGAGGCAGACTTTCCGATCCTGTCCGACGCCGAGCGGACCGTCGCCGGCGCGTACGGAACCCTCGGGACGACCGGGATGGCCCGGCGGTGGACGTTCTACATCGGACCCGACGGCAAGATCCTGTACATCGACAAGGCGGTTCGGGCCGGCACGGCCGGGGAAGATCTGGCGGCCAGACTCGCTGAACTTGGAGTCAAGAAGAAGTAGGTCGTGCTCGATCCGATTGCCCGGTACCGCGAGTGGTACGCCGAAGCCGCCGCCCGCGGTGGCATGGACCCGAAGGCCGCCTGCCTGACGACGGTTGACGCAGGTGGGCGGCCCGCGGGCCGGATGGTGCTCATCCAGCACGTCGATGAGCGCGGATTCACGTTTTTCACCAATCTGGGCAGCCCCAAGGCCCGCGCACTCGACGCAGAGCCCCGGGCGGCGCTCTGTGTCTACTGGCCGTCGCTCGACCGGCAGGTGCGCATCGAAGGCACCGCGTCGCGCGTGTCCGATGCGGAGGCCGAGGCGTACTTTGCGACCCGGCCTCGCGAAAGTCAGATCGGCGCGTGGGCCTCGCGCCAGAGCGAGCCGCTCGCGTCGCGCGAGGCGCTCGACGACCGCGTGGCCGAGATGACCCGTCGCTTTGCCGGGCAGCCGGTGCCGCGCCCGCCGTTCTGGTCCGGCTATCGCCTCGTGCCGTCGCGGCTGGAGTTCTGGACTGCCGGCGTCGGCCGCCTGCACGATCGCGAGCTGTACGAGCGGCACGGCGACGCCTGGCAGTACGCTCTGCTGTACCCATGACCGAGCCGTCCGACACCCCGGTCGCCGGCCCGGGCGACGATCCCGGCGCAGACGATCGCTACCTGCTCGAAGGGCCGCACTCGCGCACGCGCGAAGCGATCATGCTGCTGCGGACCGTGCGCGATTTCCTGCGCGGTTTTCGCAGCCTGCACTTCATCGGTCCCTGCGTGACCATCTTCGGATCGGCACGCTTCGACGCGGACCATCGATACTACGCGCTCACCCGCGAGGTGGGCCGGCGCGTCAGCGCGATGGGGTTCACGGTGATGACCGGCGGCGGCCCGGGCCTGATGGAGGCCGCCAATCGGGGCGCGCGCGACCACGGCGGCCTGTCGGTCGGGTGCAACATCAGGCTGCCGCTCGAACAGGGCCCCAACCCGTACCTCGACCGGTGGATCACCTGCCACTACTTCTTCGTTCGCAAGGTGCTGCTGTTCAAGTACTCCTATGCGTTCGTCGTCATGCCCGGTGGGCTCGGCACGCTCGATGAACTGACCGAGGCGCTGACACTCATCCAGACCGGGAAGATCCAGAGCTTCCCGGTCGTGCTCGTCGGCACCCAGTACTGGAAGCCGTTTCTCGACCTGCTGGGCGAGATGATCGACGAGAAAGCCATTTCGGCGTCCGACCTGGACCTGCTGAAGGTGACCGACGATCTCGGCGAGGCGATGCACCACCTCGAGGCCCACGCGGTCGAGGCGTTCGGGCTGCGTCGCGTGACGCGCCGGCAGCCGGCGTGGTGGCTGGGCGAGCGCGAGGTCCGCGCGGGGCGATCGCGCGTGCCGTCGGCCG
>DATKDF010000120.1:0-18812 GCA_035512795.1 Vicinamibacterales bacterium
CAGGGTCGCGAGCTGAAGGGGCTCGATGCCGCGGGCTGGAAACAGGCGGTGGCCGACGCCGCCGTGTTCGCCCGCGTCTCGCCCGAGCACAAGCTGCAGATCGTCGAGGCGCTGCAGCAGCAGGGGCACGTGGTCGCCATGACGGGCGACGGGGTGAACGACGCCCCGGCCTTGAAGCAGGCGGACATCGGCATCGCCATGGGCATCAAGGGCACCGAGATCGCCAAAGAGAACGCCGACATGGTGATCACCGACGATGATTTCGCCAGCATCGTCGGTGCCGTCGAGCAGGGGCGGATCATCTACGGCAACATCCTCCGGTTCCTCCACTACCTGCTCTCCTGCAACTTCTCGGAAGTCCTCACGGTCTTTCTCGCCCTGATGATCGGCTGGCCGCTGCCGCTCGTGGCCCTCCAGATCCTGTGGCTCAACTTCATCACCGACATCTTCCCGGCCTTTGCCCTGGCGCTGGAACCGTCGGCGCCTGACGTGATGAATCGCCCGCCGCGCGACCCACAGGAGCCGCTGCTCACGCCGCAAGTCGTCCGACTCATCGTCTGGCAGGGGCTGTTGATCACCGGCGTCACGCTCTTCGCCTTTGGCATCGGTCTGCGTTGGCACGGGACCGAGGGCGACGGTCTGCGCCAGGCGATCACGATGGCGTTCATGACGCTGGCGCTGTCCCAGGTCTTCCACGCCTTCAACGCCCGGTCGCAGACGCGGTCGGCGTTCGACAGTCGCCTGTTCACCAACAGGTGGCTCTGGTCGGCGGTGGTGCTGTGTCTGATCCTTCAGGTGGCCGCGGTCTACCTGCCGCTGCTGCAGCAAGTGCTCCAGACCGTCCCGCCCGCTGCCTCGGATTGGGCAGTGATCGCGGCCTGTTCTCTGACGCCCGTTGGCGTGGTGGAGCTGGTCAAGGCGATACGGCGAGCCGCGCCCGCGGCGAGCAGCCCGGTTCGGTGACCGGCGCGCCGGGCCTCAACGGTGTTCCAGCTTCTGGATCGTGAAACTCTGGGCGCGCGATCCGTCCGTGGCGCTGATCGTCGTCTGGAGCGAGCCGTCGGGAAGACGCGTGTAGCGAATGACCTGCGGGAAGTCGTGCGCGGGGTTCTCGAACGTCACCGAGTCGGTTGTCACCGACGTCGCATGGAAGTGCGTGGGTGTCGGCCGGGCGCTCGGCCAGGCCGTGTACACCAGGCCGCCGTGGCGCTCCGACACACACACGAACTCGAACGCGACCTGGGTATGCTCGCGAAGGGTGCGGCCCATGCCCTGCATGGCGCCCGACGCGATCGGCGTCCATCGTTCTTCGATCGTCAACGGGCCGTTCAGGCCGCTCCACGTGCCCGGCAGCCAGGCGAGAGTGGCGATCGTGGCTGCAGCGAGCCTGACGTCCGGACGAGGCGGCGGATCGGGCAACGGCGTGAGGGATCGGCGATAGACGGTCGCCACCGGAACCGGCTCGGCGCCGCGCTGGGCCATCCGGCCTTCGACGACGAGCGTGTCGCCGGGACCGGGGCGGACGAGCAGTTTCACATCGAGCGGCCGGATCGGTCCGCCGCCAGCCAGGATCATGCCTGTCCGCGTGATCGCGAGGCCGCCATCCTCCCAGACCATCGTCTCGAAGTACTGCTGATCGCCCTCGCAGGGCCGTGCGGCGGCCCGGTAGCTGCCGGGCGTCCCGTCGAGCGGGATCGAGACTTCGACCGTCTCACCGCGGATCGGCCGCCGGAGGACGGCGCGCGTGCCCGTCACGTCCAGGCCGAACGATGGACCGAGGACGGGGCTGGGCGCGGGCCGGATGCCCTGCGGCGCTTCGGCGACGGCCGTCCACGTGCCCGTGACGGCGTCGGCCCGGTTCTGAGCACCGCCCGCAGACAGGGTGTGGGCGGCCGCAAGTACACCAAGAGCCAGTATGGCTGGGCGCATGAACCAGTACCTTACCCGCATCGGATCCGTCGGGACTTGGAAAAACCCGACACGAGCACTGAGAGCCGACGGCCACACCCCGCGTCACCGTTGCCACTTCATTCCAGCAATCCGCGGATCGGCCGCGAACGCCGCGCGATCGAAGCTGAGCCGCTGCCCGGGAAAATCGCCGATCGCGCCGACACCCTGCGGTCCGAACTGCAAACGCCACCCCTGCCGTTCCTGCGGTTCGCGTGAGGTGAAGGCGCGGCAGGAAAGGACCGCCAGGTTGCGACCGGTGGTGCGCACGGAGGCGTATCGCACGACCTCCACACTGGCCGCACGCGCCGCATCCGCCAGCTCCTGGCAGGCCGAATAGTCCGTCAGGTGCGACCAGCGTGCCGCGAGGCGCGCGAGTGGCGCGGCCGTCAGATCGAGCCCCGCGGTGGTGCGGAACCGCACCATGAACGCGGTGTACTCGCTGGCATTGACCGGCCACGGCGTCCCCGGCGATTCCGCGAAGAACAGCAGCCGGTGGAATGCCATCTCCCCGACGGCCGTCGCCGGCGTTTCCGAGCCGTAGAAGACACCGGCCGTCAGACCGGCGCGGCGGAAGCGCGACCCGGCCGGATGGGGCGCCCCGTACCGGAACGGCGTGGACAGCAGGTAGTGGAGCTGACGGCACTCGGGCGGGACGGGCGGCTTGGTGTCGTCCAGCACGCGCTCGAGGACCTGCTGCTCGTCCAACGTGTCAACGAGCTTCAGGGTCGAGACGATGTGCTGGGCTTCGACCGCGCGCCAGCACCGGCCGGACAGCCGGCGCCGGGCGGCCGCAACCAGGACACTAGACGTGGGCGCGCCGGGCATCGAGGTAACCCAGGACGGTGACGAGTCCCGGGATCGACTGAATCAGTGTGGCGGGCGCCTCGTCCAGCACGGTGTTCGGTTCACGCAACCAGGCGCGCGCGGCCGCCTCGTCGCCCCCCACGATGGCATCGAGCGATCGGTAGAGCCGCAGGAACAGCACGGCCAGCTCGAATGGCTTGTCGCCCTGCGCGAGCTCGTAAGTGCCCGATCCCATCCGGGAGATCGTGGCCTCGGACAGTCCCAGGATCCCCGCCAGGGCACGATTGGGCAGCCCGAGCCGTCCGGCCGCCCGCAGCACGGCCCTGGTCACCACCGCCCCGTCGTCGATCGGCACCGTGCGCGTGCTGGCCCGAGCCATTTTGCGATCCTTTCACTGGAAACTATGGCAGACATATCGTTCCACAGCAAGTTCCCGCCAGCCCGGGGAAGTGCCGTGCGAAGAGCGGATCGAGGGCCGTGCCGCGCACTGCCTGTTATCATCGTCTGGCCAGGAGCGGGAGATGAACTCCGCCGCGACATCCACCGCCATCCCGAATTGTCTGGCGCCGAGACGCGCACGGCGGCCCTGGTCGCCGATCGCCTCGGCCGGCTCGGGTTCGACGTCCGCACCGGCGTCGGCGGCCATGGTGTCGTGGGCGTCCTGGCCGGGCGCACACCGGGTCCGGTCGTCGCCTTTCGCGCCGACGTGGATGCCGTCCGATCCGACGCTCCGGATCCGGTGCCCTTCGCGTCGGAGGTGCCCGGTGTCCGGCACATCTGCGGTCACGACGATCCGGCCCTCGTGGCTCGTGCCGCGGCGAGCATCCGGCGTGTGCTCGGCGACGAGGCGGTCGTGATGCTGAACACGATGGTGCCGGCGTTCAGCGAAGACTTCGGGTCGTTCCAGGCCCTCGTGCCGGGTGTCATGTTCTTTCTCGGCGTGTCGAACAGCGGTGCCGGCACGGCGGGCCTGCCGCACAGTCCTGATTTCGTCGCCGACGAGGGTGCCCTGGCGGTCGGCGCCCGCGCCATCGGCGCAGCCATGATCGATGTGCTGACGGCCCGCCCATCGGGCTGACTTGTAATCGCAGCCACACTTCTGGTGCGGCCGGCCCGCGATGGCCGGCCCGGAACCGGGCAAATGCGCAAAGACCTGTCGCCGGTCGTCGGCATGGTCCTTGCTCCCTTGAGGGCAAGTCATGCCATCGACAGAATCGGCCGGACAGTTGCCCACGCCCGCGCCGCAAGGCAAGGAGCGTCGCCGCACCCCTCGCCTGTTGGTGGAGGGGCTGGTCGCCGCCTTTCTTGTGGCTGAAAAGGCGCGCATGGACGTGAAGGACCTCAGCTTCGGGGGATTTGCCGCCGAGACCGAGGCCGTTCTCACAGAGCACGATGTGCTCGAGGTATCGTTTCTGCCACCCATTGGCGAGAACATCGTGTTGCACGCGCGGGTCGCCTACGCCAAGCGGCTGTCGGCGCCCGGCCAGCCGACCCGGTTCTACGGCGGCTTCGAGTTCGTGCATCGCAATCCGACCAGCCGGCCCGCCATCGGTCGCCTCATGACCCGCGTGGCCGCCCTTCTCGGCTTCGGCCGCTGAGCCGCTTCGTCCCGCCAGACCGTACCCGCTTCAGCTTGCCTCGTCCGACCAAAGCGGCGATGATGCGCCCGTGTGCATACGAGGTGCGCCGATGGACTGCAGGAACTGCTGGATCGGTTTTCTGGTCGTGCTGGCGGTCGGCACCGGGGCGTGGGCCGAGGCGGTCGCGCAGGATCCCATCGACCGCATTCGTGAGGCCGACCTGCGTGCGGACCTGTTCGCGCTGGCCGGCGACCACACGCGCGGCCGCGAGGGCGGCACGCTCGACGAGTTGAGGGCCTCGGCGTGGCTGGCCGAACGCGCACGCGCGGCCGGCCTCGAGCCGGCCGGTGATGATGGCACCTACTTTCAGTTCTTCCCGGTCGAACGCTTCCGTACCTCGCAGGGCAGCCGTGTCGTTCTCGCTGGCCGGACGCTCCGGATGGGCACCGACGTCGTACCGGCGGCCACGGGGCTGGGGCACCTCACGGCACCGGTCGTCGTCCTGAGCGACCCGACGCCCGAGGCGCTCGGGGGGCCGTTCGACGGCCGAGCGGTGGTCGTGCGGTACAGGCCGGCGCCTGGCGAACCCGGGACGCCGCAGGCCTTCCGAAACTGGGCGCGCACGATTGAGCGCGGACTGGCCAACCGTGCGGCCGCGCTGGTACTCCTGATTCCCGAGGAGGAAGAGGCACGCCAGTGGTCGCGCCTGGCGTTCCGGTTGCCGCGCGGCGCGTACGGGCTCGATCCGCACGGCACGGCCGAGCCGCGGACGGCCTCGACCGGCATGCCCGTGCTGTACGTGCGCGACGCCGCGCTCGGCGGCGCGATGCTGGCCGGTGCCTCGCTCGATGCGTCACTCTTCACCGAGTCGTTCACCTACCCGTCGGTCAACGTCGTCGCGAAGATCACGGGTACCGATCCGGATCGCCGCGGCCAGCACGTGCTGTTCAGCGCGCACCAGGATCACGACGGGGAGCGGTACGAGGTCGATGGCGACGCGATCTGGAACGGCGCCGACGACAACGCGACGACGTCGGTGGCGCTGCTGGCGATTGGCCGGGCATTTGCGGCGACGCCGGGTCGCCGGTCGGTGCTGTTCGTGTGGCATGGCGCCGAGGAGCGTGGCCTGATGGGATCGCGCTGGTATGTCGTGCATCCCACTGTGCCGAAGGGGTCGATCGTGGCCGTGCTCAACGGCGACATGATCGGCCGCAACGACCCGGACACGGCCGCGCTGCTCGGCGCGGTCCCGCCCCACCGGAACTCCAGGGCCCTTGTGGACATGGCGCTCGCCGCCAATCAGGCCGTGTCGGGCTTCACGGTCGACCACTCGTGGGACGACCCCGCGCATCGCGAGGGGTGGTATTACCGGAGCGATCATCTGCCTTACGCCCGGGCGGGGATTCCGGCCCTTTTCTTCACGACGCTCCTGCACGAGGACTATCACACGCCATTCGACAACCCCGACCGGATCGATACGGCCAAGCTGACGCGCATGACGCGCTGGATGTACGCCACCGGCCGTGCGGTGGCCGAGGCCGACGCCCCGCCGGCGCTCGACCCCGATTTCAAGCTCGAGCGCTGCCGCGACTTCACCGGAAACTACTGCGGCGGCTAGCGGAGCGGGCGGTACAATCAGGAGCGATGTTCACGTTCGGCAGCACGATCGTGCTCACCGGTGAGTTGCGCGCCTCCGAAGACGTCACGATCGAGGGACGTGTCGAGGGCGATGTCGTGTGTGAGGGTGCGGCCGTCACCCTGGCGGCTGGGGCAGTCGTCCGCGGCGACGTGATCGCGCGCGATATCACGGTGTTCGGCCGCGCCGACGGTCAACTGGTCGCCACCGACGTGGTCGACATCCGCGCCGGCGCCGTCATGAGCGGGCAGGTCGTCAGCGCGCGCGTGATCCTGCAGGAGGGCGCAACGTTCAACGGCCGCGTCGCGCCGCAGCATCTCGAGGCCGCGCTCCGCGTGTCCCGCTTCAACCGTCAGCGAGAGGCGCCGGAGGCGGCGCCGGCACGACGAGCGACCTGAGCCGCTCGAGGTCCGCGCCGAGCGCGGCCTGCAGCAGCGGCGCGACGAGCACGTCCGGCGCGCCGTCGACCGAGCCAACACTCCGCACCGTCACCCTCGAGCCCCCCGGCGACCGGTCCACCCGGTAGTGCAGCGATCCGACGAACGGCCCGTCGACCACCCGCAGATCGAGCACGTGGGGGAAGTGAAACCCGGCCACTTCCGTCGTCCAGGTAATCGGCCGCCCGAAGAGCGCGCCGGTGTGCCGGACGCGTGCGCCCGGCCGGATGGCCTTGTCGAGGACCTCGACAGACTCGACGGCACTGACCCACTCCGGCAGCCGGTGCGGGTCGAAGAGCACGCCGGCCACGTCAGTGGGCTCGGCGGGGATGTTGACTGAGGCGGATAGGTCCATAAGAGTACCCCGTCATGGGTGGCTTGCCGGGGATCGGGGCGAAGGGCGGCATGCGCTGCGGGACGGCGGCGAGTTGCTCGAGCACGTAGTCGCGAAACGAGAGCGAGACGGCCATCAGCGTGGGGGATCGGCCCAGAGCCACTCGCACTGATGAATGTGGCGGAGCTGGTGGCGCGGGATCATCAGGAACGCGCTGAACATGTTGTACCGCACGCGCCGGCTGAAGGGCGACTCGACATAGACCTGGTCGATGGGCCGCTCGTCCGACGCGGTAATCAGGTCCACGAGAGCGCTCTGCAGGCGGTCGAACTCGGCCAGAAGTTCGTCGATTCGGGCTCCGCCATCGGGCACGAAGGGCCTGGGCGTCTTCACGCTGCCCAGCCGCAGCCGTCCGATGCGCGGTTGCGGGCCGACAATCATCGTGAACAGCCAGCCCATCGCATCGCGCCGATAGCGGGTGCGCGCGTCGCCGCCGAGCCGGCTGGCTTCTTCCAGGCCGTTCTCGAGCGCGGGCAGGAAGGCCGCCGAGGTCAGGTTCAGGTGGGCGACATTCTCGGCCACCGACCAGCGACCCGAATCGCGCCGGTCGGCCGCCTCGCCGGGCGTCAACCGGCCGGCCACCGCGTGCAGGCGCGCGTGCGCGGCGTCGTAGTCGCCGACAAGGCGCGTCAGTTGCGGGTGCATGGCTTCGTCATTCGAGACGGGGCCGCCGCGTGTGCCAGTCGGTGGCCATCTGATACGCGTGGGCGACCGACAGGATGCGATCGTCGGCGAAGAGGTTGCCGACGAGCATCGCGCAGACCGGCTGCTGATGCGTCTCGCCGGCGAAGTCGTGCGGGACGACGGCGGTCGGGTGGCCGGTCTGGTTCGTCAGGCGGATGTCGCCCGAGCCGCTGATGTACATGTCGATGTCGCGCATGGCCTCGTCCATCTCGCGCATCAGGATGAGCCGGTGCCGCTGCGACTGCAGGAACTCGAGCGCGGTCGTCGTGCGGCCGCGCGTGAACCGGCCGCCGCCGCGGCCGCTGCGGCCGGTCTCGTCGGGTGGCGGGTCGGGCCGTGTCGAGGCGTAGAAATCGAACGCGGCGGCCGACTCGACGCCGAGCGACGAGATGTTCATGTTCGGCCGGGGCTTCATCGGCACCGGCCGCGCGCCGAGCGACCGCACCACTTCGACCATCGCCGGCGGCGCATCGTCGGCCAGGGCGATGCGCAGCGAGGCGAGATTCGGGCGGCGCTCCCACTGGAACGGCGCCATCACCGTGGATGGATCCTTCTCGTCGACGCCGTGAATCACGTTGAAGACGAGCGCACAGTCCTCGATCGTCCGGCAGAGCGGACCGGTCTTGTCCATGCTCCACGCCAGGACCATGCCGCCGTGCCGGCTCACGCGTCCGAACGTCGGCCGCAGCGCGGAGAGGCCACAGCGCCGCGCCGGCGAAATGATCGACCCCTGTGTTTCGGTGCCGATGCCGAACGCGACGCACCCGGCCGCGGTCGCCGACGCCGGACCGGCCGACGATCCGCTCGACCCCTGTTCGGTGTTCCACGGGTTCTTCGTCTGGCCGCGGAACCAGTTGTCGCCCGACGCGAATCGTCCGGTCGCGAGCTTGGCCAGCAGAATCGCGCCGGCGTCGCGCAGGCGCAGGTACACCTCGGCGTCGACGTCGATCACCTGTTGTTCGAAGTCCTCCGACCCCCAGGTCGTCGGCGTGCCCTTGACGGCGAACAGATCCTTCAGCCCGTACGGGATCCCGTGGAGCGGACCCCGATACCGGCCGGCACGAATCTCGGCGTCGGCCTGCCGCGCGGCCGCCCGGGCCTGGTCTTCGAGAATCGTCACCGCGAACAGCAGCGTCGGGTCGAATCGCTTCAGGCGCGCAAGGTAGATATCCGTGAGATCGATCGGCGACAGGCGCCGGGCCTCGAGGAGCGCGGCCAGCCGGTGCACGGGCAGAAACGCGATCGCCCCCTCGTCGGTCGGCACCGGTCCACGCCACGGTTCGACGCGCATCGTCGTCCGTTCAAAGGCCTGCCGGCCACGCTCGCGCGCCAGCCGTTCCAGATACGCGCCCGTACCACCCGGATAGGCCTGGAACTGGAGCGCCGGCGGTTCGCCGTTGCCGAGTGGCGGACGCGGCGCAGGGGGCGGCCCCTGCGGGGCGCCGCCGCGACCGCGCTGGGCGGACAGGTCGGGCGCGAACACACCAACAGCTGCGGCACTGGCCGCGTACTTGAAAAACGCACGGCGATCCACGCTCATGGGGCCTCCCGGAAGGATGGGCACAGGATAGCCGAACGGGAGCAGGACGCCGGGGGTCTTTTCAGAAGACCCCCGGCGTCTTGTACGATGCGGGGGTGGACACGGTCGTCCTGCTGCACGGACTGTGGCGTTCGCGTTGGTCGATGGCGTGGCCCGCATGGCGTCTTCGGGCCGCCGGGTTTCGCACGGTCGGCATCACCTATCCCTCGCGTCGGATGCCCATTGA
This sequence comes from Vicinamibacterales bacterium, assembly GCA_035512795.1. Taxonomy (GTDB): domain Bacteria; phylum Acidobacteriota; class Vicinamibacteria; order Vicinamibacterales; family SCN-69-37; genus DATKDF01. The sequence goes on from DATKDF010000120.1 coordinate 9,252, forward strand.
TGCGCTGGCGCACTACGTGGCTCGCCGCCTGCCGGATCCGGGCGCCGGCCGGCTGCACTTCATGACGCACTCGCTCGGCGGGCTGGTCGTGCGGGAGCTCGTCCGGACGGCCAGGCCGCCGGGTCTCGGCCGCGTCGTGATGATCGGCCCGCCGAATCAGGGCAGCGACCTGGCACGTCAGCTCCAGGGCAGCCGCGTGCTCCGTGCGCTTGCCGGCCCGGTCGGGCCTCTGCTGGCCTCTGAGGCCGACGCGGTGACCGCCAGGCTCGGGCCGGTGGATTTCGAGGTCGGTGTCATTGCCGGTGCCGTTGCGCGAAGCGTGCTCGCCCGCCGATTCGACGGTCCGGGTGACGGACGCGTGCTCGTATCCGAAACGCGCGTCGAGGGCATGGCGGATCTGGTGGTCGTCGGCCGCGGCCACGCCTTCATCATGAACAGCGGTCCGGTGATCGACCAGACGATTCATTTCCTGCAGCACGGGCGCTTCCAGCCGTCGTCGGCCGCCTCGCTGGTCGATCTGTCCGCTACCGCGAGCCGCGAAAGAACATGAGGCCGCCGCCGGCGCCGCCCGACACGATGTCGAGCACGCCGTCGCCGTCGAGGTCGGCCACCACGGGCGTCGAGAGCGCCGGCAGGGTGACCGCCAGGGCGGGTGCCGGCACGAACCGCGGCGCCGTCGGCGTGCCGGCGTTCCGGAACACGAAGTGGCCGCCTTCTTCGCGGCCCACCACGAGGTCGAGCAGGCCGTCACCGTCGAGGTCGACGAGCGCCGGCCGGCTGCGTCGACCCACCTTGATGCCGTCGAGCGCGTCGGTCACCAGTTCCCAGCGCGGCGCTCGGGGCGTGCCGGCATTCCGGTAGTACGCGATCGTCCCGTTCGACTGGCCGATGAGCAGGTCGAGGTCGCCGTCGCCATCGAGATCGGCGAGCACCGGCGAGGCGTTGATCGCGCGCGGCGGGCGAATCGTGCCGGCCGGGTCGGCGACGAACTTCGGTACCGCTGCCGTGCCGTCGTTCCGGAAGTAAAGCAGATCCTGGTTCCACGTGCCGAGGATCAGATCGAGGTCGCCGTCGCCGTCGAGATCGCCGAGCGCCGGCGCCAGGTGGTACGCGTCGGTCAGCCGGAGCGCCGCTGTCTGGCGGAACCGCGGTGCCGTCGGCGTGCCCTCGTTCATCAGGATGTGCAGGCGCCCGGCGTCGCCGTCGGACGGTTCGATCTTGTTGCCGACGACCAGATCGAGGTCGCCGTCGCCGTCGAGATCGACCAGGACCGGCGTCGACTCGCTGCCGATGTCGAAGCCGTCGAGAAACCGCCTGGTCTCGAGTCGCATCGCCGTCGGGCCGATACGCCGCCAGAAATAGAAGTTGTCCGCGGCCGTCCGCACCGGATTGAAGGCGCCGCCGATGACGCCCATCAGGAAGTCCAGGTGGCCGTCGCCGTCGAGGTCGACCGGCGCGGGCGCGTTGTAGCCGCTCGACCGCGTGTCGGCATATGGCAGCCGGATGGGATCGACCTGGAACGACGGCGTGCTGCACGTCCGGCCGATGTTCTCGATGAGCAGCACGCCCGGCTCGAAGAAGTCGCCCCAGAACAGGTCCAGGTCGCCGTCGCCGTCGAAGTCGGCGAACGCAATGGCATTGGCGCCGTGGCGCGACCCGAAGCCCAGGCCGCCGATCGTGCCGATGATCTCGATGCCCTCCCAGAACTCCTCGATGAGCGCGAAGCGAAGCGATCCCGGTTCGACGGCTTCGTAGTGGGTGACCGTGCCTTCGACGCGGCCGACGAACAGATCCAGCCGGCCGTCGCAGTCGAGATCGACGAGGGCCGGGATGTTCTGTCGGTCGAAGAAGAGGGGCTCGCCGTCCAGGTCCTGGAGCGTGCCCGGCGTATCGAATCGGGCAGCCTCGGCCGTGCCGGTATTCCGGTAGTACCGGATGCGGCTGAACGGCAGCTCCGCCAGCAGGTCGACCAGCCCATCGCCATCGATGTCGACGAAGCGGAACCACTCGCCGATCGCGAGTTCCTGGTACCGATCGCTCCGCCACTCGTACCGCGGCGCCGTCGGCGTGCCGGTATTCTCGAAGAACATGACCGCGTTCGAGTACTCCTGCACGAACAGGTCGAGGTCGCCGTCCCCGTCGATGTCGACCAACTGCGGGCGCGGCACATCGAGGCCGCCGAGCCAGGGCAGGGCGTAGGGCCGCCCATCGAGGTCGAGGATCTCGAACGGGGCGACCAGGCGCGTGAACGCTGGCGGCGGCTGGGCTGGCTGCCCGACGACGGCGGTCGCGCCGAGCAGCAGGGCCGCCAGGCCGACCCGGGTGACAGGTCCGATCACCAGCGTCGGGCCGTGCCCATGCCGGTCAGGTTCCGGCCCAGTTCGATTGTGGCCGCGACCGTTCGCGTGGAAACGTCGACGATGGCCAGTGAGGCCGGTCCGCCGGCTGTGGCGGGCATGGCGTGACCGGCATGGGCCGGGTCGGCCATGTGGTCCATCTTGTTGTTGTTGGTCACAAACGCCGTCCGGCCGTCTGGCGAGAAGACGATCTGGTGCGGCTGCTGGAATACCGCCCCGCCGATGCGGCCGGTCTCGCGCCACGTCGCGGTCTCGAAGACGACGATCTCGTCGGTGCTCTTGACGGGCACCCAGAGTGCCGCGCCATCGGGTGTGAACGCCGGATCGAACGCCATCTTGCCGGCGTCGAGTGTCCGGACGAGCGAGGGACGAGCCGGCGTCGCCAGGTCGAACACGAGCACCTGCCCCGACACTTCCGCCGCGGCGACGAGCGTGCGCCCGTCGGGCGAGACGACAAACTGGACGAGCGCGTGCGTAGGACCCGTGACGTTGATGATCTGCACGCGCTGGTCGGCCAGGGCGATCGACGCAATCTGGTTGACGCCGAGGCTGCCCGTGTAGGCATAGCCGCCGGAGACGGCCATCGGATGCGGCCGCGGGAAGAGGATGTCCACCTCTTCGCCGGTCATGTCGCTCGGCCGGATCACGGCCACACGCTTCGGCGGGTTGACCGCGCTCATCGACCGGCTCGAGACGAGCAGGTCGGCGCCCGGGACGAGCGAGAGCATCCCGGGCGTCTCCATCTCGAACTGGCCGACCACGCGATCCTGCCGATCGAACTTGACGACGCGATCCTCGCCGATGAGCGACACGTACCAGTGCGCGCCGTCCGGCTCGACGACGATGTAGTGAGGTTTGGCGGTGGTCGTGAAGCCCAGCGCCGTCAGGTCGATCGTTCGCACGACGGCCCGCGCAGCCATGTCGACCACTGCGACCTTCGCGTCGTCCTGCACGCAGACGTAGAGGAGGGCGGCGTCCTGAGCCCGCACGCCGAAACCCGCCTGGAGGGTCAGGACCGCAGCCGCGATCGCGGCGCAGCGCATCAGTGTGCCCATCTTCCTCTGCCCTCTGCCCTCTGCCCTCTGCCCTCTGCCCTCTGCCCTCTGCCCTCTGCCCTCCGTCCTCCTACCTCCTCACCGGTCTGTCGGTCGGCCGCACGAGGAAGAGGCCCTGCTCGATGCTGTTGACGATGATCGTGCCGCTCTGGAAGAACGGGTACACGCTCCACGCGCCGTTGAACCCCGGGCCGTTGTCGGTGTAGGGCGCCGTGTCGAAGAAGGCGACCTCGCGCGGGTTCTCGGGATCGGTGATGCTGAGGATGCGCAGGCCCGAACGGTAGTTGGCCTGGTACATCAGGTTGCCGACGATGTAGAGGTTGTGATCGGACGAGGCCCCGACGCCGAGGTGCTCCTTGGCCAATCGCGGGTTCTCGAGGTCGGTCATGTCCCACACGAGCGTCCGCGTCCTGGGCAGGTTCTCGCCCTCGTCGCCTTCGTCGTCGACGAAGAAGTACCGATGATCGTCGGTGAACCAGCCCTGGTGGGCGTAGCCGACGTTCGGGTAGGCCGCACGCGCGAGCGCTTTCGGGTTCGCTTTGTCGGTGACGTCGGCGACACTGATCATCGTCTCGTTCGAGCCGACGCAGATTTCGTGGCCGGTGTAGCGCTTGTCGGGCCCGCGATAGGTGACGCACTGCGCGTCGTGCGAGTAGCCCGTGCCGCGCCGGCCGGTCTCCTGGTCGGCAAAGCAGCCGGCAAAGGTCGGCTGTTTCGGGTTGCGGATGTCGATCATGTGGAGACCCCCGCCGCAGGTCTCGCCGCCGCCACTCGATCCCACCGAGTAGGCAAACCCGCTCTCCTCGTTGATGACGATGTTGTGGGCGCTGGCGATGCGGTCGTAAAGCACGTCGTAGGTGACCAGAGCCGGCCGGCCGTTGGCCTGCGGCTGAATCGTGCGCAGCCGCGTCAGGTCGAACACCTGCATGCCGTGCGGACCGGCCGAGTCGGCGACGATGTAGGTGTGATCCTTGTAGACCTTCATGTCGCGCCAGCTGTTCGGCCGTGCGCCCTCGGTGAGCGGCAGGTCGGCGGTCGGGATCGGGTGCGTCGGGTTGGTGATGTCGACAAACGTCGTGCCGTCGCGCCGGCCGACGAGCGCCCATTCCTTCCCGGTCTGCGGATCGGTCCAGCCCCAGAGATCGTTCATCTCGACGGAGTGGCCGTCGTGCGTGAGTGCCGAGGGCGGCAGGAAAGCCAGCAGCTCCGTGTTGCCGCACTCGAACATCTCGACCTTGCCCTCGCCGGAGCACACGCGCTCGCTGCCGGTGAGCATCGGCAGTTCGTCGAGCGGGGTCGTGATGATCGGTGTGTCGCGCCAGGCCCCGTCGGCGTCGCGCTCGTAGATGAGCAGGCCCCCGGCGCCGGCGGTCACCCCCGCGGCACCCACGGCAAGCACGTCGCCCCCGAGCGAGAGCGACTGGCCGGCCTGCGCCGGTTCGGGCAGGTACGGCGACAGCAGGTCGATCGTGCTGAGGCGGAAGCCGGTGGCGCCGCGCGTGAACACGAAGACGCCGCCGGGTCCGCCAGCGCCCGGCGCGCCAATGAGCACGTCGGTATCGGTCGTGGCCACCGCCGAGCCAAACCGGTCCTGACGCCCGGCGGCCGCGGCGGTCAGCCGCACCTGCTCTTGCCAGGTGAAGTTGGTCCCCGCCGCCCCCTGCGCCGGGGCGCCGCGGCCACCGGCCGCGCCGGCCCCGCCACCGCGCCGGCCCGCACCCTGTTCGACCCGACGGAAGACGTAGGCCGCGCCGTAGCCGCCGTCGCCGGGCGCAGCCACGACGGCCTCGCTGTCCCGCAGGGCAATCGCCGACCCGAACAGCGCGTTGTTGCCGATGCCGGTCGGCGTGAAGCTCCGCGTAGGTGTCCACGTGCCGGCCGCGTCCACGCTGAATTCGTGCACGACGCCCGCTCGTGACGCCTGACCGCTGGCGCCGATGAGCGCCATGGTGCCGGCCATCACGATCGACGCGCCGAAGTTGTCGCCTTGGCTGTCGGGATCGGGCGACGTCAGCGTCGTCTGGTAGCGGTACGGGCCACTGGCGTCGCGCTTGAAGGCGTAGACCCGGCCGGCCGGCTGTGGCGTCGCATCGGCGCTGCCGCGCCCGCGACCGCCTCGTCCGCGTCCGCCGCCGAGGGCCGGCTGGCCGACGAGCAGCCAGTCGCTGCCCGCGCCGATCGCGCCGAACCGCACGTTGTCACCCTCGACGGCGCTCGCCTCGATCGTCGACGCGTGCGCCCACCGGCCGTCGCGTCGGGTAAAGACATGAATGGTCTCGGCGCCAGCGCCGACAAGGAGCGTCGTCCCGTCCTGGGCGAGCGACGACCCGAACCGATCGCCCACGCGGGCGTTCGGGCCGGTGATCGTGGCCACTTCCCGCCAGGCCCCGGTGATCTTCCGGTACACGTAGACCATGCCGGGCCGGAACTGGTTGGCGGCCTCGCCCGCGAAGACTTCGCCGTCGCCGACGAGCACGGCCCCGCCGAAACCGGTAAACGCCGACGTCGTCGTGGTCGACGTCATCAGGACCGCCGGCAGGACGGCCAGCGAGACTCCGAGCAGCAGAACGCTTCGAACAGCGCGCATTGCAATCCTCCGATAAGGGCCGATCGCGCCACGGGTCTGACGGGACGTGGCGGAAATGGATTCCTGAGTCTAGCACCGCTTAGAATCCCCCCATGGTGCGCATTCCCATCGTCACGCTCGTCGCCACGCTCGCCGTGGCTGCCGGGGCTCTCGCGATTCAGCTTCGGGCCCAGACGACCGGCACGGGTCCGGCGCCGGCCGTCGATCCGGCCCTGTTCGAGGGCCTCCGGTACCGGCTGGTCGGTCCCTCGCGCGGCGGCCGCGTGACCACCGTCGCGGGTGTGCCGTCGCAGCCGACGACCTTCTACCTGGGCGTCGCGAGCGGCGGTGTCTTCAAGACCACCGACAGCGGCCGGTCGTGGCGGCCCATCACGGACGGGCAGGTGCCGGTTGGATCGACCGGGGCGATCGCCGTAGCGCCGTCGAACCCGGACGTCGTCTATCTCGGCACCGGATCGGACGGCGTTCGCAGTAACGTCTCGACCGGGCGTGGTGTGTACCGGTCGAGCGACGCGGGCGCGACCTGGACGTTTGCGGGGCTCTACGACGCCGGGCAGATCGGTGCCGTGGTCGTCCACCCGGCCAATCCGGAGGTGGTCTACGTCGCGGCCAACGGCGACATCTTCAAGGCCAACTCCGAGCGGGGGGTGTTCAAGACGACCGACGGCGGCCGGTCGTGGCGGAAGGTGCTGTACCTGACCGACCAGGTTGGTGCGATGGACGTGGAACTTCAGCCGGGTAACCCCGACGTGGTCTTCGCGTGGATGTCACGCCTCGAGCGCAAGCCCTGGACGATCATCAGTGGCAGCCGTGAGGGCGGGTTCTACAAGAGCACCAACGGCGGCGGGACGTTCACGAAGATCAGCGACGGCCTGCCGACCGGCCTCATCGGAAAAGGGAACGTCGCCGTGACGGCCGCCGATCCCAACCGTGTGTACGCGCTCATCGAGGCCGCGCCGGGTGGGGGCATGTACCGGTCGGACGATGCGGGCCAGTCGTGGCGGGCGCTGCCGTCGCCGGCCGGCATGGTCCAGCGGCCGTTCTATTACACGACGCTCGGCGCCGATCCGACCAACGCCGACGTCGTCTACGGCGGCGCCGAGGGCTTCTGGCGGTCGCGCGACGGCGGGCAGACGTTCGAGACGATCCGCACGCCGCACACCGACAACCACGACATCTGGGTGAGTCCGGCGAGCGGCGACGTCATGGTCCAGTCCAACGACGGCGGCGCCAACGTGTCGACGGACGGCGGCGCCACGTGGTCGACGCAAATGAACCAGCCGACGTCGGAGCTGTACGGCGTCTGGACCGACAACGAGTTTCCCTACAACCTCTACGCGGCCCAGCAGGACAACTCGACGATGATCCTGTCGAGCCGCGCCGAGCCCCTCGATCCGGCGTCGATCACCGAGGGGCCTGGCTGCGAGACCGGGCCGCTCTTTCCGCACCCGCGCGACGCGACCATCGTCTACGGCAACTGCAAGGGGCAGTTCAGCTGGCTCAACCGGCGGACGGGTCAGGAGAAGAACTACTGGGTGGGCGGCCAGTCGCTCTACGGCAATGACGGGCAGGACCTCGTCTACCGCATGCAGCGCGTGACGCCGATGGCGACGTCGCCGCACGACCCGGATGTCCTGTACTACGGTTCGCAGTACCTGCATCGCACGCGCGACATGGGCGTCACGTGGGAGCGGATGTCGCCGGACCTCACCTGGTTTCCGCCGTGCTGTCAGGCGGCCAGCGGCGAGCCGATCACTCGGGATGTGACCGGCGAGGAGTTCTACAGCACGCTCTACGCGATCACCGAGTCGCCGCACGAGCCCGGCGTCATCTGGACCGGCGCCAACGACGGGCCGTTCCACATCACGCGCGACAACGGACGCACGTGGGCGAACATCACGCCGACCGACCTCGGCGAGGGCGGACGCGTCCAGTGGATCGAAGCCTCACCGCACCGGCGCGGATCGGCGTACTACGCGGTCTACCGCTACCTCCTTGGCGACTACCGGCCCTACATCTACCTGACCGATGACTACGGGCAGTCGTGGACGCTGCTCACGCCGGGAACCAACGGCATTCCCGCCGACTGGCCGGCGCGCGTCGTCCGGGAGGACCCCGATCGCGAGGGCCTGCTCTACGCCGGGACCGAGTTCGGCCTGTTCATCTCGTTCGATAACGGCCGGCGCTGGCAGCCGTTCCACCTGAACATGCCCCACGTGCCGATCACCGACATCAAGGTGTTCCGGAAGGACCTCGTCGTGTCGACGCAGGGGCGCGGCATCTGGATCCTCGACGGCCTGTCGGCGATTCACCAGGTCGGCCCGGCGACGTCGGTCGGTGAGGCGCGCGTGTTCGCGCCGCGCGACGGCTATCGAACCCGCGTGAGCCCCGAGACCCTGTCGCCGACGATCGAGTACTACCTGCCGGCGCCGCCGGCCGGCCCGGTGACGATCGAGATCGTCGATGCGCGCGGCCAGCCGGTCAACCGGTACAGCAGCGACGCGCCGGCCGCGGGTGGGCGTGGTGGCCGCGGCAGTCGGGGCGGCGGGGGAGCTGGTGGCCGCGGCGCCGCACCGAACCTCGATCCCGCGATGATGGCCGGGCGGCTGACCGGTGCCGAGCCGATGCCCGTCGCCCGCGTCACGAAGATGCGGGGCGTCAACCGGTTCGTCTGGGATGTCCGGCATGCGAACGGCCTGCCGCCGGCACCCGGGGCCTACGAAGCGCGCGTGACCATCGACGGCCGCGTCCATGTGCAGCGCTTCAATCTGCTCATCGACCCGCGCCTGGCGGCGGAGGGACTCACGGCCGCCGATCTGCAGGAACAGTTCGACCACAACGCGCGCATGCAGGCGATGGTCGCGTCGGTCCAGCAGCTCGTGACCGACGTGCAACAGGCGCTCCAGCAGGCGCAGGGCAATGCGGCCAGGACGACGGCGCTCCAGGCGGTGGCCGACACGCTCGTTGACCAGCCGGTCCGTTATGGCAAGCCGGGCCTGCGCACCCACATCACGTACCTGTCGCGTATGACGACGAACGTCGACATGAAGGTGGGCCGCGACGCGCTCGCGCGCGCCGACGTCCTGCAGAAGGAACTGGACACCGTCCGCGCCGAGTTCAGGCGCGTGCGGTAGGCGTTCCGCTTTCAGACGCCGCACTGGCGGCGCTGCTGTTCCAGCAACGTCGCGGCGCCGGTGAAGAGGATGGGGTACTGAATGACGGCCCCGGTCGAAGCCTGCCGTGCCCAACGTTCGAGGTTGGCGGCCAGGCCGGTCCGAGTCATACTGCCGGTATGAACACGTCCGAGAAGATCGCGGTCAGCCTGCCGAAAGGTCTGGCGCAGCGGGCCCGGCGGGCCGTGCGCCAAGGGCGGGCGCCCAGCGTGAGCGCCTACGTCGCATCCGCGCTCGAGGAGAAGGTCAAGCTCGACGACCTCGCGGGCCTGCTCGACGAGATGCTCGCCGAGAGCGGCGGGCCACTCTCGGCCGCCGAGCGTCGGGCGGCCGATCGGGCGCTCGGCGTCAGGCCGGCCGGCCGCCGCCGCTAGTCCCATGGCGGGCCT